>CAMLEO010000343.1 GCA_946478975.1 uncultured Steroidobacter sp.
GCTGATGACCGCCAATCATCTGCCCGGCGGCAAAGAGCTGCCCGATATGTCGGTGTCGCTGTACAGTGAATCAGGCTACGCAGGTGTGGGCTTCGGCTTGGGCTTCGCCGTCACGACCAATCCTGCGCGTGCCTTGGTTCCAGGCTCCGTCGGCGATTATTCGTGGGGCGGCATGGCCGGCACGTGTTTCTGGATCGATCCACGCGAGCAGCTGATCGTGATCTTCATGACTCAGCTGATACCCTCGACGCTCTATAACCTGCGCCGCGAGCTGCGCACCCTGGTGTACTCGGCATTCGTTTGACAGGAATAACAATGAATCGACTCATTCCGCCGATTTGGGCATCGCTTGTAGCCACGGCTGTGCTGGCTGGCCTGACTCAGGTCGCGGCCGCAGAGGATGAATTCAAAGTCCCGCCCGCGCCGGCCCGCAAGGAAGGTGAAGGCCCGTATTCGCAGCTGATCCTGCGCAGCGCCACCGTCATCAACGGCACCGGTGCACCGGCGTTCGGCCCGGCGGACATCGTCATCGAAGGCAATCGCATCGTTCAGGTCATGTCGGTCGGCGCGCCCGGCGGCACCAAGGAAGATCCGCTGCGTCCCAAGCTCAAGGCCGGCGGCCGAGAAATCGATCTGCGCGGGCATTACGTTCTGCCCGGCCTGATCGACATGCACGGGCACATCGGCGGGGCCGAGCAAGGCGTGAGCGCGGAGTACGTTTATAAACTCTGGCTCGGCCACGGCATCACGACCATTCGCGATCCGGGCTGCGGCAATGGCGTCGAGTGGTGCGTGAGCGAAACCCGGCGCAGCGAGCGCAATGAAATCACCGCGCCGCGCATCTTTCCGTATGTATTCTTTCGCCCCGATACACCGCTGACCAAACCCGAGCAGGGCCGCCAGTGGGTGCGCGATATCAAAGCCAAGGGCGCGGTCGGCGTGAAATGTTTCGGCTATCGGCCGGATGTGTTGCAGGCGGTGCTGGATGAAGTGAAAAAACAAGGCATGCGCAGCGCCTGTCATCACGCGCAGCTCGATGTCCGCCGCGTCAACGTGCTCACGACGGCGCGTTGGGGGCTGACGACCATGGAGCACTGGTACGGCTTGCCCGAAGCGCTGTTCGACGATCGCACCGTGCAGGACTATCCGCCCGCATATAACTACAACAACGAGCAGGATCGCTTCGGCCAGGCCGGCCGCCTGTGGCGCCAGGCCGCGAAGCCCGGCAGCGAGAAATATGAATCGGTGATCAAGGAGCTGCTGCAGCTGGATTTCACCATCGATCCCACGTTCACGATCTACCTGGCCTCGCGCGATTTGATGCGTGCCCGCCGCGCCGACTGGCACGACGAATACACGCTGCCGCAGCTGTGGGACTTCTACACCCCGAATCGCGACAACCACGGCAGCTTCTTCTTCGACTGGGCACCGAGGACGAAATCGCCTGGCGCGAGAACTATCGGCTGTGGATGGCGTTCGTGAACGATTATAAAAATCGCGGCGGCCGCGTGACCGTCGGCTCGGACTCAGGCTTCATCTATCAGCTGTACGGCTTCGGCACGATCCAGGAGCTGGAGATGCTGCGCGAAGCCGGCTTTCATCCGCTGGAAGTGATCCGCTCCGCGACGCTCAACGGTGCGCAGGCGCTCGGCGCCGACGATCGCATCGGCTCCATCGAACCGGGCAAGCTCGCCGACCTCGCCATCCTCGATGAAAATCCGCTGGCGAATTTCAAAGTGATGTACGGCACCGGCCACGTGCGCCTGGGCGAAGACGGCCGCACCCGCCGCGTCGGCGGTGTGAAGTACACCATCAAGGACGGCATCATCTACGACGCCAAACAATTGTTAGGCGACGTGCGCGAGATGGTTGCGGCCGAAAAGCGCAAACGTGGCATCACCCAGCTGGCTCAACCCTGAGCCAGCCCGACGCCGCCGACGGGCTCGGTCGTCACATAGTCGCCGAAGCCCGCGATCAGCGGCTTCGCCTTGGCAATCGCCGCCTTCACCTGCGGCAGCGTCAGCGAAGCCGCGTGGCTGTCTTTGCTGTCCCAGACCTCGCTGACCCAGATCGCGTTTGCGTCCTTCGCATCCCGGGCGATGATGTAACTCAAGCAGCCCGGCATGGCGGTCGTGCTTTCCAACAGAATGGCGATTAATGTGTCGCGCTGGCCGGGGGCCGCGATCATCTTGCCGATCAAACCGTGCATGCGCTGCTCCTTTTGCATTCCTGCCGCCGAGGCATAAGTCTTATGCCCATGATTACAGCATCTTAAGCGCCTGCGCAGGTGGGCCGCAGTTGCGCAGGCCCGCGAAACTCGCAACACTTTCGCGCCATGAAAGCTACGTCCAAGAGCCCGTCCGACGGCGGTGGCATCGTTTATTCGACCGGCATCGGCGAACGCTGCCCGAACTGCCTGCGCGCCCTGCGCGAATGTGTCTGCAAAAAAGGCACGCCGGGCAAAGCTGCGTCCGATGGCGTCGTGCGCGTCAGCCGCGAGACCCAGGGGCGCAAAGGCAAGGGCGTAACCGTCATCAGCGGCCTGGGGCTTGCGGCCGACCAACTGGAAACATTGGCCGCCGAGCTGAAGAAACGTTGCGGCTCGGGCGGCGCCGTCGACAACGGCCGCATCGAGATCCAAGGCGATCACCGCGACCGGCTGGTACAAGAACTCACCCAGCGCGGCTTCAAAGCGAAACGCGCCGGCGGTTGAACGCCATCGATTTACCAACACTGCCCTCCCGGCAGATCCTAACGGAGACTCGCATGAAATCATCGTCCCTCGCGGTCGCGACCGCGCTGACGCTCGTAGCCCTCGGTGCCTCGGCTGCTCCCGTCAAATACAACGTCGACCCGAATCACACCTTCCCGAGCTTCACCGCCGACCACATGGGCGGCCTGTCGAACTGGCGCGGCAAGCTCAACAGCACCTCCGGCACCGTCACCGTCGACACCGCCGCGAAGACCGGCACCGTCGATGTGACGATGGACATGAAGTCGATCGACTTCGGCCAGGAAAAACTCAACGAGCACGCCAAGGGCGCCGAAATCTTCGACACCGACAAGTTCCCGACCGCGACCTACACCGGCAAACTGGTGAAATTCAAGGACGGCGTGCCGACCGAGGTCGACGGCTCACTCACGCTGCACGGTGTAACCAAACCGGTGAAGCTGGCGATCACCCAGTTCCTGTGCAAGCCGAACCCGATGTCCAAGAAAGAAACCTGCGGCGCCGACGCCTCCGGCAAGTTCAATCGCGAAGACTTCGGCGTGAGCTACGGCAAGGCCTACGGCTTCAAACAGGACGTCCAGATCCAGATTCAGATCGAGGCGGTGAAGGCCGACTGATCTCTTTCGATTTGCTCGCGCGCAGCGCCAATCACAGCGCTGCGCGCGAGCCTCTACTCAGCAGCATTCGCAAGCTGACGGGCGTCGACAAACGCATGATAGACCCCGAAGTGTGAGAGATCTGCAGGCAAGCCCATGAGCGCGTGCATCAGGCGCGCTGCCCCTTGCCACTCCTCCGCTGTTGTCGGCCCGTCCATATCCACGGCGTTGGTGAAATACAGGAAGACGAGGCTGCTCTGCACTCCATTGAGGTTGCGGATATAGAACTGGTACGCGAGCCGGTTTGCGTACTGGTAGAACTGCCCCGTCCAATCAGCCCTGCTTCTCGGCGCAAGATTGCGCTTCACTAGAGCAAGACTGCCTTCGATCCGCTTGCGCGATTTATCGGATGCGCGGGTGCCCGAGGAGACCGCCTCCGGAATATGTGCCTTCGCTTCGACCAGAATTGGCCGTGCCTTGCCCGCGATGCCGAGCGCGTCCCAAACGCATCCGCGAGCCGGCCAGAATTCCGCGAGGGGTTTGCTGATACGCGGAATCAGCTCCAATTTTTCCAGCGCGGCGCCGTCGCGATACTCGCAATGATTGTCCGCTGCCAGCGGCGACACCCAGCGAACGGCTTCGCCGTGCTCCATCGCGCCGCACTTTCGAAGCGCCGAGCGCAGCAGTTCCGGCCGATGATTCACCGCACGTTGCAAAAGTCTCTGGCTACCATTTCTTTCTACGGTCATTTTGCTCGCCCATATAAAAGGGCGAAACATCAGCTTTCCGAGCGCCAGACATCAATCGTGTCTTCCACGTCACCGGCAGCGAACTTGCGTTGGAAGTCCGAGAGGGAAAAGCCGGGCAGCGTTTGTTCCAGCGCCTTTAGTGCGGGCCTGATTCCGAGGGCTCGGCCGTCGATCAGCAGCGAGCGTCCGGACCGGGAGATGAATTCCCACGAACTCACGAAGCCAACGACGGCGTGATAATGAAACTGGATCTGCGTGATCTCAGCGAGCGCCATGGATTCCTTGCGCCAGCCGTGGAACTTCACGATCTCGCGATTCGAACAACGAACGCGTTCGGCAAACAGCAGCCATGCGGCCCACGCAGCGAATGTCACGGAAGTGGCGAGAGCCACGGTTGTCATGACGTGACTGGCCATACCGATGGGAGCAACGTCAGTGCGTCTGCGGCGGCCCGTAAATCAGCTTGATGCCGTTATTCCCGCACAGTTGTGACAAACGCTCGGTGAGCTCGCGCGTTGGTTTGACGCACCACTCTTCCGACAGCACCAGTTCCGCGCGGGCAGCGGGGTTGTTGTAGTAGACGGCGACGGCGCAGCGGCCGCCCCGGAAGGGGCGAAGGGTTTGTTCGAGGGACTTGAGGAAATTGCGTTGACCGGTCGCGTCCAGGCCCGGCGGCCAGCGAACGGCGAGGCGCCGGGCGTGCTGCTCGCGAGCCTGGTCGATGTCGATGACGCGTTTGGCGGTGAGGCGCCAGCCTTCGATGTATTCATCGAAGCGCAACGAGCCTTCGACGATGACGATGGCGCTCTTGACGACGACCGTGCGGTACTGCTGCCACACGTCTTCGAACATCGATGCTTCCAGGCGCCCGCTGCGATCGTCCAGCGTGAAGATCACGCGCTGGCCGCGCTTGCCGACATCGAAAATCATGCCGGCCACGGTCACGGGCTTGCCTTTGAAATGGAATCCTTCGTTGCTCGGCGCCGGACGGTCGCCCACGACATCGGCGATGCGGCCGCTGGTGATGGGCTTGACCTCCACTTCGAATTCCTCGAAGGGATGGCCGGTGAGATACAAGCCGAGCGTGTCGCGCTCGCCGTCGAGGCGCACGCGGCGGCTCCAGTCCGGCAGCACTTCGGTCACGACAGCCGGCGCAGCGGTCGGGCTCGTGTCCATGAGGCCGAACATATCGTTCTGCCCCACCGCTCGCGCGCGAATTGTTTGATCGGCAAGCTGCATCGCCGACGGCAGCGAATGCATCAAGGTCGCTCGATTCGCGCCCAACGAGTCCACGGCGCCCGAACGAATCAGCGCTTCGAGCACACGACGGTTCATGCGGCTCGCATCACTGCGCCGGCACATATCCGGCAGATCGCGATACGCGCCCGTCTGCTCGCGCTGCTCGACGAGCATATCGATAACAGCCTGGCCGACACCTTTGATTGCGCCCAAGCCATAACGAATGCTGCGCTCACCGGACACGGTGAACATGAACCGTGATGTATTCACATCCGGCGGCTCGACCTTCAAGCGCATGCGCCGCGCTTCGTCGATCAAGGTCACGACCTTGTCGGTCTTGTCCATATCGGACGACAGCACGGCCGACATGAAGGCCGCGGGGTAATGCGCCTTGAGCCACGCTGTTTGATACGACAGCAACGCGTACGCGGCCGAGTGCGACTTGTTGAAGCCGTAGCCCGCGAACTTCTCCATCAGGTCGAAGATGTGTTCGGCGGTTTTCTGCTCGACGCCGCGTTCGACCGAGCCCTTCACGAAGATGGCGCGCTGCTTGGCCATTTCCTCGGGTTTTTTCTTGCCCATGGCGCGGCGGAGCAAGTCGGCGCCGCCGAGCGAATAGCCGGCGAGCACCTGCGCGATCTGCATCACCTGCTCTTGGTACAGGATGACGCCGTAGGTCGGCGCCAGCACCGGTTGCAGATCCGGATGCAGATAATCGATGGGCCCGGTGGTCGTGCCGCGCTTACGCGCGATGAAGTCGTCGACCATGCCC
Organism: uncultured Steroidobacter sp.; assembly: GCA_946478975.1. Next base: position 6,088 of record CAMLEO010000343.1, read on the forward strand.
GACTCGAGCGGGCCGGGACGGAACAACGCCACCAGCGCCACGATATCTTCGAAACAGTCGGGCTGCAGACGACGAATGAGATCCTTCATGCCGCGCGATTCCAGCTGGAACACGGCCGTGGTCTCGTATTTCTTCAGCAGCTCGTAAGTCGCCGGATCGTCCATCGGGATCGCCGTGATATCCAGCGGCGGCTCACCCTTGGCAGCGCGCTGTTTATCGATGATCTTCACCGCCCAATCGATGATGGTGAGCGTGCGCAGGCCGAGGAAGTCGAACTTCACCAGGCCCGCCTGCTCGACGTCGTCCTTGTCGAACTGCGTGACGACGCTCTGCCCGTTCTCGTCGCAGAACAGCGGCGCGAAATCGGTCAGCACCGACGGCGCGATGACGACGCCACCGGCATGCATGCCGGCGTTGCGCACCAGGCCTTCGAGCAACATCGCCATGTCGAGGATGGCGCGTGTTTCTTCCTCGTTGTTATAACGACGCCGCAGCTCTTCTTCCTTCGCCAGCGCGTCCTTGAGCGTGATGCCGAGCTCGAACGGAATCAGCTTGGCGATGGAGTCGGCAAAGCCGTAGCTCTGACCGAACACGCGCGCCACGTCGCGCACCACGGCCTTCGCCGCCATGGTGCCGTAGGTGATGATTTGCGAAACGCGCTCGCGCCCGTAGCGCTGCGCCACGTAATCGATGACCCGGTCGCGGCCGTCCATGCAGAAGTCGACGTCGAAGTCGGGCATGGACACGCGCTCGGGGTTCAGGAAACGCTCGAACAGCA
>CAMLEO010000344.1 GCA_946478975.1 uncultured Steroidobacter sp.
GGCCGCTGGCAGTTCTGGCTGTTTTTCATCGGCTTCAATGTCACGTTCTTTCCCATGCACATCCTCGGGCTGGCCGGCATGCCCCGGCGCGTCTACACGTATGCGCAGGGGTTGGGCTGGGAAGGATTGAATCAGCTGTCGAGCTTTGGCGCGCTGCTGCTCGCGGTCAGCCTGCTGATCTTTTTGATCAACGTCATCAAGTCGCTGCGCGCCGGTGAGCGTGCGGGTGACAACCCCTGGGGCGCCTCGACACTGGAATGGGCGACCAGCTCGCCGCCGCCGCCATATAACTTTCTGCATGTGCCGGTGGTGACGGGCCGCGAGGCATTGTGGCAACCGGAACCGCGTGAAGTGATGGAAGGACTATCCAGCTCGCACCGCGAAGTTTTATGCACGACGGCCGCCGCTGCGGAACCGGACCTGCGACAGCATTCGCCGGAGCCGACGGTGTGGCCGCTCTGGACGGGACTCGCGACGACGCTGTGGTTCATCGCTTCGATCTTCGATGCCAGCGCGGTGATCTGGGGCGCGATCCCAACCGGCATTTGTTTGATCGGCTGGCTGTGGCCCGAATCGCCGCGTGTCTTGGGCGAACGGAGCGTGGCATGAACCGCAGGATCGTCGCCGATGTTTCCTCGCTGCCGGATGCCGCGTTCGGCTCACGCTCGCTCATGTGGTGGGGCGTCATGGGCTTCATCCTCATCGAGGGCACGGCATTTCTGCTCGGCGGCGGCGCGTATTTCTTCCTGATGAATCACACCACGCCCTGGCCGCCTCACCGCGTGCCGCCGGATCTGACGATCGGAACCTGGTTCACTGCCATCGTCCTGCTGAGCGAGATTCCGAATGTAATGACCAGCCGCACGGCGCACGCTCACAACCCGACGCTGGTTCGTATCGGCCTGGTGCTGATGAGCCTGGTCGGCGTGGTGCTGGTCGGCCTGCGCCTGTTCGAATTCAGCTCGCTGAATGTGAGCTGGGACGAGAACGCTTACGGCTCGATTGTCTGGGCGCTGTTGTTCATTCATGCCGTGCACGTGGTGACGGATGTTGCGGACACGATCGTACTGACCGTGTTCGCATGCACACACGAGCTGCAAACGACTCACTTCTCCGACGTGGCGGACAACTGCATGTACTGGCATTTCGTGGCGATCGCGTGGCTGCCGCTCTATGGGCTGTTGTATTGGGTGCCGAGGCTGTTGCAATGAGCGACAGCAAACGTCGGTCGTTGGCGCTGAACGCCCCGGGCTTGCGCTCCTGGCTGGGCCTGATCGTCTCGCCCGTCGCGTGGGGCATGCATCATCAGCTCGGCTCGAACTGGAGCTATGCCGCGTGCGATCGCGGGCCGGATGCGATTGCGTTGATTGCCGGCGCCATCGCGCTGATTGTGATCGGCGCTGCCGGCTGGCTCGGCTGGCGGGCATGGCGCAGAGCCGGGGGCGCAGCGGACGACGAGGCGGATGCGCTGGAAGTTTTCGTGCCGCTGTTGAGTGTGATGGCGGCGACGCTGTTCGGGCTGACGATTTTCGTGCAGCTGCTGGCCGACATCATCCTGCCGTCGTGTTTTCGTTGAAACGAATCTTGGGTCGATGCCTGCCGTGGCTCATCGTGCTGCCGGACGCAGCGTGGGCGCATGTCAGCGATATTCCACATGCCGAGCCCGGTTGGACGCTCACCCCATCGGTGCTGATTCCGCTCGCGCTGTCGCTCGTTTTATATGCAGCGGGCCAATACCGGCTCTGGCAGCGCTCTCGACTGGGCCGCAGTGCTTTGCGCCGTCGCAGCCTGTGGTTCGCCGCCGGCTGGCTGACGCTGGTCGCCGCAGCCGTTTCGCCGTTGCACGAGGCCGGCGAAAATTCCTTCACGCTGCACATGATCGAGCATGAGCTGCTGATGCTCATCGCGGCGCCGCTGCTGGTTCTGTCGCGGCCTTTGGAAACAATGCTGTGGGCGTGGCCCGCCGGCGCACGCAAAGCGCTCGGCGGCTTCTTCCATCAACGCGCGATGCGAGCCAGCTGGCAGTTTTTGAGCGGTGCCGTGACCGCCACCGTTCTGCAGGCCGCCGCGCTGTGGTTGTGGCATGCGCCGACGCTGTTCGATCTCGCACTCGCCGCCGACGGCTGGCACATCACGCAACATCTGTCGTTCCTGGTCTCGGCGCTGCTGTTCTGGTCGGCAATGCTTCATAGCAAACAAGCGGCCGGTGGACGCGGGCTGGCGGTGCTTTGCCTGTTTGCAACGTCGGTCGTCAGCGGCGCGCTGGGCGCATTGATGGCTTTCTCACAAAGCCCCTGGTATCCGCGCTATGCCATGCTGGGCCTGACGCCGTTCGGGCTGACGCCGGTGGAGGACCAGCAGCTCGCCGGTTTATTGATGTGGATTCCCGGCGGCCTGGTGCATGCGATCGCCGCGCTGCTGCTGCTCGGCACCTTGTTGAAAGATTCGAGCGAGCCCGGCATGCGAGGCAATGTCTGACACCGAATCCTCGTGCTTGCTCTGTCAATAACGCCGGTTAATCCAGCGCGAAAATTAAGCCGGCAGATTTTTCGAACTCCCCGCCGTGTTGCCGCGTTGGACAGCGACATCACAACTCAACTCCTGGGGGGAGAAAACATCATGGCTCAAGCGAAGCGCTCGTCCACGGACAACGTCGTCAAAGTCGATCCGCAGTTGCAGCGGCCGCGCAACGCCGAAGAAAGCGTGCCCGAAGCACTGGTCCCGGACGTAGTCCACACGAACTTGCATCGAAGCGAAGGCGACACTGCCGCGGCCGACGCACAAACGGCGGCGCCGGACCGTTGGCAACGCATTCAACAACGCGCGTATGAGATCGCCCAGGAGCGCGGCTTTACCCCGGGCGCCGAGCTGAACGATTGGTTGCAAGCGGAACGCGAATTCGACGGCCAGTCCCAGGCGCGGCCCGAGGATCAATTCACCGGCTGAATCGATCCTCAGCGGGCCTTGCCCGCGCCCTGAGTGAGCAGCGCGTACTGTTCCTTCGCCATCTCCAGGTGCTCCATCACCGCGGGCAAGGTCTCGATCGAATATTTCTTCAGCGCCTCGTTCTGGCCGGCGGTGATCTGCCACTGCAGCAGGTTGGCGGTGCGCTGATGATCGGTCAGCTGGCTGGCGATGTAGGCGATGTCGAAGTCCTTGCCCGACTTCTGGTTGAGCTCATCGCGAATCCGCAAATGCTCCGGATCCAGGTCCTTCGGCAGCTCGGGATTCAATCCCTTGCCGGCGCGCATCAGCTGCTGACCGTTCCTGGTGTGCGCATCGACCATGTGCCCAGCGAATTGTCGCACCGAATCCGTACTGGCCTTTTTCTGCGCCAGCTTGCCGAGCTCGACTTCGGCGCGACCGCCGACGGCCGCCTGCCTCACAAACAACTTGTCTTGCGTGTTCGAGCCTTCCGGCGCGGGCTGCCCCATTTCCTTGCCCGGCGTGTCCGGCGCCATGCCGCCGGGATTCGCGCCTTCCTGTGCGGACACATTGCCGGCCAGCAGCGCGCCCGCCCACAACATCATCCAGATCGATTTGTTCATCGGTGACTCCCGTTCACAGCGCCAGCATGTAGGCGACCAGCGAATCCTTCTCGTCCTGCGTGAGCTTCAGGCTCAGTACCAGGTTGAAGAACTCGACCGTATCGGCCAGCGTCATCAAACGTCCGTCGTGCATATACGGCGGCGAATCCTTGATCCCGCGCAGCGTGAATGTCTTGATCGGCCCGTCCGGCATCGCGACCTGATCGTTGAACACCTGCCCGGCCTGGTAGAAGCGCTCCAGCTTCAGGTCGTGCATGTTGTTGTCGAGGAACGTGGTCTGCGGAATGTGACATCCGGCGCACTGGCCCTTGCCGAGGAACACCTGCTCGCCCGCCAGCTCCTTCTGGCTCGCCTTGGACGGATCGAGCTTGCCCAGCGGCGTGAGCTTCGGCGCCGGCGGAAAGTCGATCATGTTTTGCATCTGCGCCATCATCGCGACCTGGTTGGGACGATCCGGCAGATGCACGCCCTTGCGCGTGGCGCTGACGTGATCGCCGTTGAAATAGGCAGTGCGCTGCTCGAACTCGGTGAAGTCCTCCACCGAGCGCAGCGAACGTTTCGAGCCATGGATCTGCTGATTGAACATGCCGCGCAGGCTGGTGGTGTCGAGCCGGAAGCGCGCCGCCTGCGGCCGCACGTCGGGCGTCAAATGAAAGGCCGCGTTGGTATGAAAGTTTTCGTGGCAGTCCAGGCAGGCAACGCCGTTGCTCTGCTCCGCGACCTTGCGATCTTCGGTCTGGTTGAATTCCTCCTGCGGGAACGGCGTCAGCAGCAGCCGCAAACCTTCGATCTGCACCGGCGTGAGGATGCCGACCATCTTCGCGTAGTAATTGCGAATGGTCAGCACCTCGCCGCCGCTCACATCGCCGAGATCGGGCCGATTGGAAAGAAAGATCGGTGCCGGAAACTCCGGCGCCAGGTGATCGGGCAGATCGAAGTCGACATCGAAACGTTTCAGGTTGCGGTCTTCGGCGTCGCCGATGACCTTGATCTGGCTCTGTGGAAACACCTGGCCGCCGGTCGCCTGCTTCACGTGCGGCAACGGCAGAAAGCCAGCGGGGAACAGACCTTTGGCTTTGATCTCCTCGGGCGTCATGTTGGCGAGCGCATCCCAGCTCGTGCCGGAACGCAGCTTCACGCGCACACCGTCCTGCACCGGCTTGCGGCCGCCGGACATCATCACGCCGGCGATCGGACGATTCGATAAGTCGTAGCGCTCGTTCAGCAGGTTCTGCTGCCGGCGCATGACGGCGGGCTTGGCCGCTTCATCGTTTCTTCGCACCACGTCGAGCGGCAAGGTGGGTAACGGACGATACGATGCATCCGGTGGCAGCGAATCCGCGCCGGCCATTGCGCTCGCGAGTCCCAGCGTCGCCACCCACAGCAAATTTTTCTTCGAGCGCATTCGCATCCTCCCTGACCGGGCCGACGATCAATGTGACAATGCAAATGCCAGCTGCCAGGCAAAGTTCCTAGGCGTTATTGCTGCTCCAGGCGGAAAACTTCGCAGCTCTTAACATAGGTTAATGTGGCAGGCTGCAAACACTTTTTATTCTCGGCCGTTCTCGCCGGACCAAACGACCTCAGCGGGCCGTTGAGTGACCGAGCCAAAGCCATCCCTCGAGCACTAACTGGAATTTCTACAATGACGTCGTCTGCGGGTGCACGCATCGACATCTCACAACGCCTGAGCGGCGGACTGCAGCGAATCGCCGCCGCCCAGAGCCGGGACGCTGTATTGTCCATTGCCACCCGCGTGGCTCATGAGTTGGCCCTCGCTGACGGCGTGTGCGCGTTGCCTAAGGATTATTCGCACTACTTGATTGCCACCGCCGATGAGCCCGAAGTGCAATCGCTGCGCAACGACGCGTCGCTGCAGCGGCTCGTGGCGTCCGCGAGTCACGCCAATGAAGGTGTTGTGAAACATCGGCCAGAAGTGGAGCTGGAATTGCCGGCCGGCAAGCGCTTTCGCGCCGAGACCATATTCACTGTGCCGCTCGGGCTCGCCTCAGCCTATCTTGCGATCGGATTTTTCTGGCGCGCCGGCCGGGCGCCCGGTGCCGAGCAGGTCGCGATGCTGCCAGCGCTCGCCTGGGCCACGAGCATGGCCTTGCAGGCGCAGCTCAAGGAAGAAGAGCTGCGGCGCGGCCGTGAACATCAGCGCACGCAGACCCACGAGTTGCAGCATCGCGTCAGGAACATTCTGGCGCTGGTGCGCTCGATCATTCGCCGCTCCAGTGTTGCCGCCGAATCTGCCGAAGATTTTTCTTCGCACCTGGAAGCGAGAGTCAGCGCTCTTGCGCGCACGCAGGGGTCGCTCGCACTCGACGGAAGCGTGGGATCGGACCTGGAAGACCTGGTTCGAGCCGAACTCGCCGCCAACGCCGTCCGCGACTCGCAGTTTTCCATCAGCGGCCCGCCGGTGCGCCTGTCTGCACGCGCCACCGAGACGATTGCGCTGACGCTGCACGAGCTGACGATGAACGCGTTGAAGTTCGGCGCGCTCGGCGAATCCACCGGACAAATCAGCATCGACTGGTCGATCGATCGCAAAACCACGCCGCCACAGCTGCACTGGCGCTGGTGCGAATCCGGCGTTGATACCACTACGACGCAGCCGCAGCGCCGCGGCTTCGGCCAGGAATTGATCGAGCGCGTCCTGCCCTACGAGCTCGGCGCTCGAACCACGCTCACCTTCGCACCGGGAGGGGTGCGCTGTGAGATGGAGCTGCCCCTGAACGAACGGAATGCATCATTCAGCGACCCAGACGGCAAACGAGAAGAGGTGCCGACATGACAACCAAGCTGTCCGCCGCACAACCCGCGCCGCTGACCGGCCTGCGGGTGCTGGTCGTCGAGGACGATTATTTCATTGCCGACGAGATATGCAGCACCTTGCGCGCCGGCGGCGCCGAGGTGCTCGGCCCTTCGCCCGATATCGAGCATGGCCTGGCCATGGTGCGGAAAGAACGCGTCGACTGCGCCGTGCTCGACATCAATCTGCACGGCACGCTGGCATTCGATCTCGCCGATGAGCTGCGCAGGCGCGGCACGCCCTCGATCTTTGCGACCGGCTACGATCGCTCGGTGCTGCCGGACGCCTTCAGCAACAGCGTGCGCCTGGAAAAACCGGTCAACTTGAACGAGCTGTTACGAGCGGTGCAGTCCGTATGTACGCCGGCTGAGACGCGCAACACGGAGACCGAGCACTGAGGATGCGACAGGATATGTCCGACTCGAGCCCCATACATGCACTGATCCGCAAGCTCGAAACATTTTCGG
>CAMLEO010000345.1 GCA_946478975.1 uncultured Steroidobacter sp.
AATTCGCGGGGAACAGCCCGATCACCGCGCTCACCTTCAACCAGCGCTCGGCGATCAGCTGCTTCAGCAGCTTGCGCGCATCCGCGTAGAGATTGCTCGCGGCCTCGCCGACGACAGGGTCCGACAGCACATCCGGGAACTTGCCCGCAAACTCCCACGCGTTGAAGAACGGCATCCAGTCGATGTAACGAGTCAGGTCTTCCAGCGAGAAATCGTCGAACACGCGCAGGCCGAGGAACTTCGGCACCGGCGGCACATACGAATCCCAGCCACCGTTGAACTTGTTTGCACGCGCCTGTGCGATTGTCAGCTGCGGGCTCTTGATCTTCTTGCCCGCGTGCTGCTCACGACGCACAGCGTTCTCGGCTTTCGTCTTCTCGACGAACTCACGTTTCAAAGCTGCGGTGACGAGCTGCTGACACACGCCGACGGATCGCGACGCGTCCTTCACGTACACGACCGGGCCTTTGTATTGCGGATCGATCTTCACCGCGGTATGCGCAGGCGATGTAGTCGCGCCGCCGATGAGCAATGGCTGTTCGAAACCCAGCCGCTGCATTTCGCGAGCGACGTGAACCATCTCATCCAGCGACGGCGTGATCAGGCCGGACAAGCCGATCATGTCCGCATTCTCGCGACGCGCGGTTTCGAGGATGCGCTCACACGGCACCATCACGCCGAGATCGATCACCTCGAAGTTATTGCACTGGAGCACGACGCCGACGATGTTCTTGCCGATATCGTGCACGTCGCCTTTGACGGTCGCGAGAATGATCTTGCCGTTGGTTTTCGCCACCGAGCCGGTGCGAGCTTTCTCTTCCTCGATGTAAGGAATCAAGTGAGCGACCGCTTTCTTCATCACGCGCGCCGACTTCACGACCTGCGGTAGAAACATCTTGCCGCTGCCGAACAAGTCGCCGACCACGTTCATGCCGTCCATCAGCGGGCCTTCGATCACGTGCAGCGGCCGCTCGGCTTTGAGGCGCGCCTCTTCGGTGTCGACGGTGATGAATTCGTCGATGCCTTTCACCAGCGCATGTTCCAGCCGCTTCTCGACCGGCAGGTTGCGCCACGCCAGGTCCTCGGCCTTCTTCGCTCCAGTCTCGCCTTTGAAGCGCGCGGCGATTTCCAGCAGCCGCTCGGTCGCATCCGGACGGCGGTTCAAAATCACATCTTCAACGCGCTCGCGCAGCTCGGAATTGATGTCCTCGTAGATCGCCAGCTGGCCGGCATTGACGATGCCCATCGTCATGCCCGCCTTGATGGCGTGATACAGGAACACCGAGTGCATCGCTTCGCGCACCGGATCGTTGCCACGGAACGAGAAGGAAACGTTGCTCACGCCGCCGCTGATGTGTGCGTGCGGGCAGGTCCTCCTGATCTCGGCCGTCGCCTCGATGAAATCGACCGAGTAGTTGTTGTGCTCCTCGATGCCGGTCGCGACCGCGAAGATGTTCGGATCGAAAATGATGTCTTCGGCCGGGAAACCGGCCTTCTCGGTGAGGACGCGATACGAGCGCTGGCAGATTTCGACTTTGCGCTTGACCGTATCGGCCTGGCCTGTTTCATCGAACGCCATCACCACCACAGCGGCGCCATACGCGCGCACCTTGCGGGCGTGTTCCAGGAACAGTTCCTCGCCTTCCTTCAAGCTGATCGAGTTGACGATGCCCTTGCCTTGGATGCGCTTCAGGCCCGCTTCGATGACCGTCCATTTGGACGAGTCGATCATGATCGGTACGCGCGCGATGTCGGGCTCGGAGGCGATGAGATTCAGGAAGCGCACCATCGCCGCTTCCGAATCCAGCATGCCTTCGTCCATGTTGATGTCGATCACCTGCGCGCCGCTCGTGACCTGCTGACGCGCGATGTCGAGCGCCGCGTTGTAATCGTCCGCTTCGATCAGCTTGCGGAATTTCGCCGAGCCGGTGACGTTGGTGCGCTCGCCGACGTTCACGAACAAGCTGTCCGGGCCGATGTTCAACGGCTCGAGGCCGGACAGGCGGCAACGTTTCTCCAGCACCGGCGGCTTGCGAGGCGCAACGCCTTCGACCGATTCGCGAATGTGACGAATGTGATCCGGCGTGGTGCCGCAGCAGCCGCCGACGATGTTCACGAAACCGCTGGTCGCGAATTCCTTCACCAACTCCGCCGTCTCGCACGCCGCTTCGTCATACTCACCGAATGCGTTCGGCAAGCCGGCATTGGGATAGGCGCTCACGTAACAATCGGCGATGCGCGACATCTCTTCGATGTATGGACGCAGCTGCTTGGCGCCGAGCGCGCAGTTCAAGCCGACAGCGAGCGGCCGCGCGTGACGCACAGAATTCCAGAACGCTTCGGTCGTTTGTCCGGACAGCGTGCGGCCGGACGCGTCGGTGATCGTGCCGGAGATGATGATCGGCAGATCCAGCCCGGCATCGTCCAGCGCCTTGCGAGCGGCGTAGATGGCAGCCTTGGCATTGAGCGTGTCGAAGATCGTTTCGATCAACAGCAGATCGACACCGCCTTCGATCAGTGCCGTCGCGCCGAGGTGATACGTCTCCGCCAGCTGATCGAAATCGATGTTACGAAACGCCGGATCGTTGACGTTGGGCGACAGCGAAGCGGTTCGATTGGTTGGGCCGAGCGCGCCAGCGACGAATCGCACCTGGCCGGTCTTCGCGTAGAACTCGTCGGCAGCGGCACGCGCGACTTTGGCACCCGCGAGATTGATATCACGCACCAGGTGTTCCATCTGGTAGTCGGCCTGCGACGAGTAGTTCGCGGTGAAAGTGTTGGTCTCGACGATGTCCGCGCCGGCTTCCAGGTAGCGAGTGTGAATCGCCTGGATGATTTCCGGGCGCGTCAGCACCAGCAGGTCGCTGTTGCCTTTCAGGTCGCACTTCCAGTCCTTGAACTGCTCGCCGCGATAATCGGCCTCGCTCAGTTTGTAGCCCTGGATCATCGTGCCCATGCCGCCGTCGAGCAGCACGATGCGTTCGGTGAGCAGCCGATGAAAAACAGCCAGGCGTTCGGTACGGTTCATGAGAATGACTCGTAAACTTTGACTTGCGGATGTTTCGTCAGGCCGTCGCGACTTGCGGCAGCACCGGCCGCACGCCCAGCGCGTGGCAAATGGCGTAACTGAGCTCGGCGCGATTCAACGTATAGAAGTGGAATTCATCCACGCCATGACGTTGCAGCGCCTGCACCTGCTCGATGGCCACGGACGCAGCGATCAAACGTCGCGTGTCCGCATCGTCGTCGAGGCCATCGAAACGATGCGCCAGCCAGTCCGGCACGCTCGCGCCACAGCGCTGCGCCATCCGGAACATCTGCGGAAAGCGCGTGATCGGCAGGATGCCGGGCACGATGCTCGCTTTGATTCCGGCGGCGGCGCACTGATCGCGGAAGCGCAAGAACACGTCGGTATCGAAAAAGAACTGCGTGATCGCGCGATCGGCGCCGGCGTCGATTTTCGCTTTGAGATTTTGCAGCTCGAAGTCGGCGTTCGGCGCTTCGGGATGAATCTCCGGATAGGTCGCGACCGAGATTTCAAAGTCGGCGACAGTCTTCAACCCGCGCACCAGGTCGACCGCGTACGCAAAGCCGCCCGGATGTGCGTTGTATTTGCCCGAGCCCTGCGGCGGATCGCCGCGCAGCGCGACGATGTGACGAATGCCGTTCGCCCAATAGTCGCGAGCGATATCCAATATTTCTTCGCGCGGCGCGCCGACGCAGGTGAGATGCGGGGCCGCAGTCAACGCGGTGGTCTTTTGAATCTGCGTGACGATGTTATGCGTGCGGGCTCGCGTCGAGCCGTCCGCACCGTACGTCACAGATACGAATCGGGGTTGCAGCGGCGCCAGGCGCTCGACGGACTGCCACAGCGTCTGCTCCATCGCCTCGTCCTTGGGCGGAAAGAACTCAAAGGAAACAGTCGGCCGGCCGCGCAGCTTGCCGAGGCTGTTCCCTAGTTGATCCTTGAGCTTTTCGACTGACATAGACACTTCCTCAGTGCTTTCGATGACCGGCGCGCGACTTCATGCCGCCACCGTCTTGTGAGCAACGCGACGACCGATGGCCAGCAGCAGGTGCCCTGCTTCGGTATCCACGGGCCGCACGCGTGACATATCCAAACCTGCTTTGGCGAACCATTCGCGCAGCGTTGCTATGGGATTCGCCGGCGACGCGGCAATCAACGCGTCGAAGTCCTCGATGACGATCGCGCGTCCGCCATGTTTGAGCGTGCGACAGATCTCAGCGAGCGCGACGACCGGTCGCTCCGCTCCTGCGAGCACCCGCTCGGCGACTGCGGTATCGAAGAGAGGTGCGGCGAACGGCAGGTCGTACATATCGCCGCGTTGTAGTTCGCAGTGACTCAAGCCGGCGCTGTGCACTTTCGTTCTCGCGAGTCGAAGCGCGTCACTGGAGATATCGATGCCGACGGCGCGCGTGGCTTTGGCGCCAAGCAATTTGAGAATGTGGCCGGTGCCGGTACCCACATCGAGCAAGGCACCGATCGGTTCGCTGGCCAGCTCTTCGAGGACGGTCGCGTCGATCGCGTCCGATGTTTCATTCCCTCGCTCGCCCGCCAGCTCATCAGCAGCGCGGCGGCCGCGTTCGGCGATGACTTCCTCCATGCGACGGCGGTCGCGGCGAAGGACGTCGTCGTTCTCGTCGACCAGCGCGAGCAGCTGCGCGACTGTTTCGAGCGCCGCGCCTGAGGCCGGCACCCGGTAATAAACCCACAGCTGTTCGCGAAAACGATCCAGCAGGTCGGCGTCGCAGAGCAGTTTTAGATGCCGCGAGACGCGCGGCTGGCTCTGGCCGATGACATCGCAGATCTCGCCGACCGTCAGCTCCGCTCGCGCCAGCAGCGCCAACAGCCGCAGCCGAGTCGGCTCGGCGGCAGCCCGGAGGGCAGAGACGGCGGATAAGAAGCTGGGCATCGGCTCGCGGTGGACTTAAGGATATAAAGATATCTTTATATAAACGAGCCGCACTATACGCGAGCGCGTGGTGAGCTGTCACCCGGAGCGTGCCTGTCGGCCGCCGCGGCCGTTGAGCCCTACCCCGGCAGCTAAGCCGCATCAATGAGTTAGACGCGTGTCTTCAGGCGCGCCCCCAGCTCCAACGGATGGCTGTCCAGAACTGCGGACGTGGAAATTGGACTTTGGCTCGGCGCGAGAGGCGCCGGGGCAGCCTCTTAATGCTTGCGATCGGAGGTGTCCGAGGCGGCGCCCGGGGAGAACAGCTGCTCGACGTCGACGGCGTCGAACCGGTAGGCGCGATTGCAGAAGTCGCAGCGGACTTCGACGTGGCCCTGCTCGGCCAGGACGGAGCGGACTTCCTCCGCCCCCAACGAGCGCAACATGCCGGTGACCCGTTCGCGCGAACAGCGGCAACGGAAGAACACCGGGGCCGATTCGAACAGCCGCACGTCATCTTCGGCGAACAACCGGCGCAGCAGATTGCGATCGCTGAGCGTTTGTAATTCTTCGGGCTTGAGCGTGTCGCCCAGCAGTTGCACTCGCTGCCAGGCATCTTCGATGTCCGCCGGATCGACCTCGTGCGGCGAGCCGATGGTGCGATTCTTCACCGAATCGTTCGACAGCCGCTGCAACAGCAAGCCCGACGCGCCATTCGCATCGGCGTGCAGCCACAAGCGCGTCGGCAATTGCTCGGAGCTTTCGAAGTAACTGCGCAAACAATCCGCCATGCGCTCGCCGGTCAGCGGCACGATGCCTTGATAGCGCTGCGAGAGATCGTCGTTCTCCAACGTGACAGTGAGCTTGCCCTCACCGGACAGCGACGACAGATCACGGTGATACCCGGCTTCACGATTCTCATTCTCTCGATACCGGGCGACCGCCCGCACGCCGAGTGCATCGGAACACTGAGCCAGCATCAAGTGCATCGGCCCCTGCCCCTGCAATTGCAGGCTCAGCGTGCCTTCGAACTTCAACGTCGCCGCCAGCAGCACCGACGCCGCGACCGCCTCGCCCAACGTATCCCGAATGACTTCGGGATACTCACGATGTTCGAGCAGCGCGCGCCACGACGCATCCAGGTGGACGATGTGCCCGCGGATGGGATAGTGCTCGAACAGGAAACGGTGCAGGCAATCGCGATCGTGCATGAGGGCCACTATTAGGGCGCGAGCTTCTTCTTCAACAGGTCGTTGACCTGCGCCGGATTCGCCTTGCCGCCCGTCACTTTCATCACCTGGCCGACAAAGAACCCGAACAGCTTGTCCTTGCCGGAGCGATAGTCGGCCAGCTGCTTGGGATTCGCCGCCATCACTTCGTCGATGGTTTTCTCGATCGCACCCGTGTCGGTGATTTGCTTCAAGCCCTTGGTTTCGATGATGGCGTCGGCGTCGCGGCCTTCGGCCCACATCGCTTCGAACACTTCCTTGGCGATCTTGCCGGAAATCGTTTCATCGGCGATGCGTGCCAGCAGGCCAGCGAGTCGACCTGCGTCGATGCGCGACTGCGTGACATCCAGATTGTCCTTGTTGAGCGCAGCCGACAGCTCGCCCATCGTCCAGTTCGCCGCGAGCTTCTCGTGGCCGGCGAGATTCTTCGCCTGCAACGCCGCCAGCACGCCTTCGTAGTAATCGCCCATCTCACGGCTCGCCGTCAGCACGCCCGCGTCATACGCAGAGAGACCGAACTTCTCGACGTAGCGAGCAGCTTTCTGATCCGGCAGCTCCGGCAACGTCGTGCGCACGCTGTCGATGAAGCTCTTTTCGATCACCACCGGCAGCAGGTCCGGATCGGGGAAGTAACGATAGTCGTTGGCCTCTTCCTTGGAACGCAGCGAG
>CAMLEO010000346.1 GCA_946478975.1 uncultured Steroidobacter sp.
GAATCTCCTGCTGGACATCCCTGCGCGAGAAATAGCTCGCGCAGGTATCGTTGCGGCGAACCTTGTTCTCGTAAACCCAGTGCTCGACGTGAGCGTGCGCGATGCCGACCGTTTGCTGTGAGAAATGCTCGGCGTGGGCGCGTGCAAAGGCGAAGCCTTCCTCGCGAGAGCCGAGCCATTTCGGGGACATCGCCTCGACCATGTACATGGTCGCGCCAAGGTGCGGCACGCCGGTCCTTTTGTAACTTGCGAAGATGCTGTCGAGCGTCTCGCGGGGCACGCGTAAACCCATCGCTACTGGAATCAAACGCGTCAGTGGTTCGGGTTCGTGCTCTGCCCGGCGGTGCGCGCTGATGAGATAGCCCCAGCTTTGCTCCAGCAGCGCTTCGAACGCATCGAAGGTCTCCGCCGAATTCCCGGACGCGACCCGGCGGACTCCGGGAATCCGCCAGGCTCGATACAAACAGGTGGTGCCTTTGAACAGCGGAGCGATAAACGAAGAGGAGCGGGACACCCACGCATCCAGCGTATCGTTGCAAAAGTCCTGCTGAGCGAGCGCGGACAGCGCGACGAAGCGCTCATCGACGCTGAGCTCCATGAACGAATGCTCGAACTGTTCGAACTGCTGCGCTTCGAGCTGAGCGGCGAGTCGGGGAACCTCCGGCAGACCGAGCGACAGATCGAGCAGGCAGGGCCTCGGCGTGCCCCGGGCCTGCAGCCAGTGCTGCAAGCGGTCCGTCAGCCAGTGAAGCAGCCCCTGACCCGGCATCACATCTCCGTCGAATCCATCGAAGCGTTATTGTCCACAAGCATGCATGCGGTCCGGCGCAGTCGCTGTGATGGAGTTGGGAGTTACCACGGCGTCGGTTTGTAGTCCTTCAGGAACTGGCCCCACAGGTGCGTGCCGGTGAGCTGGCCGACGAAGATCGGATCGACGATGCGAGCGGCGCCGTCGATGATGTCGAGCGGCGGCGAGAAGCCGCTTTCCGCCTTGCGAGCCGCGTGCACGGCCGGATCTTCGTCGGTGACCCAGCCGGTGTCGACGGCATTCATGTGAATGCCATCCTTCACGTAATCCGGCGCGCTCGTGCGCGTCATCATGTTCAACGCTGCCTTGGCCATGTTGGTGTGGGGATGCTTGTCGGTCTTGAACGTGCGATAGAACTGGCCTTCCATGGCGCTGACGTTCACCACGTGCTTGTGATGCCCGGGCGTACGGACCAGCAGCGGCTTCAGCCGAGCGTTCAAGATGTACGGTGCGATGGCATTCACCAGCTGCACCTCGAGCAGCTCCGGCGTTTCCACTTCATGCAGGCGCAGGCGCCAGCTGTTCATGTCGCGCAGGTCGACCTGCTGGCGATCCTCGTCGTAGCGATCGGCTGGAAACAAGGTCTGGCCGTCACGGAAATCCTCATCGAGATAGCGACGCTGCGAAAGAGCAGCACTGTGAAGCAACCCTTCGGCAGGCGAGCGAGATTCGATTCCCACGGGCAAGCTCGTCGCCGAGGGCGATGTCGCCAACGTTCGACACAGCTCATCGTGAGCCGCAAGCGTATTGCGAACCAAAGCCGGCAGCGCATCGAGCGATTCAGCTTCGCGCGCGAGCAGATGTTTGAAGAACCCCGCCGGCCGACGCACCGTCTGGCACGCGTTGTTGACGATGTGATCCAGCCGGGGCAAGCGTTCCAGCAGAAAGCGCGTGAACACTTCGACGCTCGGCGTATGGCGTAGATCCAGGCCGTGAATCTCCAGGCGGTCGCGGAACTCCGCGAAGTCCGGTTCCTGCGAATAGCGATCCGCGGCGTCTACAGGGAAACGCGTGGTCGCAATCACATGCGCCCCGGCGCGGAGCAGTTTGAGCGAGGCTTGATAACCGATCTTCACTCTCGCGCCGGTCACGAGCGCGTAGTGGCCGGAGAGATCCGCCGTTTGCTCGCGCTTGGCGTAGTTGAAGTCACCGCACGCTTCGCACATCGAGTCGTAGTAGCGATGCACTTTGACGAACGCCTGTTTGCAAACGTAACAAGTGCGTTCTGCTTTCAAACTTGCGGGCTCGGCCGGTTCCTCGGCCTCCGGAGGCGGCAGCCACAGCGGCGTGTAGACCGACGACTTGCGTTGCACCCGCAGCCCGGTCTGCTCGATCACTTTGCGATCGTGCGCCTTGGTGGCCTCGCGGTCGGCTTTGCGAAAGGCTTTCGCCATTTTTACCAGCGTGTGGCGCTCGGGCTTTGCGACCAGGCCGGCGAACGTCAGTAGCTCGCGCCGCTGGTCCTGGGACAAGCGGGTCAGCAGCGAGCGATCGGCGTCGATGGCCTGCAGAACGCGCACACAGGTGCGGATGTCCTCTTCGCTGAGAGCGCCGTCGGGAATCGAGGGATTGGGATGCATGCGATATTATGAGCCGCAACTCATTCACGATGCGAGATGGGAACGGTGAGCTTCAAATACACCTGCGCACTCGGGCTGTGCGCGTTGTTCGGCGTCATGCAGGCGCAGGCGTCCGGGGTTCCCGCCAAAACCGAGGCGGCCATCAAAACCCTGCGCAACCAGTCGGCCGTGAAGTCAGCCCTGGAGCAAATCCAGCGCGATGACGAGCGTACGCTCGCGGAGCAGATCGAGCTCGCGGAGATCGCGTCGCCGCCGTTCAAGGAACAAACGCGGGCCAATGATTATGTCCGTCGCCTGCGCGAGCTGGGCCTGCTGGACGTGACGATCGACTCCGAGGGCAACGTGATCGCCCGGCGTCCGGGGGCACGCAAAGGCGCGCCGACGATGGTCCTGTCGGCGCACCTCGATACGGTGTTCGAGGAAGGTACGAACGTCAAGGTTCGCAGAGACGGCAAACGTTATTACGGCGCCGGCATCGGCGACGATGCGCGTGGCCTGAGCGTCCTGTTGACGGTGCTGCGAGCGATGCAGGAGAACAAACTGCGCACGCAAGGGGATGTCCTGTTCGTCGGCACGGTGGGCGAAGAAGCCCTGGGCAATCTGCGCGGCGTGAAGGCGTTGTTCAGAGATCGCAACGACATCGACGGCTTCATTTCGGTCGACAAGATCGATCACACGCCGGGCGATTCAGATGTCGTGGCACGTGCGGTGGGCAGTCATCGCTGGCAGATCACGTTCACGGGGCCGGGCGGGCACAGCTATCAAAACTTCGGCACGCCCAGCGCGGTTCACGCCTTGGGACGAGCGGTCAGCATGATCGCCGATCTGCAACCGCCGGCCGAGCCCAAGACCACCTTCACTGTGGCTACTGTTTCGGGCGGCACATCGGTGAACGCCATCGCCGAGAAGGCGGAGATGCGCATCGACATTCGTTCCGAATCCGCCGCTGCGCTCGCCGCGCTGGAGGAACAAATTCTCGCGGCGGCCGATCGCGCTGGCATCGAAGAGGGCAAGCGCTGGAGCGCGGATCCGATTCGCGTCGAACGCAAACTGTTAGGTGATCGCCCCGCGGGCGCGGGCAGCGGCGACAATCCGGTCGCCATCGCCTGGACGGGCGCTGTGGTTGCGCTTGGGCAGAATGCTCCGAAAGTCTCAGCCGCCAGCACCGACGCAAATGTTCCGATGGGCCTCGGCATTCCTGCGATCACCGCGTCCAGCGGCGGCATAGGTGACAAAGCACACTCGCTGGACGAATGGTATGAGCCGGTGAACGCTTGGCTCGGCCCCCAGGGAGTGCTGCTGACGACGCTTGCGCTCGTGGGCCTCGAAGGTGGGCCAAAACCTTTGTTGAGCGATCGCGCGAGGTGAATGTGACTTATCACTTACGGCTGGCAACCCTGGCGGACGAGCCGATCCTGCGCGATCTGATCGCGCGTTCCATCCGCGAGCTGGGAGCGAACGATTACACGCCGGCGCAGATCGAGGCGGCGTTGCAAGGCGCGTTCGGCGTGGATACAGCGCTGATTCGCGATCAAACCTACTTCGCCATCGTGACTGACGACGATGAGATTGTTGGCTGCGGCGGCTGGAGCCGCCGACGCACTTTGTTCGGCAGCGACACTCGTGAAGTCCGCGATGACAGCTGGCTCGATCCCGCCACGGAAGCAGCGCGCATCCGTGCATTTTTCATCGATTCCCGTCACGCTCGTCGTGGGCTCGGACGTTTGTTGTTGGAACGGTGCGAAGACGAAGCGGCGCGAGCCGGGTTCAAACAATTTGCGCTGATGGCGACACTGCCGGGCAAACGATTGTATGAAGTGTGTGGCTACGTGGGCACGGGGCCAATCGAACATCCGCTGCCAGGCGGGCTGAGTATCACATTCGTGCCGATGACCAAGAGCCGCTGATCCCGCAAAAATGTGCCGCTGTGCAGACGCCGGCGGCCGGTTCGATTTTCTATAGCAACGCTTTGAGCCGCTGCGTTACGATCCTCCCGCCACAAACAAAACAACAGTGCACGGAGGCATGATGAAGCGCAAATGGCTGCTGATCATCGGTGTGCTCGGGGTGCTGATCGGCATCGGGGTGTGGAGCAGCAGGAACACGGTTGCCACTGCTCGCGTCGGCACCGTTTACGTTGCCAAACAAACCTGCTCCTGCCTGTTCGTCGCCGGTCGCCCGCTCGACTCCTGCTCCACGGATTTCGATCCGGACGCGGTGCGCCCGCTCGATGTGAGCGTCTCTTCAAACAATGTCACGGTCTCGGCACTCGGCGGTTTGATTTCAGCGCGGGCTCAATATGACGCGGGGTATGGCTGTCATCCGGTGAACTAGACCGCACGGAGGGATCTCGCATGTTCCGGTCTCTAGTGATGACGATTGTCCTGCTGGCACCCGCGTCACTCGTGCACGCACAGCTGGTGCCGCTGCCACCACAACCTGCGGATGTTCCATGGCCGACTCAGGAGTGGCCCACGGGTCCATTGCCCGCAGAGCTCGATATGGCTGCCTTCTACGCTGCGTTGGACGATGCATTCGAGAAGAAGGGCAATGGTCTGGGGCAAACGCGCGAGCTCGTGATCATTCGCGGTGGACGTCTGGTGTTCGAGCGCGCCGCCATCGGTTTCAACACCAACATGCGCCTGGTTTCCTGGTCGATGGCGAAGTCGGTGACGCAAGCGTTGGTCGGCATCGCGGTGGCGCAGGGCAAGGTCGATATCGATCAGCCCATGGGCAATCCTCACTGGTCGAAGGACGATCGGCGCGCGCAGATTCCGTGGCGTCAGTGGTTGCAGATGACGGACGGCCAGCGTTATCTCGAAATCGAAGCGCCCTCGATTGCCGAGAGCGACGCCTCTCGTAAGTTATTCGGCCCAGGCCGGCTCGATGTCGCGAACTACTGTGCGGGGCTGCCGCTGATCCACGAGCCGGGCACGCATTGGAATTACAACTCGTGCGGCATCGTGCTGACTGCAGATGCGCTCACGCGAGCCATCGTGCCGAATCCTGCCTCGCCCGACCAACGGCGAGCCGCGATGATGAAGTGGATGGGCGAGAACTTGTTCGATGTGATCGGCATGAAGGCACAGCCCGAGTTCGATGCCACCGGCCTGGTGTATGGAAGCGCGCTGATTTATGCCTCGGCACGCGACTTCGCAAAGTTCGGCTTGCTGTATTTACGGGACGGCATTTGGGAAGGTCGCAGGGTGCTGCCGGAAGGCTGGGTCGATTTCGCTCGCACCCATGGCACGGGCCAGAACGCGGATATTTATGGAGCCGGCTGGTGGGTGCCGCCGAGGGAAGGCAAGGGGCGGCCCTATCCCATTTTCATCGACACCGGCCCGCTGCGCGACGGCTTCAGCGCCCAGGGATTCGAAGGCCAATACACACTGGTGGTGCCTTCGAAGGATTTGATCATCGTGCGCCTGGCGATGACGCCAGAGAAAGATCTGCGCACCGGCGCGCCGCTGAAATGGATGGGACGCGTCGCGCGATTGTTTCCAGACCGCCGAGCGTCGGGCGAGTAGCGCCATTGTCCGCCATTCGTGTGACGATTCGCGTCGCGCCATCGGTCATCGCGAGGCACGCTTGCGTGTGCTGCTCTTGTTCGAACGCCGACGGCGCGCACTTTGCTTCGCATGTCGTGACAGCGCGCGATGTGACGCTGCCGATCTGGGTTCATTACGCAATGCTTTGACGGTTGCACGCCGTCGCCTCGCCGAAGACTTGCGAGGCTTGCGCTTGCCTCGTCCAACGTCG
The DNA here is from genome assembly GCA_946478975.1 of uncultured Steroidobacter sp. The sequence continues at coordinate 6,148 of CAMLEO010000346.1, forward strand.
AGATCGCGTTCAGCGCTTTGACGCGTGCGTCGCGAGGTGGTTCCTTTTTCGGGCGGCTGCAATGGCACGCCGGCCCGGCGGGCTTTGGACAAACCGATGGCAATGGCCTGCTTGGACGAACGAGCGCCGTGTTTGCCTTGGCGAATATGTTCCATTTCTTCGCGCACGAATTCGCCTGCTGCAGTCGATGGCTTCTTGCCCTCGCGCAAGTCGGCTTTGGCACGTCGAACTGTTGATTTGTCGGGCATGGTCTTTCCTCCGTTCAGTCGTAGCCCAATGACGAACGCCGCCTCGGCGCTGTTCCGTGCAGTCTCTGCCAGGTCGCCGATTGCACGCGGGCGCCTATCGCTCTGCAGGCGATTTCCCTATGCTTGGCGCAACCCTCGCGGACCTGGAGCCTCGCATGACCGTCGCCGACTACGCAGCAAACTTCTTCGGCCTGCCCATCGTCGACTTTCGCCACGGGGACCAGGTCAAGCGGCGGGATTGTGTATATCGGCTGATGCAGGAAACGTATGACGCGGAGGAGTCGCAGCGTGAGTTGCTCGACGGCTTCCTGGCGCAAGTGGACACCGAGGCGCTCGAAGCGCTGGTGATCGGGCCCTGGAGCGAGGCGTCCAGCGACGGCCCGGAGGGATTCTTCGACGGGCTGATCG
>CAMLEO010000347.1 GCA_946478975.1 uncultured Steroidobacter sp.
AAGACGGTAGCTTCGGCCGTGCGGCGGTACCCTCCGGGGCCTCGACCGGGGCGCACGAAGCGGTCGAACTGCGCGACGGCGACAAGAGCCGCTATCTCGGCAAAGGCGTGCTCAAGGCGGTCGGCAACGTCAACGGCGAGATCAAGAAACTGCTGGTCGGCCGCGAGGCGGGCGACCAGGCCGCGATCGATCGCGCGATGATCGACCTCGACGGCACCGAGACCAAATCGCGCCTGGGCGCAAACGCGCTGCTCGCAGTCTCGCTGGCCACCGCGCATGCGATGGCGAAAGAAACCAAACAATCGTTGTTCCGCCGCCTGGGCAGCTCCAAGACGCTGCCGGTGCCGATGATGAACGTCATCAATGGCGGCGCACATGCGGACAACAGCGTCGACATCCAGGAATTCATGATTCTCCCGGTCGGCGCACTGTCGCTGTCGGAAGCTTTGCGTTATGGCGCAGAAATCTTCCACACGCTGAAAAAGGTGCTGCACGAACGGAAGCTCACTACCGCAGTCGGCGATGAAGGCGGCTTCGCGCCCGACCTGCCGTCGAACGAGGCAGCGCTGGAAACCATCCTGGAAGCGATCGAACGCGCCGGTTACAAAGCCGGCAAGCAGATCTTCCTCGGCCTGGACGTGGCCAGTACCGAGTTTTTCAAGGACGGCATCTATCACCTGGAGTCGGAGAACCGGAAGTTCACTTCGACCCAGTTCGCCGATTACCTGCAGGGCCTGGTGAGCCGCTATCCCATCGTCACCATCGAGGACGGCATGAGCGAGGACGACTGGGCCGGCTGGGCGTTGCTGACGCAACGGCTCGGCAAGCAGGTGCAGCTGGTCGGCGACGACCTGTTCGTCACCAACACCAAGATCCTGAAGCGCGGCATCGATGAAAAGATCGCCAACGCGATCCTGATCAAGCTCAACCAGATCGGCACGCTGACCGAGACGCTCGCGGCCATCGACATGGCGGCGGATGCGGGTTATGCGTCGATCGTGTCGCATCGTTCGGGCGAGACCGAAGACTCGACCATCGCGGACATCTCCGTTGCCACGCGAGCGACGCAGATCAAGACCGGCTCGATGTCGCGTTCGGATCGCATCGCCAAGTACAACCAGCTGCTGCGCATCGAGCAGGAGCTGGGCGCGGAAGCGAAGTACGCCGGCGTCGAAGCTTTCCCGGTGCCGCTGCCTGGCATGTCCTGCTAAAAGACACGCATGAAGGTTCTTGCTGCCGGTCTCGTGGTGCTCCTCGTCCTGCTGCAGTATCGACTGTGGCTGGGCGAGGGTGGCCTGCGCGAGGTGCGGCGGCTCAGAACCGAAATCCAGGCCCAGCGCGACGAGAATCAGCAGCTCAAAGAGCGCAATCGCACCCTGGCGGCCGAAGTGATCGATCTCAAGAAAGGCACGGTCGCCATCGAAGAGCGTGCCCGCACCGATCTCGGCATGGTGGGGAAGGGCGAGACGTTTTATCAGGTCGTTCCGCCCAGCGCCTCCGTCGCTCCCGAGCCCGCCAAACCTGCCACCGAGCCTGACAACGAGCGGCGGGTCATCGAAGCTCGCGCAGCGACCAACACTCAGCGGCAGTGAACAGCAACTATTGGGTAGTGATGCCCGCGGCTGGCAGCGCTCGGCGCATGGGAGCTGCCGTTCCAAAACAGTATTTATCGCTCGCCGGGCGTACCGTGATCGAATGGTCGCTGGCGCCGTTCCTGCAGCGGGAGCGGATCGGCGGCGTGGTCGTCGTGCTGTCCGAGGGCGATGTGCGCTGGTCGCAGACCGCTCTGGCCGGACACGCGAAAATCATCACGACTACGGGAGGCGCGGAACGCATGAACTCCGTCCTGGCGGGGCTGCAAGCGCTGGAGACACGCGCCGCCGCTCGCGATTGGGTGCTCGTGCACGACGCGGCCCGGCCGTGTTTGTCGGGTGCCGATCTGGATCGTTTGCTGACGGAGCTCGCGAACGATGAAGTGGGCGGATTGCTGGCGGCTCCAGTCGTGGACACGTTGAAGCGCGCCGACGCTCAGCAGCGCGTCGAGCAAACCGTGTCGCGTGAAAAACTCTGGCGCGCGCTGACGCCGCAAATGTTTCGTTTCGAGCTGTTGCGAAAGGCGTTGCAGAGTGCCGTCGACAATCGCGTCGCTGTGACCGACGAGGCGCAGGCGATCGAAGCGCTCGGCCTGCGTCCGAAGCTGGTCGCCGGCGACGCCGACAACGTCAAAATCACATTGCCGGAAGATCTGCCGCGAGCCGAGCGGATCTTGCGGGCGCGGAGCGCCGCATGACCATAGGATTACGCGTTGGCCAAGGTTACGACGTGCACGCCTTTACGACGGGTGATCACGTCACATTGGGCGGAGTGAAGATTCCGTTCACGCACGGCATCCTGGCTCACTCGGATGGCGACGTGTTGTTACATGCGGTCTGCGATGCATTGTTGGGTGCCGCCGGGCTCGGCGATATCGGCATGCATTTCCCCGATACCGATCCGCGCTGGAAAGGGGCGGACAGCAGGGCATTAGTGCGTCACGTGCGCGAGCTGTTGAAGGAACGCGATTACGTCGTCGTGAACGTCGATGCGACGGTCATCAGCGAAGCGCCACGCATCGGTAAGTATCGCGAGTCCATGCGCACCAACATTGCTGCCGACCTGGGCGTGAACATCACGCGCGTAAATATCAAAGCAACGACCAGCGAGAAGATGGGCTTCATCGGTCGTGGTGAAGGCCTGGCGTGCCAGGCCATCGCGCTCATCGAGTATTTCAAGTGATCCCCTTTTTGTCATGAATGGGACCGAGCTGATGGATCTGCCGTGCGCGCACGGCGGAGCGGCGGGGAGCGCGCGCTTGCGTGCTGCTCCCGAAGATTTCCTGGTGCGCGAATGGCTGGGTTTCGATGCCGATGGTGAAGGCGATCATCTGTTGGTGAAGGTGCGCAAGCGCGGCGCCAATACGATGTGGGTGGCGAAGCAGCTCGCAAAGATCGGGAAGATTCATCCGCGCGATGTGGGCTTCGCGGGTTTGAAAGATCGCGATGCGGTTGCGGAGCAGGCCTTCACGGTGCCTGCGCGCTCGGCGGTTGGAACGAGTTGGGTCGGTGTGACCGGCGACGGCTTCGAAGTGCTGAGTGCCGAGCGCATTCGTCGCAAGCTCAAACGCGGCGCGCTCAAGGGCAATGATTTCGTTCTGGTGTTGCGCGAGTTCACCGGCGATACAGCCGTGCTCGAACAGCGATTGCAAACGTTGGCTGCCGAAGGCGTGCCGAATTATTTCGGGCCGCAGCGCTTCGGTCGCGGCGGGCAAAACATCAAAACTGCGCTCGCCTGGTTTGGCGGCGAAGGCCCGGCGCCGGAACGCGCTGAACGCGGCTTTGCGCTGTCGGCTGCGCGCTCGGCGATCTTCAATGCTGTGTTGGCGGAGCGCGTGCGCGCGGGCAGTTGGAATCGTTTGCTCGATGGCGATGTTGTGAACTTGAACGGCAGCGGCAGTTTCTTTCCTGCGCCCGCCGTCGACGACACGTTACGTGAACGTTGTCGCGAGCTCGACGTACATCCGACCGGCCCGATGTGGCACGGCGACTCGCTCGTATCTACTGGCGCAATTGCTGAGTTGGAAATGAGCGTGGCACAACGCTATCAGGCATTGGCCAATGGGCTCGCGAAAGCAGGGCTGGAGCCGGAGCGGCGTGCGCTGCGAGTGCCGGTGCGCGAGCTGTCGTGGCGCATCGATGGCGGCGACATACATTTGCAATTCCGTTTGCAGCGAGGCTCATTCGCGACCGCGGTGTTGCATGAGCTGATCAGCAACGCGTTCCTCGCGGATACGCCGGAAGCGGATGTTTGATTATCGGGTTCGCAGCAGCACGTACACCGCGCCGCTGCCGCCGTCGACCTGGCGAGCGGAGCCGAACGCCTGGATGCAATCGATTCGCTGCAGCCATTGATTGACGACGTTCTTCAGCACCGGGCCTCGCGGTCCGGAGCGCCGGCCTTTGCCGTGAATGATGCGCACGCAGCTCATGCGGCGATTGACGGCTTCGAGGATGAATTCACGCAGCGCGGCCTTGGCTTCGGCGCCCGTCATGCCGTGCAGGTCGATCTCTGCGTCGACGACATAATGGCCGCGCCGAAGTTTGAGCAGCACCGCTTCGGATATGTGCGGCCTGCGGAAACTGAGCTCATCGCCGGTCGCGAGTTCCGCCTCATCCGCGGGCGGCAGCAAGCTTTCTTTCAGTACTTCGAGCTGATCGGCGCGAGTGAACCTGGCGCGTGCCGGCGGCTTGGGCGCATCGACCGCGCGCTTAGGGGAATTCCGCAAGCGCCGCACGTCGCGCATCGCTTGACGGAATGTGTCGGCATCATCGTCGCGATCGTCGTTCACACCACACTCCAACCTGATCGGGTACATGGATGTACCCCGCCGCCGCAGGCGGCGGCGAGCAGCAAAAAGTCACACCTTTTTGCTAGCTCGCGCGAGGCTCGTGGCAGGATGCCCGATGCCTCGCTATTAAAGTATAGTTCGGCGCCGCACGGGTCCAAGAAGTCTCCTGCCGACATTCAATGAAGATTCTGCTGAGCAACGACGACGGCTACCGGGCCGAGGGCCTGCGTGCCCTGCACGACGCGCTCGCGCCGCTGGCCGAGCTGACCGTCGTCGCTCCCGACCGCAACCGCAGTGGCGCCAGCAACTCGCTGACGCTCGATGTCCCATTGCGTGTGGCCTCTTTTGGCGAGCGCAAGTACCTCGTGCTCAACGGCACGCCCACGGACTGCGTGCACCTGGCGATCTCCGGGCTATTCGAGAACGAGCCCGAGCACGACATGGTGGTCTCGGGCATCAACGATGGTGCGAACCTCGGCGATGACGTGCTCTATTCGGGCACGGTCGCCGCAGCGATCGAGGGCCGCTTCCTGGGCCTGCCCGCGATCGCCATCTCGATGGTCGTTCAGCCGAACTCCGGGCTGCATTTCACGACCGCCGCTCGCGTCGCTGCCGAGCTGGTGATGCGCATTCAGCGCGCGCCGCTGCACCAGGCCACCATTCTGAATGTGAACGTTCCCGATGTGCCGTACGAAGCGCTGAAGGGCTACCAGGCGACGCGCCTCGGCTTCCGTCATCGCTCGGAACGCATCGTGCGCATGGAAGATCCTCGCGGCCGCCCGGTGTACTGGGTCGGCCCGTCGGGCACCGGTTCGGATGCCGGGCCGGGCACGGACTTTCATGCCGTCGCCAACAACTACGTGTCGGTCACGCCGCTGCAGATCGATCTCACCCGGCACACGATGCTCGACGACGTGAGCCAGTGGCTGCAGGGACGGGAGGCATGAAGTCGAAGCCGCCCCTGAAGCCGCCCCTTAAACCGGCCGTGTTGAGCAATGGCAACCGTGCCGGCATCGGCATGACTTCTGCGCGCACGCGTGAACGGCTCATTCAGCGTCTGCGCGATCAAGGCATCGCCAATCCGGCGGTGCTGGATCAGATCCGCAACGTGCCGAGACATTTGTTTGTCGACGAAGCGCTCGCCACTCGTGCATACGAAGATACAGCGCTGCCTATCGGCCACGGCCAGACGATCTCACAACCGTTCGTGGTCGCACGCATGACCGAAGCATTGATCGAGGCGGGCACGCCCGGCAAGGTGCTGGAGATCGGCACCGGCTGCGGCTATCAAACAGCGGTGATGTCACCTTTGGTGCGCTTTGTGTACAGCATCGAGCGCATCGGCGCCTTGCTCGACCGGGCGCGCGCCAGGCTGAAGGAACTGCACGTCAACAACGTCCATTTACGTCATGGCGACGGCTTCCAGGGCTGGAACGCGCATGCGCCGTACGATGCGATCCTGATGGCGGCGGCGCCGCTGGCGATTCCGGAAGTTTTGTTCACACAGCTGGCGCCGCAGGGCGGGCGGCTGATCGCACCGGTCGGGCCCGAGGGGCGCCAGCAGCTGATGCGGATCACTCGTCGCGGCGATGACTTTCACAAGGAGACGCTGGGCTTGGTCAGCTTCGTACCGTTGTTGAAGGGCCTAAACTGATCGCGTGACCTCGATCACTCTGCGATCGCTCGCGCTCTTGTGCTTCAGCCTGGGACTGCTGGCCGGGTGTGCGGCCAATTCCGATCGCCCCGAAAGCGGCCGCACCTATACGGTCAAGCGCGGCGACACGCTTTCTTCCATCGCCGGTCGTTACAAACTCGATTACAAAGATCTGGCGCGCTGGAATCGCATCGGCCGTGATTATGTGATTCATCCAGGGCAGACGCTGCGTTTGTATCCATCCACACGCGAAGCTTCGGCAGCCCAAGCTTCGACGCGCGCCGCTGCTGCAAGGACTGTCGGGCCGAAGGGCGCCAGGATTGCGACCCCGCCGCCGAAGGCGAGGGCGATTCCGAAAGGCCAGCCGCAGGTGCCACCGAAAAAAACAGCGACCCCGCCGCGCCAGTCAGCGATTCCTTCGGGCCCGCCGGTGAAGTGGCAATGGCCAGTGAGCGGCGGCACCGCGACGGTTACATCTCGTCCCAACGGCGGCTACGGCCTGACCATCGTCGGCACATTGGGTGAAGACATCCGTTCCGCGGGCAGCGGACGCGTCGTGTATACGGGTTCAGGTTTGTTGGGTTACGGCCAGCTGGTCATCATCAAACACAACGAGACCTACCTGAGCGCGTACGGTCATTTGCAGTCAGTCGCAATCAAAGAAGGGGACGCCGTCGTCGCCGGTCAGCGCATCGCGACCATGGGCAACGGGCCGCAGGGCTCGCCGCTGTTGTAC
>CAMLEO010000348.1 GCA_946478975.1 uncultured Steroidobacter sp.
CTTGCCCTTATCGACATAAGGGCTGCGCTTTGTGCCTTGCTGCAGGCGATTGGAGGCGCAACGCAGTTCATGAAATGAGTGTTAACAGGCCCTAAGTCATGCGCGAGTTCATCATCAAACCGGTGCGTTCCCGAGAAAACGTCATGGCGGCGTTACGTGGCAATTGGAATTATCCGACCGCCGTGCGCTTCGGCCCCGGCCGGATCGCCGAGCTGCCGGATGCGTGCAAATCGCTGAACCTGAAACGGCCGCTGCTGGTGACCGATCCGGCGCTGGCGAAGTTGCCGATGATCGCGAACGCCGTCGCCGCCTGTCGCGATGCCGGCCTGGCATGCGAAGTGTTCAGCGAGGTGCAGGCGAATCCGGTGGAGTCGAACGTCACGAATGGAGTTGCAGCGTATCGTCGCGGTTCGCACGACGGCGTGATCGCTTTCGGAGGCGGCAGCGCGCTCGACACCGGCAAGGCAGTCGCATTGATGGTGGGACAGACGCGTCCGATGTGGGATTTCGAAGATCGCGAGGATTGGTACACGCGAGTGAATGTTGCCGGCATGGCGCCGACCATCGCGGTGCCGACCACCTCGGGCACCGGTTCAGAAGTGGGCCGCGCCGCCGTGATCACCGACACGCGCGATCACACCAAGAAGATCATTTTTCATCCCAGGATGCTGCCCGCCGTGGTCATCGCCGATCCCGAGCTCACCATAGGACTGCCGCCGAATGTGACAGCAGCCGTCGGGATGGACGCGTTGTCTCATAACCTCGAAGCGTATTGCTCGCCCTCGTATCACCCGCTCGCCGAAGGCATCGCGTTGGAAGGCATGCGGCTGATTCATGATTGGCTCGCCGTCGCAGTGAAGGACGGCAGCGACATCGAAGCGCGCTCACATATGATGGCGGCGTCGCTGATGGGCGCGACTGCCTTTCAGAAAGGTTTAGGCGCCATGCACAGCTTGAGCCATCCATGCTCCGCGAACCTGAATACGCATCATGGCCTCACCAATGCGGTCGTGATGCCCTATGTGATGGCGTGGAATCGTCCGGCGTTGAGCGAAAAGATGCAGCGGCTGGCGGCATTCCTGAACCTGCGGCAGCATTCATTCGACGGCGTGCTGAACTGGATCATGGAATTGCGTAAAACCATCGGCGTGCCGGACACGCTCGCCGAATTGGGCGTTACTATGGAGCACGCGCCAGGATTTGCACGACAGGCGTTCGACGATCCGTCCACCGGCGGCAACCCGGTGCCGATGACGGTCGAGGACTTTGCTCAGCTGTACCGGAACTGCATCGAAGGAAAGATCCATGCGGCAGGCACGCACTGATGCAATCGGCACCAATACGATCAAAGCGGGTCATTCATTATCAATTCATGAGACACGAGGCATAGTGGGCGTCATGCGTATTCCGTTCCTCCTCGGCTTGGCTGTGTTTGCAGGAGCAGTGGCGCTGCCGGCGCATGCCGACGGCTTGCGTTGTGGCAGCCGCTTGATTCGCGATGGCGATGCGCGCGCGGAAGTGCGGGCGTTTTGCGGCGAGCCGGTCGACGTGCAGACGCGCACCATCCTGCGCCGCCCGGTTTATAACTTTCAGGGCCGGCTGGTGTATTCCGGCGACGGCCTGGTCGAGATTCCGGTCGAAACCTGGACTTATAACTTCGGCCCGAACAAGCTGATGCGCCGGGTGCGCTTCGTCGACGGCATCGTCGAGGAAGTGGAAACGCTCGGCTACGGCTACAACGATCCGCAGCGTGGCACTTACGGCCCGGGCAGCTGAGCCGCTGCACTGATCCGCCGGCGCGTTACGAACACGTAGCGCGCCAGCAGTGCAATCGCGCTGATCGTGAGACCCACGTTCAGCCCAATCCACACGAAGACCGGCCCCTCGCCCCGATGCACGCCAAACGTGTAGGCGAAGGTAAAGCCGACCACCCAATACGCGAAGATGCACAAGGCCATCGGTACCGTGGTGTCCTTGAAGCCGCGCAGCGCTCCAGCCGCACCGACCTGCACTCCATCGGAAAACTGAAACAACGCTGCCATCAATAGCAGGCTGGCAGCCAGCTCGCGCACCGGCGCATCGCGCGTGTAGAGCCCCGCGATCTGATCGTTACAAAACAAAATCACGATGGCGGAAATCGTCATCACGATCGCACACATGGCGACGCCGAGCAGCCCGGCATTGCGCGCACCACGAACATCACCTTTACCGAGCGTATGCCCGACGTGAATGGTCGTTGCTGAACTGATCGCGAGCGGCACCATGAACATGAAGGCAGCGTAGTTCAGCGCGATCTGATGACCTGCTGCGACCGTCGCACCCATGCCGCCCATCATCAATGCAGCGGCAACAAACAAACCACCTTCCGCGAGGATGCTACCGGCGATCGGCGCACCGACGCGGCAAAGCTCGCCGAGCACGGCCGGATTCGGTCGGTCAATGCGTGAGAACAACGCGAACGGTTTGTAGGCACGATGCAGCTTCATGTGAAGAAACATCGCGATGAACATCACCCACTCGGCAATCGCAGTCGACACACCGCAACCGACGGCGCCCAGCGCGGGCGCGCCGAATTTTCCGTACATGAAAATCCAGTTGCCGATCACGTTGACGATCAAAGCGGTGAAGCCGATGAACATGATGGGCTTGGTGCGGCCGAGCCCTTCGCTCGTGTAACGCAACGAGAAAAATGCCAGCAGTCCTGGCATGCCCCAGCTGATCGCTTTGATATATCCGATCGCGACCGGCAGCACATCCGGCGCGATGCCGATGGCGGGCAGAAAGAAACGCGCCTGCTGCATGCAGGACACCAACACAACGGCCAATGCCAGCACGAGCCACCACGACTGACGTGCATACCCGGCGACCTTCTCGCGATTGTCGGCACCGAACGCATGCGCCACGCACGGCGAGGTCGCCATCAACAACCCGAAACCAATGAACATGAAAAGGTTGTAGGTCGCCGCGCCAATGGCAAGGCCGCCGAGATCGACGGCACCCAAACGGCCGGCCATCACCGTATCGGCGAACACCATGCCGGTGAGTGAAAGGTTGTTTCCAAGCAGCGGTCCACCCAGAGCGGCAATCGTTCGGGCGTCCGCGGCCAGGCGGGCGCGGTTGAGAGTCATGAGCAGGATTGTCCGTCTGTTCGACCAAAACTTCGTAATCTACACGCAGAATTGTGATGCGGGCGCGCTCGCTGGCATGCTTGCAATCCTCGAAGTGGCCGCAATGGAGCAGGCATGCTGGTCGGATCATCCATTCGTCGTGTCGCCATCATCGGCGGCACGCGCATTCCCTTCGCTCGTTCGATGGGCGCTTACGCCGAAGCGAGCAACCAGGAAATGCTCACCGCCTCACTCAAGGGACTGGTGGAGCGCTTCAATCTGCGGGGTGAGCGGCTCGGCGACGTCGGCGCCGGCGCGGTGCTGAAACATTCCAAAGATTTCAATCTCACTCGCGAAAGTGTGCTCGACAGCGGCCTCGCACCCGAAACGCCCGCGTTCGATCTGCAGCGGGCGTGCGGCACGAGCCTCGACACCGCGATCGTACTCGGTTTGAAGATCGCCACCGGCCAGATCGATTCCGCGATTGCCGCCGGCGTCGACACCGCGAGCGACGTGCCGATCGTGTTTCCAACGCCCTATCGCAAGCTCCTTCTGCGCAGCGCGCGTGGCCGCTCGCTGGGTGAAAGAGTGTCGCCATGGTTCGGGTTCCGCCCGGGTTTCCTGAAGCCGCAGTTGCCCGGCGTCAGCGAGCCTCGCACCGGCATGTCGATGGGCCAGCATTGCGAAAAGATGGCGCAGACCTGGCAGATCGCGCGCGCGGATCAGGATCAGCTCGCGTTCGAAAGTCATCGCAAGGCCGGCGCGGCGTGGGACGAAGGCTTTTATAACGACCTGGTCGTGGAATTCCGCGGCCTGAAGCAAGACAACAACATTCGTCGCGACACGTCGCTGGAAAAGCTCGCCAAGCTCAAGCCATCGTTCTCGGCCAACGGCACGCTCACCGCCGGCAACTCGACGCCGATGACCGATGGCGCCGCCGCGGTGCTGCTCGCGAACGAAGAATGGGCGAAGGCGCGCGGCTTGCCTGTGCTCGCCTATCTCACCTACGGCAAATACGCCGCGGTCGATTTCGTGCAAAAGGAAGGACTGCTGATGGCGCCCGCCTACGCGGTGCCCCGCATGCTCGCCGATGCAAATTTGAAACTGCAGGACTTCGATATCTACGAAATCCACGAAGCGTTCGAAGCGCAGGTGCTGTGCACGCTCAAAGCCTGGGAGTCAGCGGAGTTCTGCCGCGATCGGCTGGGGCTCAGCGCGCCGCTCGGATCCATCGATCGCAGCAAGATGAATTTGAAAGGCGGCAGCGTCGCGATCGGTCATCCATTCGCGGCCACGGGCGCGCGCATCCTCGCGACCTTGGCCAAGCAACTGGCGCTGCGAGGCGGCGGGCGCGGACTGATTTCGATCTGCACGGCCGGCGGTATGGGCGTCACCGCCATCGTCGAACGGCCTTGAGAAAAGCGCGGCGGAGAAAATGAAGGCGATCGGCAGGCGGTGAGACACCTGCCGACCGCCCTCCGGACCGATCCCAGAATAAGTTAACTGGAAGCTCGGTCCACTGCGCGAAGTGTCGCGATCCCGGGGAGGGGGCAGTAACGAATCGCGGCACTTCGGAGCATCGGCGGTTGAGGAAAGTCGGCCAGCGCTACCTGACGGCCGAACAAAAAGAGTAAATCGAGAAAGAAGGGCGTCCTTGCCCGGTTGCATGCCCCGACCTTGCGGGTCCCTGTGAAGGCATCCCTAATCACACGCACGCAGATCCTATGAGCTATAGCGACAAACCGAGGTAAATACCCTCACAGCCGCGACAGACCCCGCCCTAACTGAGTCCCACAGCGCACGTCGATACGGATTACAAACGCCTTGGCAGTGCAACAAACATAACCTGTTCAGGGGCCCTAGTGTGCTGACGCACAAGGGAAATACAGGCCATGGCACACCGGTTGCTTCATTCCGTCCGCGTGGCTCGAAAACCAACCAGGACGTAAAAAATGTTGAAACGACTTTTTGCTTTGGTGCTGCTGGCGGTGGGATTCTCGACCGCAGCCCGCGCCGACTACATTCCAGCCACATGGACCGATAACTTGAACGTCGGCAGCGGCGTGTACATTGGCAACGGCCAGTCCTACACCTATACGCACGACCTGACCGACAACGGCTTCCGCCCGCTGACCGACTGGATCACCGGTTTCCAGCTGTCAGTCAACCTGGCCGATGACAGCCGCAGCTGGCTGGACGGCCCGGAACTGGCCTATGTCGATCTGCCGGGCCTGCTCGGCGATGGCTTCGTCGGCAGCTTCGGCCTGAGCGGCGAAGAGTTCGGCGGCTGGTCCATTCTCGGCCTGCTGGAGCTGAACACGCTGGGCACGCTGACGGTCACCATCAGCTCGATCATCGGCGACTTCAACCTGGTCGGCTCGACCTTGACGGCCCACGGCCTGTCGAACGTCGCGTCGGTGCCGGAACCGGGCGCTCTGGGTCTGCTCGGCATCGGCCTGATGGGTATCGCGCTGAGCCTGCGCCGCCGGAAGCACGTGTAATCGATCCCTGCGCTGATCCTCTGGTAAATGAGCCCCGCTTCGGCGGGGCTTTTTTTTAGCTGAACTCATAGACTGTGCGCCCCTCGAACGCACAGCGGCGCCATGCCTGAGTATCTCGGCGATTCTTCTTACCAACACGGCACACCCGACCGGCTCGGCGTGCTGCTGGTGAATCTCGGCACGCCGGACGGACCGGATCCGGGCTCGGTGCGGCGTTTCCTGGCTCAATTCCTCTGGGATCCCCGCGTTGTCGAAGCGCCGCGCTGGTTGTGGTGGCTGGCTTTGCACGGCGTGATCCTGCGCATCCGCCCGTCCAAGAGCGCGCATGCCTATCAGCAAATTTGGACACCCAGCGGTTCGCCCCTGCTCATCCACAGCACGGCACTGACGAGCCGCGTCGCCGAGATCTTGCGATCGCGCTTGAACGCCGAGGTGGCGCTCGGCATGAGCTATGGCTCGCCGTCGATTCCGAGTGCACTGGAACAACTCCGCACTCGAGGAATTCGTCGGCTCATCGTGCTGCCGCTGTATCCGCAGTACTCGTGCTCGACGAGCGCCTCGGTGTTCGATCGGGTTACACGCGAGCTGCAACTGTGGCGCTGGGTTCCGGAGCTGCGCTTCATTGGCAGCTATCACGACGATGCCGGATATATCGATGCCGTCGCCGACAGCATCGAAGGGCATTGGCGCGCCCATCAGAAACAACATCTGTTGTTCTCATTTCATGGCGTGCCGAAGCGTTACCTGCTCGCCGGCGATCCTTATCACTGCCATTGCATGAAGACGGCGCGGCTCGTTGCGCAGCGCCTGTCCCTGGGCGAAAAGGAATGGAGCGTGAGTTTCCAATCGCAGGTCGGCCGCGAAGAATGGCTGCGTCCCTACACGGACGAGCATCTGCTTGCCATGGCCAAGAACGGCCCGAAGCGCGTGACCGTCGTGTGCCCCGGCTTTGCCACCGATTGCTTGGAAACATTGGAAGAGATCGCGATCCGCAATCGCGAGACGTTTCTGGCAGCAGGCGGTGAAGCGTATGACTACGTGCCCGCACTCAACGCCGATGAGTCGCACGCTGCAACGCTGGCGAATGTGATCAGCCGTCACGCGCAGGGTTGGCCGGAAACATCCAACGCGCCGCGCGACGACGCCGAG
>CAMLEO010000349.1 GCA_946478975.1 uncultured Steroidobacter sp.
CGGCGCAGCGACCGGACAGATTGCGGACGCAGGCCGTCCGGGTTTCGTGTTTGGAATCGCGGCATGGCTGTGGCTCACCGTGCTGTTTGCGAACTTCGCCGAGGCGCTGGCGGAAGGGCGCGGCAAGGCGCAGGCGGCCACGTTGCGATCCATGCGTCGAAACACGCATGCCAGGAAACTCAGCGGCAACAATCGCACCGAGTACAAGACCGTCGAAGCAAACACACTCCGCCGCGATGATCTGGTGCTGGTGGAGGCGGGCGACACGATTCCTGCCGACGGCGAAGTCGTCGAAGGCGTCGCGTCCGTGAACGAGAGCGCAGTCACGGGCGAGTCTGCTCCTGTTCTGCGCGAGGCCGGCGGCGATTTCTCATCTGTGACCGGCGGTACGCGCGTGCTGTCCGATTGGATCGTCGTGCGCGTCACGGCGCGAGAAGGCGAAGGCTTTCTGGATCGCATGATCGCGATGGTGGAAGGCGCGAAACGAGGCAAGACGCCGAATGAGATCGCGCTGTCCATCCTGCTCGCGATGCTCACACTCGTATTCCTGCTTGCCACCACGACGCTGGCGCCGTTCTCCAAGTTTGCCGTCGAGGCAGCGGGCCACGGCTCAGCGGTTACGCTCACAGTGCTGGTCGCGCTGCTGGTTTGTTTGATTCCGACGACCATCGGCGCGTTGTTGTCGGCGATCGGCATTGCCGGCATGGATCGGATGGTGCGAGCGAATGTGATTGCGACCTCCGGCCGTGCCGTCGAAGCCGCAGGCGATGTCGATGTGCTGCTGCTCGACAAGACTGGCACGATCACGCTCGGCGATCGCCAGGCATCTGCGTTCGTGCCCGCGCCGGGAGTGACGGAGCAGGAGCTGGCGGACGTTGCGCAACTCGCTTCGCTTGCCGATGAGACGCCCGAAGGTCGTTCGATTGTTGTCCTGGCCAAGCAAAGGTTTCAGCTGCGCGGCCGCGACCTGGCAGCGACAGCGCATACATTTCATAAGTTCTCCGCGCAGTCGCGCATGAGCGGAGTGGATATCGAAGGTCGCAGCTTGCGCAAAGGTGCGGCCGATGCGATTCGCAAATTCGTCGAGGGGCAGGGCGGCGTGTGGCCGGCCAGGCTCGGCGAGTCGATCGATTCCATCGCACGTCGTGGCGCCACACCGATCGTCGTCACCGATGGCCGCCGAGTGCTGGGTGTGGTCGAGCTGCGCGACGTAGTGAAGGGCGGCATTCGCGAACGATTTGCCGAGCTGCGGCAGATGGGCATCAAGACCATCATGGTGACGGGCGACAATCGTTTGACTGCCGCTGCGATTGCGGCCGAAGCGGGCGTCGATGATTTTCTTGCTGAGGCCACGCCGGAAAAGAAACTCGCGTTGATTCGTAGTAATCAAAGCGAAGGTCGACTGGTCGCGATGTGCGGAGACGGCACCAACGACGCGCCGGCGCTCGCGCAAGCTGATGTTGCTGTGGCGATGAATACGGGTACGCAGGCGGCGAAGGAAGCGGGCAACATGGTCGATCTCGATTCGAATCCGACCAAGCTGATTGAGATCGTCGATGTCGGCAAGCAGATGTTGGTGACGCGCGGTGCGCTGACGACATTTTCGATTGCCAACGACGTCGCGAAATACTTCGCCATCATTCCCGCGGCGTTTGCGGCGACGTATCCGGCGTTGAATGCGTTGAATGTGATGGGATTGGAAAGTCCCGAGAGCGCGATTCTGTCGGCGGTGATTTTCAACGCCATCATCATTGTGTTTCTGGTGCCGCTAGCGCTGCGGGGCGTGAAGACGCGCGCCGCGTCGGCGGCGACGCTGTTACAGCGGAATCTGTTGATTTACGGCGTCGGTGGTTTGATCGTGCCGTTCATCGGCATCAAGGTCATCGATGTGTTCCTCGTGACCTTGGGTCTGGTTTGAGGAATCTCTCATGAGCGAGCTTCGTCCCGCACTGGTTTCGTTTCTGTTGCTCACGCTGATCACCGGCGTGATCTATCCCATGCTCGTGACCGGCGTCGGCCAGGTCGCTTTTGCCGATGCGGCGAACGGCAGCCTGGTCCGCGCCGGCGATCGGATCATCGGCTCGCGCCTGATCGGCCAGCCATTCACAGATCCTAAATATTTCTTCAGCCGCCCGTCCGCAACCGCGCCACAGCCATACAACGGCGCAGCGTCGAGCGGTTCGAACTTGGGCCCGACCAACCCGGCGCTGATAAAGGCCATCGGCGAGCGAGTCGCGGCACTGCGTGCACTCGACCCAGAGAACAAAGCACCCGTGCCCATAGACCTGGTCACAGCATCGGCGAGCGGCCTCGATCCTCACATCTCGCCGGCGGCAGCCGAATATCAGGTGCCACGCGTGGCACGCTTGCGCCATCGGCCCGAGAGCGAAATTCGTGAGTTGGTGAAGCAGGCCACGATGAGCCGCAGCTTCGGCATTCTGGGTGAGCCTCGTGTTAATGTGCTGGCGTTGAACCTGGCGCTGGATGGCAGAACGGCGAGCTGATGCATGGTTGAAACGCGGCCCGATCCGGATCGGCTGCTGGCCTCGGTGCAGGCAGCGGAAGCCAAGGCACGGCGCGGCAAGCTGCGAATATTTTTTGGCGGCGCCGCGGGCGTCGGCAAGACCTATTCGATGCTGGAGGCAGCGCGCTCCACGCGGGCATCCGGCACCGACCTGGTCGTTGGTTACGTAGAGCCGCATGGGCGCGTCGAGACGGAACGTTTGCTCGAAGGCCTGGAGCAGCTGCCGACCCTGCCGGTTCAATACCGCGGCATCACGCGACGAGAATTCGATCTGGACGTCGCACTCCGCCGGCGTCCCGCCATCATCCTGGTCGACGAGCTCGCACACTCGAATCTCATCGAAGGCGATCCGCCGCCGCGTCATGCCAAGCGCTGGCAGGACATCGAAGAACTGCTGGACGCCGGCATCGATGTTTGGACCACCGTCAACGTCCAGCACCTGGAAAGTCTCAACGATCTGGTCGCACAGATCACCGGCGTGCGTCAGCGCGAAACCATCCCCGATCGCATCTTCGATGAAGCCGATGAAGTCGAGCTGATCGACCTGCCGCCGGACGATCTGCTGACGCGGCTGAAGGCCGGCAAGATCTATGTCGAGGATCACGCGCGCACTGCCATCGATCGTTTCTTTCGCAAGTCGAACCTGATTGCCCTGCGCGAGATGGCGTTGCGTCGGATGGCAGATCGCGTCGACGCTTCGGCGCGCGCAGCGGTAGCGATCGATCGTGCCTCGCGTGCCTGGATGGCCCGAGATCGGGTGCTCGTTGCCATCGGTCCGGACGAACAGGCGGAACAAGTCGTGCGCGCCGGCAAACGTCTCGCCGACGCATTGGATGCGCCGTGGTCGGTCGTGTATGTGGAAACGCCGGAGCTGCTGCGCCTGTCACAGCAGGAGCGCAATCGACGCATCGATCTGCTCCGGCTCGGCGAATCGCTCGGCGCCGAAACTGTGACGTTGGATGGGCCGACTGCGGCTCGCGCCTTGCTCGAATATGCGAGCACTCGTAATGCGACCAAGATTGTCGTCGGCGCACCGAAACGTCATGGCTGGCGCGCGTGGCTGCGGGCGTCGACGACGACGGAGCTGGCTCGCAGGGCTCGCGGCTTCGATGTAATCACAATCGGTGAGCTGGAGAAGCGCCCCGAGTCGCCGCGTGTCGTCAGTGACGATGATATCGACAGCTCACATCCGATTCATTGGGATCGTTATGGCTGGACGCTGGTCATCAGCCTGCTGTGCACGCTCGTGGCCTATGCGATGTATCGGCAGTTCGAGCTGTCCAATCTCATCATGGTGTACATGCTGGGCTCCGCCATCACGGGTTTGCGCTTCGGGCGCGGGCCGGCGGTGCTGTCGGCGTTCGTCAACGTGCTCGTGTTCGACTTCTGTTTCGTGCCGCCGCTGTTCGCGTTCGCGGTCAGCGACGCGCAGTACGTGTTGACGTTCGTGATCATGGTGATCGTGACGTTGGTGATCGCGAACCTGGTGGCCAGCGTACGTCAGCAGACGCGCGTCGCAGGCGCCAGGGAGCGTCGCACGTACTTGTTGTATGCGATGAGTCGCGAGCTGGCGGCCACGCGCGGCACCGACGCGATGGCGCGAGTGGCGGTTCGTCACGTCGCCGAAGTGTTTCAATGCAAAGCGGTCGTGTTGTTGCCGGATGAGCGAGGCAAGCTGTATCTGCCGCGAGAGCGTCCGGAAGCAGGCTCCCTTGCCGGTGCAGATCTGTCGATTGCGCAATGGGTTCTGGATCACTCTCGACGCGCGGGGCTCGGGTCGGACACGCTGCCAGCGGCGCCCGCGTTATATCTGCCATTGGGCGGCGAAAATCATCGGCTCGGCGTGCTCGCAGTCCTGCCGACGAATCCCCGGCGCGTGCTGCTGCCCGAGCAGCGGCATCTGTTGGAAACATTCGCGAGCCAGATCGGCATTGCAGTCGAGCGCGCGAGATTGGCGGAGAGCGCCGAGGCGTCGCGCGTCGAGGCGGAGACGGAGAGTCTGCGCAATACGTTGCTAGCATCAATTTCTCATGATCTGCGCACGCCGCTGTCGGTCATCGCCGGCGCGGCCAGCACGCTCGCCGAACATTCAGACGATCTCGACGCGGCCGAGCGCAAACGCCTGGCGAGGTCGGTCGAGAGCAAGGCGCGGGACATGGCCGAGCTGGTGTCGAACGTGCTCGACCTCATGCATTTCGAATCGGGGCGGCTCACGTTGCATCGGGATTGGCAGACGCTCGATGACCTGGTCGGCACGGCGTTGAGGCGCGTCGAAGAGCGCTTGGGTTCAAGAACGGTGGCTGTGCGCATACCGAATGATCTGCCGGCGGTGAACGTCGACGCCAACCTCATCGTGCAAGTGTTCGCAAACCTGCTCGACAACGTAGCGAAGTACACCGGGCCGCAGACGCAAGTGACGATCTCCGCGACCGCAGACAGCAGCTTCGTGCGTGTCACATTCGACGATGACGGGCCGGGCCTGCCGATTCAAGATCGCGGGCGCCTGTTCGATAAGTTTCAACGCGGCACCGACGAGGGCGCGACGGTCGGTGCCGGGCTGGGGCTTGCGATCTGCCGTGCCATCGTTCGCGCCCACGGCGGTGAAATCGGCACCGACGAGCGGCCCGGCGGCGGTGCTCGATTTGTTTTCACCTTGCCCCTCGGCGAGGCGGCAGCATGACCCAAGCGCAGTATCGCGTGCTGGTGGTGGAGGACGAGCCGAACATTCGCGGCATTCTGTGCACGCTGCTGCAAACCGCGAACTATCGAGTCATCGAAGCTGAAACGGTGGCGCGTGCGGAGATCGAGGCCCGCAGTCATCAGCCGGATCTGCTGATCGTGGATTTGGGTCTGCCAGATGCCGACGGCGGGCGGCTGATTCGCAAAGTGCGGCAGTGGTCGCCGGTGCCGATACTGGTTCTGTCCGCTCGTTCGCTCGAAGAACAAAAGATCGCGGCGCTCGATGCGGGAGCGGATGACTATGTCACCAAACCGTTCAGCGCCCCGGAGTTGCTGGCACGAGTGCGTGCAGCTCTCCGTCGCAATGCGCGTGGAGCGGAGCAGACCTCTGTTCTGAACCTGGGCGATGTGACCATCGACCTCGGGCAACGCACTGCCGTCACCGCCGCCGGCGAAGTGCGCTTCACGCCGATGGAATATCGCGTCCTCGAAAGCCTCGCGCGCCAGGCCGGGATGATCGTCACGCAGAACCAGCTGATTCGCGAGGTGTGGGGCCCGAACCGCGAAGCCGACACTCGCAGCCTGCGCGTGTTCGTTAAAAACATTCGCCAGAAGATCGAGCCGGACGCCTCGCGGCCTCGGTATCTCATCACCGAGGCCGGCATCGGCTACCGGCTCGTCGTCCCGCCGGGTTGACGCTCACTCGACGTAGCGAGTATCCGTCGGGCCCATGCCCGTGATCTGCACGACTGCCGCCGTCGCGCCGGTGCGGGCGAAGTGCGGCTCCGGTGGCTCGGTGTAGAAGCTGCCTGCGGTCAGCGCCTTCAGCGCACTCTCGTTGAAGCCTTTGCCATAGCCGAAATACCAGGTTCCGGAGATCACCGTCGCCACGCGATCGTCGCGGTGAGTGTGAGCTTTGATCGTGGTGTTCGGCGGCACGGTCAGCTGAATCGTGTACAGGCCGCTTTGGGTCGGGTCGCCTTTCAACACTCGCGTCTGAATGCCGGCGACGCCCGAGGTTCCCTCGGAGGCGCCCGAATGTGACATCGCTGCGATCTCGGCGGGCGTCAGCCGCTCTTGGCTGGTGAGATTGCGATCCAGGAATGCACGCACCAGCTGCGTCGTGACGTTCGGGTTTTCTTCCATGATCCAGTGGCCCGAGTCCGGAACGACGCCCTGCTCGACGTTCGAAGCGGCAGCGCGCATGACGGTCGCCATCGTGGTTGCAAACGATTTTTCACCGCCCAGTGCCAGCACCGGCATGGTCAAGCGGCCGCCAGCGGCGAGCCAGGCGCGATTGTCTTCGGCATCTTTATCGAACGCCGCGAACTGCGCGAAGCCGGAATGCATGGCGCCGGGTTGTGCATAGAGCGCGGCGTAGTGACTGCGTGCAGCTTCGCTGAAGCGGCTCGGCGTCGCCGAGAACTCATTCCAGAAACGATCGAGATAGATGCGCTCGCGGCCGGCGACCAGCCGCTCCATGTCAGGGCCGCCGAAACGGAAGTGCCATAGCAAGGGATTTTTCAGGATTTCATCCCAAG
>CAMLEO010000350.1 GCA_946478975.1 uncultured Steroidobacter sp.
GTCACCACCGTGCTCTACGTGCTCAAGAAGCAGGAGCAGCGTCAGCACACCCAGCATGGAAATGAAATCGCCGCGCTGGCTCGCGCTCAGCTCCACCGTCGCTTCATCGGGCGACATTGGATACAGCGCCGCGCCGCCCGATTCGAGCGACAAGAGCAGCTCGCGATACATGCGCGAAGACAGCAATCGTTCCAGCTCCTCGCCCGCCAAGCCGCTGGACGTCGTGCTCTCGTGCTGGCCGTCGCCGGAAACGATGGTGAGCTGGGCGACCTGTGCGAGCAGAATGTCGCGAGCGGCGTCGCAGGTGGTTTCGAGAATCGCGGCCGGATCGGTCTGCCCGAACAAACGTCGGCTGAACGTCACCAGCGCGCTCAAACGTTCCTGCGCACCGCCGTTCACAGGTGCCGCCGGCGGAGCCTGCGTGGGCAACGCCGGTTTCGTCGCCAGCGCTGCGTTCACGGTGGCGCGCACGGTCTTCAGATCGAACGGCTTGGACAACGTGCTGCGCACGCCGAGCGAACGCGCCATCTCGCGCACTTCGCGTTCATGATAGGAGGCGGAACAAAAAATCACCGGCGTCGCCGACATGCTCTCGTCCTGGCGCAGCTTGCGCACCAGCTCGTAACCGTCCATGCGAGGCATGACGATGTCGGTGATCAAGAGATCGGGATGCTCGGTGCGCAGCAGATGCAGCGCCTCGATGCCGTCGGCTGCTTCCAGCAAGTCATAGTCGCCATCTGCCAACGACAGCAGCAGCAACTCACGTGCTTCCGCGTCGTCTTCGGCGACTAAGATTTTTCCATTTTTGGCCACTGCGACAACCTGCTGGGAAATCGTTACACGCTGGCCGTCGGGACGGCACAACGCAATCAGTACGTTTCACTGCGTAGCAGCGTTCCTAAGTAATCCTGGTTTCGCGGCGTAAGGCAATCCCCCAACGAGATTAAATCGGCGCCACCGGCGGCAATAGTAAAAGAGGCGGTCGTATGACAAACGACCGCCTCTTGAAGTCGACAAGTGTTAAATCAGCTCAGAACTCCTGCCAGGCACTGTCGTCGCCGCTGGCCTTGCCCAATGCTGGGGCGGCGGCGGGGGCTAGGGCTCGCGTGGGCGGCAGCGACGCTCAGTGCCGAGGGCGGGGAAAAGATCAATCGCCGAGCGCAGTGCGCAGCGCGCTGATTTCTTCGGCGCAGTCACGCATCACGTGCACGCACTTGTCGTTGTCGAGGCCGAGCCGCCAGAACGACTTCACGCCCTGCATGTTCAATTCGAGGTCGGCCTCGTGACCGAAGAAGCCCGCCATCATCACCGCGACGGTGAGCACATCGGTGACATCGGGCTTGTCGTTCACGCGATCGATGTTCTCGTGCTCGCCGACGGCTTCGGCGATGTGTTCCGGGAAGCCCCAGTTCTCGACGATCGCGCGACCCACGTTGGAGTGCCAGTCGCGAATCACCTGCGCCAGCGCGCCGGGATCCTTGAACAAACTGTTGTGACGATTCGCGCGAGCGAGGATATATATCTTGCCGACGTTGTGCAGCAGGCCGGCGAGCATACATTCGTCGGGGTTCACGCCGCTGCGGGCGGCGGTGGCGTAGGCCAGCGCGGCGACGGTGGTCGCCTCCTGCCACATTTCTTCCAGCTCTTTGGCGATGTGACGCAGCTCGGCGGCACGACGCAGCTGAGCGATCGCAAACGACACGGCGGCGGTGCGCACGTTGTTGTGACCGATGCGATTCACCGCCGTCTTCAGGTCCGCAACCGAGCGGCCGCTGCGATTCAACGCCGCGGAGTTCGCGAGTGTGAACACGCGAGCAGCCAGCCCCGCTTCGGAGCCGACGACGCGCGCGATCTGATCGTTGGAAACATTTTCGTCCGCGAGCACTTTGCGCACGCGCACGGCGACATCGGGGAACGACGGCAGCTCGACCTTGCCGGAAGAGACTTCCGCTGCGAGCTCGCTGACGAACGCGAACGCAGCGGCGTTGTGGTCGACAGGCGCGGCGGCAGCGGTGTTAGCGGTTGTCATAGTCGTCAGCAGCCCACGAAATCTGTTCAGCCCACTGTACTGGAACGTCCCTTCCCGATCTGCGCCGCTGTTGGCAGTTCTGCGCAGTACTTCACATCAGCCGTGCGCAATCTTCCCATTCGGGTGGTCGGCGGTCAGATGCAACATCTCGGCAGCGATTCGATGCAACGGCAACACGTGCTGCGCACCGCCGAGCTTCACGGCGGCGCCGGGCATGCCCCACACCACGCTGGTCGGCTCGTCCTGGGCGATCGTCTGTGCACCGGCTTCGAGCATTTCCTTCAGGCCGCGAGCGCCGTCGTCGCCCATGCCGGTGAGGATCACGCCGACCGCGTTCGGGCCGACGTTCTGCGCCATGGAGCGAAACATCACATCGACGCTCGGCCGATGGCGGTTCACATGCGGGCCGTTGCTCAAACGGCAGCGGTAGCGAGCACCGTCGCGCTCGACCAACAAATGCTGATCGCCCGGCGCGATATAGACGTGGCCCGGCAGAATATATTGGCCGTCGCTGGCCTCGCACACCGACATCGCCGAGCAACGATTCATGCGCTCGGCAAAGGGCTTGCTGAAAGCCGCGGGAATGTGCTGAGAAATCACCACCGCCGGCGCGTCCGGCGGCAACGCTTCCAGCACTTCGCGAATCGCTTCGGTGCCGCCGGTCGACGCACCGATCGCAATGATCCGGTCCGTCGTACGCAACATGCGCTTGCCGCTCGACGCGGGTATCACGGCGTCGGCGCTGTGACGCTTCTCGGTCTGCAACGCGCTGAGCACCGGAGTTTTCGGCGCTGACGTTCTCGCGTTGACGCGAGCGCCGGCAGCCATCTTGACCTTCGCAATCAGCTCTTCGGCGTATTCCGAGAGACTGCCTGCAAGGTCGACTTTCGGTTTGGTCACAAAGTCGATCGCACCCAGCTCCAGCGCACGCAATGTGACATCCGCGCCCTTCTGCGTCAGCGACGAAACCATCACCACCGGCATCGGCCGCAGACGCATGAGATTCTCGAGGAACGTGATGCCGTCCATGCGCGGCATTTCCACGTCGAGCGTGATCACATCGGGATTGAGCTGCTTGATGCGCTCGCGTGCCGCATACGGATCGGTGGCGGTACCGACGATCTCGATGTCCCGGTCCTTGCTGAGCATTTCGCTGAGCAGCTTGCGGACCAGCGCCGAGTCATCAACGATGAGCAATTTGATAGCCATGTTCGCCTCCGCCGACGCTTAGAACAGGTCGATCTCGCCGGCCACAGGTTTCTTCTCCAGGCCCTTGAGGTACTGCTGTTCGTGCGAAGCCACGTCCTTACCGTGACTCGACGTGAGATGGCGAACGCGCACGCGGCCGCTCATCGGAAAGTACTGCACGTGCCGCGGACAGGTGTCGCCCACGTCTTCCGACGTCACGCGCAGACCTTCCTGCTTGAGGAATTCGCGCACGAACTGCACGTTGTGATCGCCCACATCGGTCAAGGTCTTCAGCACGCGGCCGCCGCCGAAGATTTTCACTTCGAGATCGGCGCGGGTGCCGCCTGCTTTCAGGATCCGGTTGATCAGCTGTTCCATCGAAGCGCTGCCGTAACGAGTGGCGGCGCCGGCCTTGCTGTCCCAGGTGTCGTGCCCGGTGCCGCTCGGCCGCGGCAACATGAAATGATTCATGCCGCCGATGCCCAGCTTCGGATTGCGAATGCACGCCGACACGCACGAGCCCAGCACGGTGTCGAGCACTTCATCCTGGCAGGTGACGTAGAAATCGCCCGGCAGCAGCTTCGCGATCACCTGCCCCTGCGGGTTGTGATAACGACGAATGCCTTCAAAGCCTGGCAGCGCCTTGGACAACGGTGTTTTCTCGGCCAGCATCACGCACCCCCGTTGCGTCGATAAATGGTCTTACCGACCAACTTGAAAGGCGCGGTGCCGGCGTGAATCGATTCGGAATGGCCGATGCACAGGTAACCGCCCGGCGCCAGCATTTCCGCAAATCGATTCACCAGCTTTTCGCGCGTCGTCTGATCGAAATAGATCATCACGTTGCGACAGAAGATCACGTCGAACGGGCCTTTCATCGGCCACGGGTGCAGCAGGTTGAGCGTGCGGAACGTGATCATGGAACGGATGTCGGGCTTGGCGATCGCGGCACCTTCGTGCTCGCCGCCGCCCTTCTGAAAGAAACGTTTGAGCCGCTCGGGCGTGACGCTCGACATGCGGTCGAGCGGATACACGCCGGAGGACGCAGCGGCGATCACATCGCTGTCGATGTCGGTCGCCAGAATCTTGAAATCCCAGCGCGGAATCGACGGCAGCACTTCGCCGGCGACCATCGCAATACAGTGCGGCTCTTCGCCGGTCGAACAGCCCGCCGACCAGATGCGCAGGCGACGCGACGAGCTGTTGCGCTTCATCGCCTCGGGCAGCATGTATGAGGCCAGCGCCTCGAAGTGATGATTCTCGCGAAAGAACGAAGTAACGTTGGTGGTGATCGCGTTGATCAAGCCAACCAGCTCTTCCGGGCCCGCTTCACGCAGGTAGTTGCAATATGATTCGTAAGTCGGCAGCCCGAGCTCGCGCAGGCGGCGCGCGAGGCGGCCTTGCACCAGCTGCCGCTTGTTCGGTCCGAGCACGATGCCGGCGTTCTCGCCGACGACGTGACGGATGAATTCGAACTCGGCGTCGCCGAGCTGAGGCCCATAATGCGCGGGATCGGCAAGCGGCGGGTTGGCTGGAGCGGACGTCGGCATGATGGACTTGTTCTTCGCGCGGATCGAACGGCCCGTGAAGTTATGACCTCACGAGCCGCCCCTCACCTTTCATCCGTTAGGCTGCAGGCGGCAGCGCCACTCCCGTGACGTCCGCGCCGATCAGCTGATCGATGTCGAGCAGCATCACCATGCGGCCCGACACAGCAGCCAAACCTTCGATGAACTCGGTGCTGACGTGCTCGCCGAACTCCGGCGCCGGCTTCACGTCATTGGCGGCGACATCGATGACGTCGGAGACGCCGTCGACGACCACGCCGAAATCGCGGCGGCCGATCGCAGACTCCACCGACAGCACGATGATGACCGTGAGCGGGGTGTACTCGGCGCGCTGCAGGTTGAAGCGCATGCGCAGGTCGACGATCGGAACGATCGAGCCGCGCAGGTTGAGAACGCCGAGCACGTGGCTGGGCGCTTGCGGAATCCGCGTGACCGGAGACCAGCCGCGGATTTCCTGCACGCGCAGGATGTCCACGCCATACGTTTCGTCACCCAGGGTGAACGTCAGCACCTGGTTGGAACCGGCGGCGCTGGCGTCGATCTGCGCGGTTGCTTGATTGGCCATGAATCGAATCTCCTCACCGGCTGTTACAAACCAACGCCGGCGACAGGCCGGCGTGGTTGTATCAGCGCTCTAGATGGTTATCGGCGTCCGCGGGTCGCAATGAATGAGGCATTCGCTGCATCCATTTGCGGAAGCTACTTAGCCCGCGAGTTAAAAGTCACTCCAGGTGCTGTCATCGCCGCTGGCGCGAGCCATGGGCGAAGCAGCCTTCACCGGCTTCACCGGCGCAATCCCAGCCTTGCGAACCGGAGCGCGCATCTTGGCGGCCGTCGGCGCCATGCGGACCACTTCGGCGCTCGCAGTGCGATGATGCTCGACGCCCGCCGTCGTGCTGGCGATGCTGCTGCCATCGGAGCGGCGGAAATAGCCGATCTGCGACACCAGCGTGCCGGACTGCTGTTCCATGGACTTGCTGGCCGCCGACGCCTCTTCGACCAACGCCGCATTCTGCTGCGTGACGTTGTCCATCTGGCTCACGGCGTTGTTGACCTGTTCGATACCGGCGGACTGTTCTTCGGACGCCGCGGCGATCTCGGCCACGATGTCGGTGACCTTCTTGACGCTTTCCATGATCTCGGACAGCGTGCGGCCGGATTCGTCGACCAGCTCGGAGCCGATCTTGACCTTGTCGACCGAATCGTTGATCAGACCTTTGATTTCCTTCGCGGCGCTGGCGCTGCGCTGAGCGAGGTTGCGCACTTCGGTGGCGACCACCGCGAAGCCGCGGCCTTGTTCGCCGGCACGCGCCGCTTCGACCGCGGCATTCAACGCCAGCAGGTTGGTCTGGAACGCGATCTCATCGATCACGCCGATGATGTCGGCGATCTTGCGGCTGGAATTGTTGATCTCGCCCACCGCGCTAATCGCACGCTGCACGACTGCGCCGCCCTTTTCCGCCTGCTCGCGAGCACCGACCGCCAGTTGATTCGCCTGGCGCGCGTTGTCCGCGTTCTGTTTCACCGTCGCAGTCATCTGCTCCATGCTGGAAGCAGTTTCTTCCAGGGCCGCCGCCTGTTCCTGCGTACGTTGTGACAAATCGTCGTTACCGTGCGAGAGCTGACGGGCAGCCGCACCGACCGCATCCGCGCTGCCGCGAACGCCGCCGACGATGTCCACCAGCTTCGCATCCATGCGCTGCAGGGCTTCGAGCAAGCGACCCAGCTCGTCACGGCTGTCGACGCGCACGTTGTTGCCGAGCTCGCCACTGCTGATGCGATCAGCGATGTTCACCGCCGCGTTCAGCGCGCTGAGGATGGAACGAATGATCAGCACACCGGCGAGGGCGCCCCAGCCGATCATGGCCGGCGAGTGGGAGATCACCTTGACCCAGAGCGCGATGCCG
>CAMLEO010000351.1 GCA_946478975.1 uncultured Steroidobacter sp.
GGGACTGCGTTTTCCAGGATGCGCTTGAGGGTGCCGCGATCGTGATTGAGCTTCAGGTCGTTCATGAGCAGCCGCATCTGCTCGCAGTGACCGGGATAACGCATGGTTTTGTAATCCATGCTTTGCACTCGCGCGCCGTACGTTTCCGCAAGCGAGCCGAGGCCGCCCGAGGTATTGAAGGATTCGTACAGCGTGCCGTCGATCTCGATTTCTTCCAGGCCTTCCAGCGGCGCGACTTCGACGCGACGGCCGTCGACGATGGCTTCGCACGGATTGCCGTATTCGTTGATCAGGCCTTCGGTCGACCACGTCAGGGAATATTTCAAAACATTGTTGGGATGCTGGGGCAGGGCGCCGACGCGCAGCTTCACCGCACGCAGCTCGTCGAAGTGGCCGATCAATTCATTCGCAGCGATGGATATAAATCCCGGCGCGAGCCCGCATTGAGGCACGAACGCCTGCGCCGCGCCTTCGGAGATCTTGCGCACGGCGCGTGTGACTTCGACATCTTCGGTGAGATCGAAATAGTGAGTGCCAGCGCGTCGGGCTGCCTCCGCAACGCCGACGTTGCAGTAGTAAGGCAGGCTCGAAATCACTGCATCGACTGGATGATTCTTCAACTGCGTCGCCAATGCCGTCGCATCGGCTGCATCAACCTGGTGCGCTTGCAGATTGGCGAATCGGTGAGCACTGACCACGGACTGCGCCTGCTGGGCGCTCACGTCCGCCAGGTGCACTTCGTACGAGCCGGACTCGGCCAGCAATCCGGAGATCAGCGCGCCGATCTTGCCTGCGCCGAGAATGAGGACCTTGGGCATGCGGCAACTCCCGTGCGGTGGGGCGGGAAAAGGGGCCGTCATTAAAGGCCGGCAGCCCCAAACTGTAAACTTGGGCGGCACCGCATGCCCCGGCTGTATGCAATTTTCGGCTTTCGTCCGTTTGCTTCGCACCGATCGAGTGCTAGGCTCGCGCCTCGCTATGACTCGCACCCCCGACCTGATTCCCTGGCACCCCTCCAGCTGGCAGTCCAAACCGGCCCAGCAGCAGGCCACTTACCCCGATCAAGCCGCGCTCGACCGTGTCGTCGGCGAGCTGTCGCGCCTCCCGCCACTGGTGGTTTCCTGGGAAATCGAAGCGTTGAAGGAACAGATCGCGGCCGCCCAGCGGGGTGAGCGCTTCCTGCTCCAGGGCGGCGACTGCGCCGAGACCTTCGAGGACTGCGAGTCCGACAAGATCGCCAAGAAGCTGAAGATCCTGCTGCAGATGAGCCTGGTGCTGGTATACGGCCTGAAGAAGCCGGTGATCCGCGTCGGCCGCATGGCGGGTCAGTATGCCAAGCCGCGTTCGTCGGATACCGAGACGCGCGACGGCGTGACGCTGCCGTGCTATCGCGGCGCGAACGTCAATCGGCCCGGCTTCACCGCCGCAGATCGCATTCCCGATCCCGAACTGCTGCTGCGTGGCTACGAGCGCGCGGCGCTGACTCTGAACTTTGTTCGATCACTGATCGATGGCGGCTTCGCCGACCTGCATCACCCCGAATATTGGGACCTGGACTTCGTGCGTCATTCCGCGTTCAAGGAAGCGTACGAAAAGATCGTGCAATCGATTTCCGAATCGCTGGATTTCTTCGAGGCCACGTCGGGTCAGCCGATTCACGAGAGCACCACGGCCAGTTTCTACACGAGCCACGAAGGCCTGCATTTGTTGTACGAACAGGCGCAGACGCGTTTCATCCCGCGCTCGCAGCGTTGGTACAACTTGTCGACGCACATGCCGTGGATCGGCATGCGCACCGCGGCGCTCGATGGCGCGCACGTGGAATTCTTCCGTGGCATTTCCAATCCGATGGGCATCAAAGTCGGCCCGTCGATGAGCGCGGAATGGGTCCAAGGCCTGATCGCCACGCTCAATCCGAACAACGAGCCCGGCCGGATCGTGCTGATCCATCGCATGGGCGCGAAAGAAATCGACAAACGGTTGCCGGGGCTGATCCAGGCGGTGCGCGCCACCGGCAGCCCGGTGCTGTGGATCTGCGATCCCATGCACGGCAACACCGAAACGGCGACGTCGGGCCTCAAGACGCGCCGCTTCGAAAACATCGTCAGCGAGCTGGAGTCGGCCTTCCGCATCCACCGCGAACTGGGTTCTTGGCTCGGGGGTGTGCATTTTGAGCTCACAGGTGAAGATGTCACCGAATGCACGGGTGGCGCTCGGGGTCTGACGGATGCAGACCTCGCGCGTGCCTATAAATCGCAGGTCGATCCGCGCCTGAATTACGAGCAGGCGCTGGAGCTGGCCATGCGTATCGCCGGTTTGCACTCGAAAAAAGGCGCGCAGAAGAGCGCCATCATCAATATCTAAAATACTGACTCGTGCTCCGTGGCGGCTACAATGGCCGCCGCGGAGTTTTTCCCATTGCGCGCCTCGTGACCAACATGCCAGCCAAGAAAAAGGTTGTTAACTTTCGTCGCTATTCCAGCGAAGTCGTCGATGGCCTGAAGCAGGCGCCCAGCCGCGCGATGTTGCGCGCCGTTGGATACAAAGACGCCGACTTCAAGAAGCCGGCAATCGGCATCGCGTCGACGTGGAGCAATCTCACCCCGTGCAACATGCACATCGACAAGCTCGCTCGCGCGGCCGCGGCTGCGGTCGACTCGTCGGGCGGCAAGAGCACCACGTTCGGCACGATCACGGTGTCAGACGGTATTTCCAACGGCGCGCCCGGCATGCGCTATTCGCTGGTGTCACGCGAGGTGATCGCCGACTCGATTGAAACCGTCAGCGGCGCACAAGGTTTCGATGGCGTGGTCGCGATCGGCGGCTGCGACAAGAACATGCCCGGTTGCATGATGGCGCTCGCGCGTCTGGATCGACCGGCAGTGTTTGTTTACGGCGGCACCATTCGTCCCGGCCCGGGCCATCTCGACATCATCTCGGTGTTCGAAGCGCGCGGCGCATTCACGAGCGGCAAGATCTCCAAGAAACAAATGGATGAGATCGAGCGCAAGGCGATTCCCGGCCCGGGCAGCTGCGCCGGCATGTACACCGCGAACACCATGGCCTCGGCGATCGAAGCGATGGGCATGAGCCTGCCGAACAGCTCGGCGCAGGAAGCGGTTTCGCGACAGAAGATTCAGGATTGCGAAGCTGCCGGCAAAGCGGTGGTCAAGCTCGCGAAGCTCGGCATCACGCCGTCGCAGATCATGACGCGCGAGGCCTTCGAGAACGCGATCACCACCGTCATTGCGCTTGGCGGCTCGACCAACGCCGTGCTGCATTTGTTGGCAATCGCGCATGCCGCGAATGTGAAACTCGAACTCGATGATTTCACGCGCATCGGCAAGAAGGTGCCGGTGCTCGCCGACCTGCGTCCCAGCGGCAAATATATGATGTCGGAGCTGATCCGTATCGGCGGCATTCAGCCTTTGATGAAGATCTTGTTGCAGGAAGGGCTGCTCCACGGCGATTGTTTGACGGTTACCGGCAAAACGCTGGCGCAGAACCTGAAGAGCGTGAAGCCTTATCCCAAGCACCAGGACATCGTTCGCGCCTTTAAAGATCCCATCAAGCCCGACAGTCACCTGGTCGTGTTGTATGGAAATCTCGCGCCCGAAGGTTCGGTGGCCAAGATCACCGGCAAGGAAGGTTTGTCTTTCACCGGCACCGCGCGCGTGTTCGATGGCGAAGAAGCGTCGGTGCAGGCGATTCTCGACGGCAAGGTCGCCGCCGGCGACGTGGTCGTGATTCGCTACGAAGGCCCGAAAGGTGGGCCGGGCATGCGTGAAATGTTGAGCCCGACCAGTGCCATTGCCGGCCGAGGTTTGGCCGACAAAGTCGCGTTGATCACCGACGGGCGTTTCTCGGGCGGCAGCCGGGGTTTCGTGGTTGGTCACATCGCGCCTGAGGCTGCAGTCGGCGGTCCCATCGGCCTGATTCGCGATGGCGACAAGATCACGATCGATGCGCAGACGCGTGAGATTCAGGTCGATGTCAGCGCCGATGAACTCGCGAAACGTCGCTCGACATGGCAGGCGCCGGAACCATTCGCTCGTCGCGGCGTGCTGGCAAAATATGCTCGCGTCGTCAGCAGCGCGTCGTTGGGTGCGATCACTGACGCCGACGCTTGTGAGAGCCACTGACGTCTGGGAGGGATCATGGGCCAGGCAATTGAAATCGTCGAAGTGGGCCCGCGCGATGGCTTGCAAAGCGAGCCTGAGATTCTGCCTACAGCGACCAAGCTGCAGCTGATTCAGAAGCTGGTCGACTCGGGCTTGCGCCGCATTGAAGTCGCGAGCTTCGTGAACCCCAAACGCGTGCCGCAGATGGCAGACGCCGAAGCGGTGCTCTCGGCGCTGCCTGAAACATCCGGCGTGCACTACGTCGGCCTCGTACTCAATCGCAAAGGTTTCGATCGCGCGCTTGCCGCTCACTGCGGCGAGATCGGCATGGTGGTCGCTGCGACCGACAGCTTCAGCGAGCGCAATCAAGGCGCGACGATGGAAGAGGCGATCCGCAGCTGGGAAGAAATTGCGCCGCTCGCGCTCGAAGCCGGCATTCGCGCACAGATCACGATCTCGGTGTCATTCGGTTGCCCGTTCGAAGGCGAGGTGCCCGCATCGCGCGTGGTCGAAATCGCTCGCCGACTGGCACGTTCGAAACCATTGGAAATCGCGCTGGCCGATACGATCGGTGTTGCGGTTCCGAGTCAGGTGACGGCGCTGATCGAACAGGTCCGTCCGGTCGTCGGCGACGTGCCGCTGCGCTGCCATTTTCACAACACACGGAATACAGCAGTGGCCAACGCGTACGCAGCCGTGCTCGCCGGTGTGAAAACCCTGGACGCGAGTGTCGGCGGCGTGGGGGGTTGTCCGTTTGCTCCGAACGCGACCGGCAACGTCGGCACCGAGGACCTGGTGTATATGTTGTCGCGGGCGGGTTATGACACCGGCATCGATCTGGCCAAGCTGATCGACACTGCCCGCTGGCTGCAGGAACAGCGTGGTAAACCGGTGCCGAGCATGGTCTCCAAAGCGGGCGGATTCCCGGTCCCAACCCCAAGGCCAACAGCGGTTTAGGCAATACTCTTCGATTCGTTCTTGCTGTTTCGGGCGGCGCTCGGCGCGCCCTCCTGCCGAGCATCCAGCGCCCGATTAAAGATCAAAAAGGCATGAGGACATGCTGGGCGGGAATGCGGCATCGTATACACTCGCGTCCATGCGAGGCGCTTTCAAAGAACCCATTCAGGTGCGCGCCTCCAACCTAACCAGCTTCGAGGAGCATCATGGCCAAGGCAGTGGACAAGGCGTATCAAACCGTACGTGAGCGGATTGTACGCGGTGTGTATCCAGCCTCTTCACGCATCACCGAGCAGGAAGTCGCAGCGGTGGCCGGCGTCAGCCGCACCCCGGTTCGCGAAGCGTTGCGGAAACTCCACGCAGAGGGACTGCTCGAATTCGTGCCGCACCAGGGCGCGATCGTTTGTGAATGGACCAACGAAGACCGCGACGACATCTTTGAACTGCGCGCGATGTTGGAATCGTATGGAGCGGCTCGCGCGGCGCGTCGCATGACACCGGAAGGCATCGCCGAGCTGCGTCAGCTCGCCGAAGATCAGTATCACGAAACCGTGGCGAAGACGGACGGCTACCTGGAGCGCGTCGGCACGCTGAATAGTCATTTTCATCGCCGCATCCACGAATTCGCCGGCAGCCCGCGGCTGGTGAGTGCGCTGGCGTCGCTGATCGAAGCACCGATGATGATGCGAACGTTCGCGACCTACCAGGACGAAGACCTGATCCGCAGCGCGTCGCACCACCTCGAAATCGTCCGCGCGCTGGAAGCACGCGACGGCGATTGGAGCTCGGCGCTCATGCGCTCGCATATTCTCGGCGCTCGCGGAATTCAGGTGCTCTAACGCCTTTGCAGGTCGCACGAGGGTCGTGGCAGGATGCCCGACCCAAGTCATAGGAGACGAACATGATCAAAGTTGGCGACCGCATGCCGGCGGGCACGTTCACGGTCATCACCAAGGACGGACCGCAGAAGGTCAGTGCCGAGGATTTTTTCAAAGGCCGCAAGGTCGTGCTGTTCTCGGTGCCGGGCGCGTTCACGCCGACCTGCGATGCCAAGCATCTGCCGGGCTTCGTGGAGAAGGCGGCGGACATCAAGGGCAAGGGCGTGGATGTCATCGCCTGCATGGCGGTGAACGACGCCTTCGTGATGAAGGCCTGGGGCAAGGCGCAAAACACCGACGGCAAAGTCGAAATGATTGCCGACGGCAACGCCGACTACACCAAGGCGCTCGGCCTCGAAATGGATGCGACCGGCTTCGGCATGGGCATCCGCGGCCAGCGGTTCTCGCTGCTCGTGGACAACGGCGTGGTGAAGCAGGTGAACGTCGAGCAGAAGGGTGAGTTCAAGGTGTCCAGTGCGGAGCACGTGCTCACACAATTGTAATTCTTCGCTAACGTCGTGTCACGCCTCGCCGCCGACGGCGGCAGGTGTGCGGTAGAAATGAAAAAGGCCGCCGCGATTCAGTTCGCGGCGGCCTTTTTATTACGGCGTGATTGATTTCAGCCCAGCGCTTTTTCCAGCTCCGGCAGCACCGTGAACAGATCGCCTACGAGTCCGATGTCGGCCACTTCGAAGATCGGCGCTTCGG
>CAMLEO010000352.1 GCA_946478975.1 uncultured Steroidobacter sp.
AGAAGTCGCTCGACCTGACCCAGCTGCTGGAGATCTGCAAGCCCGCGATCGAGCGTGGCGAGAAGGTCGTCGCCGAGCTGCCGATTCGCAACGTGAATCGCGTGGTCGGCACCATCACCGGCAGCGAGATCACTCGCAAGTACGGTGCTGCGGGCCTGCCCGAGGACAAGATCCAAATTCGTTTCAAGGGCTCGGCCGGCCAGAGCTTCGGCGCGTTCCTGCCGCGAGGCATGACGTTCTATCTGGAAGGCGATGCCAACGACTATCTCGGCAAGGGATTGTCGGGCGGCAAGCTGATCCTGTTCCCGCCGGCCGGTTCGACGTTCAAGTCGTACGAGAACATCATCATCGGCAACGTCGCGCTGTACGGTGCGACCAGCGGTGAGGCGTACATCGGCGGCATGGCCGGCGAACGTTTCTGCGTTCGTAACAGCGGCGTGCATGCGGTCGTCGAGTCCGTCGGCGATCACGGCTGCGAGTACATGACCGGCGGTCGTGTGATCGTGCTCGGCCGCACCGGACGCAACTTCGGCGCCGGCATGTCCGGCGGCGTCGCTTACGTGCTGGATGAGTTCGGCGACTTCGAGACCAAGGTCAACAAAGAAATGGTCGACATCGGGCCGTTGACCGAGCCCGAGGAAATCGCCGCGGTCGGCGCCATGATCGAGCGTCACTATGGCTACACCAAGAGCGGACGCGCCCGCCAGGTGCTCGACAACTGGAATGAGATGGTGAAGAAATTCGTTCGCGTGCTGCCGCGTGACTACAAGCGCATGCTCGCTTGTATCGCGCGCGCCCATGAACAAGGCCTCACCGGCGACGACGCCATCATGGTCGCATTCGAAGAAAACGCCAAGGACATGGCCCGGGTCGGAGGCAATTAGAAACAAGTCATGGGTAAGCCAACAGGATTCATCGAATATCTGCGCGAGCTGCCGGTCGATCGCACGCCCCAGGAACGTGTGAAAGACTGGAAAGAATTCCATCACCACATGGAAGACAAACGGCTGCGCCACCAGGCTGCGCGCTGCATGGATTGCGGCGTGCCGTTCTGTCACACCGGCAAGTTGATCAGCGGCATGGCCTCGGGCTGCCCGGTCAACAACGTGATTCCGGAATGGAACGACCTGGTGTATCGCGGGCTGTGGCGCGAAGCGCTCGACCGCCTGCACATGACCAACAACTTTCCGGAGTTCACCGGCCGCGTGTGCCCCGCGCCGTGCGAAGGCTCGTGCGTGCTCGGCATCAACAATCCTCCCGTCACGATCAAGACGATTGAAAATGCGATCGTCGATCGCGGCTGGGAAGAAGGCTGGGTGCTGCCTGAGCCGCCGAAGACTCGCACCGGCAAGAAGGTTGCTGTCATCGGCTCCGGCCCTGCAGGGTTGGCGGCTGCTGCTCAGTTGAACAAGGCAGGTCACACCGTGACCGTGCTCGAACGTGCGGATCGCCCCGGCGGCCTGCTCATGTACGGCATTCCGAACATGAAGCTCGACAAGCGCGAGGTGGTCGAGCGGCGTTTGAAGTTGATGGAGCAGGAAGGCATCAAGTTCATCTGCAACGCCAACGTTGGCGACAACGTCGAGCCGCAGCTGCTGCTTCGTGACTTTGATGCCATCGTCATCTGCACCGGCGCCACACAACCTCGCGATCTTCCGGTGGAGGGCCGCTCGCTCAAGGGCGTGCACTTCGCCATGGAATATCTCACCGAGAGCACCAAGTCGCTGCTCAACGGCGGTTCGGAGCACACTCCGATTCACGCTCGCGGCAAAGATGTGATCGTGATCGGCGGCGGCGACACCGGCACCGACTGCGTCGCGACAGCCATGCGCCACGGCTGCAAGAGCCTCACTCAGCTGGAGATCATGGCGCAGCCGCCGATGGATCGCGCCGACGACAATCCGTGGCCGGAGTGGCCCAAGGTCTACAAGATGGACTACGGCCAGGAAGAAGCCGCTGCGAAGTTCGGCTCCGACCCGCGTCGTTATCTCACCACGGTGAAGCGCTTCAACGGCGACGAGAACGGCGCCGTGAAGGAGCTCGTCACGGTGCAGATCGAATGGCAGAAGAACGACAAGGGCGGCTTCGTGCCCGTCGAAGCTCCCGGCACAGAGAAGGTTTATCCGGCTCAGCTCGTGCTGCTGGCCATGGGCTTCCTCGGCCCCGAACAGATGCTGCTCAAGGATCTCGCCGTCGAAACCGACCCTCGCAGCAACGTGAAAGCCGATCACGGCAAGTTCTCTACGAGCTTGAAAGGTGTGTTCGCTGCCGGCGACTGCCGTCGGGGCCAGAGCCTGATCGTCTGGGCCATCAACGAAGGCCGCGGCGCGGCGCGGGAATGCGATCGTTATTTGATGGGGACGACGGAGCTCCCCTGATCAGTCACTCGACCCGGTTACGCCAGTAGCCGGGTTTTCGACTGTGATGCATGACTGCGAGCACGAGCACGCAGTCCGATTCGATGGAGTACAGCACACCATACGGGAAGACGTGTGTGAGACAGCGTCGGATCTCGCCATCGATGCTTCGCCACCGATGCGGAGCTTCGACGATCCGTTGAATGACGCTTTCGAGTTCCGAGACAAAACGTGCGCCAAGGCCGGCTTGCCGCTTCTCGTAATAGACAATCGCTTCGAGGTACTCAACGCGAGCCTCAGTGTGAAACTCGCAGCGCATTAGCGCTTAATCAAGCGGCGCGCCTCGACTAAAACGTCATCTGCCGGAATTGTCTTGGCCTTCCCAGAACGGATCTCGGCGAGGCGCCTGGTCGCCTCCTCAATCCAAAGTTTCTGAACTTCGTCCGGCGGCGTGGATTCCAAGCTTTCGACAAGGATATCAGCCAGTTCCGCGCGCTGCGTGGGTGTGAGCTGCAGAGCTTCGTGAACGACTTGTTCCAGCGTGGCGGCCATGTGCATAACCATACTCCCGAATCCTGCTCGGCCTCAACTTTCCAAAAGGAGCTGCTCGATCAACGGACGCCTTGACTAGGAGTGTGATGGTATTTGATGGTCACAACGGAGCTTCCCTGATTGATAATTAAAGAAGCG
This sequence comes from uncultured Steroidobacter sp., assembly GCA_946478975.1. The sequence goes on from CAMLEO010000352.1 coordinate 3,048, forward strand.
GCCCGCCTTCTGACTGCTGAGGAACGAGCAAGCCAACCCCGCCTCTTGACCTCAAGCCAACTTCAAGTGGCACGCTGCTGATCACATCGGCAGTTGAGGTTCATCACATGAACGACGTGATTTCGATATCGCTCACTGGAGTGGGCGCGACTGTGCTCATGGATGTTTGGAGCGTGATGAGAAAGTTGCTGCTCGGCATCCCGCCGGCGGATTACGGCATGGTCGGGCGGTGGATCGGCCACATGGCGCACGGGAAGTTTCGTCACGATCGGATCGCGGCGGCCGAGCCGATTCCGGGAGAGCGCATCCTTGGCTGGGGAAGCCATTATTTGATTGGTATCGCCTTCGCCGCCGGGCTCGTTTGGATCGTGGGATTCGAATGGTTGCGGCAGCCAACGCTTGTCCCTGCATTGGCCTTCGGCATCCTCACCGTCGCCGCACCGTTTTTAGTGATGCAGCCAGGAATGGGAGCAGGTATAGCCGCGTCGCGGACACCTAAACCGAATTCGGCGCGACTGCAAAGTTTGATTACTCACACGGTGTTCGGGTTTGGGCTTTGGGCCGCGGGATTGGTCATTCTCTACTTGCCCTCCAGCCAGTGACGCGCTGCCTACGCATCGTGGCCATTGGCCAGGGGAAACAGTTTGAAGATCCAGCCCGCCTCGCTCCACTGCGCGTCTTGATGCATCTCATAATCCCAAGGGCGCTCGTGATGCCCCGTGTCGATAAATGCCTGTAAAGCTGCGTGTGCAATCTCCGGATCGTGCACGTAGTAGTAGAGCTCGCGTAGCTCGTTCCAAGTACTCCGCGCCAGGAACAGTGCGTTTCCCGCGCCGGACTCGGTGCGGCCGCCCAGCACAATCTTCTCGATTTCATCCGCGATCGCGAACAGCAGCTCACTTTCCTCCGGAGTCGGCATGCCGTTCTTCGCCAGCTCTTTTGCGTTGATCTGCACGCGCAGATGCCACGGGAAGACCCGTGTGTGAGGGAACGACAGCAAAGCATCGTTGACCACGATGACCTCCGGGAGGTCATCCCGAGTCGCGTTGAAGACTGTGTAGTGATCTTCGGGAAGATCGATTGTGACAGTCTCTGCGGTCATGATTTGAGAGTAGCGATCGGCAAAGCGCACCTCATGCTGCCGCAACCGCCTCAATTTCGAGTTTCCACTTCGTCTCCAGCAGCTGGCAACAAACGACCGTGGATGCCACTCGATGCGAGCCCAGCTGTCTGGCGCGCATGAGCGCATTGGCCTCATCGTATTTCGGGTCGGCGAGGTACGTGCGCAGGGAGACGAGGTTGGTTACATCCATGCCTGCAGAGGCCAGGATGGTGCGGATGTGTTTCCAGATGAGCTCGGCTTGTTCCTCGAATGACTCGGGCATCGAGGTGCCGTCGCGCTCGTAACCGTTGAGTCCGCTGATGAACAGCAATCGCGAGCCGCCGACAACCTCGGCAGCGTGGACGTAGCCGCGGTAGGGTGGAAAAACGTCAGCAGGGTTGTGATGGATCAACGTCATGTCGATTCCTCCATCGAAGGAAGGCGCCCGCTCGGAAGCGGCACCTTGGTTGATTGACTCGAAAGGTGCTCAGCGCTGGTAATAGTACCTGTATGCCATGACAAACCGCTTTTACTGCCGGCCGCAGAATTGCGACTCGCAGGGAATGCCATCGCCGTCGCCATCCATCTCGGTTCCTGGGCAGTTGCGCAAATAGAACGTCGCCTCCTCGCAAGAAGACATCTGCGAACAGTGGGTCTTGCCTTCACAGCGAAATCCGGAAGGGCGTTCGACGAGCAGAGATTCACGATTCGAAGGCGGGGGGCTGGCTGCTTCGTGTTTCTTCGAGTACCAAGCGACCGTCCCGACGATCAACCCGAGCAGGACGAGATGCTTGAATTTCACGACTGGCCGCCTTTCCGCACCCGCGGGGGCTGGTCGATCTGCTGGGGGCGCTGACGGTGATACTCATCCATGGTCATCTGGTTGATTTCATCGACGCCAGGCATGCCTTTGACGCGCATCCAGGTGACGACGGAGAAGCGACGCCCGGAGGTGACTGGCTTTACGCCGTGAATGTAATTGTGATCGGAGGGAAAGCAGACCAGCGTGCCGGCAGTGGGCTGGATGAGCAGGCCCAGATTGGGGAAGAACAGCTCGCCGCCGACGAAATCATCGTTGAGGAAATAAACGACGGAGATGTCTCGATCGAGCGTCTTCTCCCACAACTCCAGCCTATCCTCATCGCTGTAAAGCGTCTCCGCATCGACGTGAGGAATGTAGTGGCCGCCCTGGCCATAGTGGAGTAACTGTAGCGGCTCCCAATCACGGATCTTCACGTTATAAAACGGCTCGACGAACGAGCTGATGCCCGCCTTCAAAATGGCGCGCAGCTTGCGCTCGACCTTCGTTGTTTGATGCAAATGATGAGTGTCGCGGATCTCCTTGTTGACCACCCACTCCACACCCTCCTCCGGCGCGTCCTCAGCGAAGTTAGAGACGGCCGTCTGCTCCATCCGCGCATGCTGAACGTAACGCGACAGCACCTGCAGATCTGAAGGAGAGATCGCGTCTTTCTGGATCAGGATGTGGTCGCGCAGATTCATCGTGCGAGATCAGTGATAACGCCCATACCATGGCGCCTGCAGCACCGGCAGATACGGCCAATAGCTTTTCTTCAGCGATTTCCGCGAAGCCTCGACTTGCTCCATCGTCAGGAACAGGCCGCCCAGATCGTTGCCGTCATGGAGAGCGAACAGTCGCACGTTCGTGCCAGCGAGCTGACGGTTGACGATATCGAACAAAGCGACGGTCGCCCGTCCCCAGCTCTCTTCCTGGTTGTCGCCGCCGTAAATGAAATATTCCTGGCCGTTGCACGCGACGCTGTAACTCGCGTTGTCGTTGTCGATGATCTCCCGCACCTCGGCGGGCGCAGACACATACTGCGTGAGCTTCGGACGCAGCCCCTCATAGGCGGCCTTGATTCCAGCCTCCGCCAGCGCCTCCGCATCCAGCGGAATGAACTCGTCGTAGTTCAGCTCGTACGTGGCGCCACGCCGCCAGAACAGCGAGCCTGCAAGCAGCAGAAACATTCGTCGAATCATGCGACGCCACGCATATCGTCAGGGTTGACGATGATAAACATACTCGAACGCGACAAACTCTTTGCCCTGGCCGCGCTGTTCCGTGAGGTACAGCTGCACCACCTGCTGATTGTTCTCGACCGGGCCGACGACGATCCGGTACATGAAAGGAACATTCTTCTCCGGCCCCCAGGCCGGCGCAACGAAGCTCGTGCCGGCCAGCTCGACTTTGCCGCCGCGGAGCTTGTTCGCGCCGGGGATGGCATAACTCATCATCTGCGGCAGCCGGCTGTCGAGCGAAAAGTATTCGTACTGTCGATTGGTGGGGTTGAAGCTGAAGTAGGCGACGCGGGTGAAGGCACCCTCCGCGGCCTTGCTGGCCGGCTCCATCACCTCTTGCAGAAATGCGTTTCTGACCAGCTCGCGGCGGGCGGTCGCGGGCGGAAGGTCGATCGCCTTGGCGCCGGGGCCAGGCCACATTTTGGATGTGACCTGCCAGGTCCCGGCCATTTGCTGG
>CAMLEO010000353.1 GCA_946478975.1 uncultured Steroidobacter sp.
GCTGGCACATCGTCATTTATTTCGAAGCGCAGGAGCTGCCGGAGCTGTACGACTTTTTTACGTCGTTGCCGACCACGGTGGTCGTCGATCACATGGGACGCCCCGATGTGAGCAAGCCCGTCGACGGTCCGGAGTTCGAGTTGTTCCTGCAGCTGCTGCGCGAGCATCGCAACTTCTGGTCTAAAGTGAGCTGCCCGGAGCGTCTGTCGAAGACCGGCCCGGATGCTTACGAGGACGTGATTCCATTCGCGCGGCGGGTGGTGGAAGCGTTTCCAGATCGGGTGCTGTGGGGCACGGACTGGCCGCATCCCAACATGAAGTCCCACATGCCCGACGACGGCAAGCTGGTCGATTTTATTCCGCGCATCGCTCGCACGCCGGAGCTGCAGAGAAAATTACTGGTCGATAACCCAATGGCGCTGTACTGGAGCCGATGAGGTGCACCATGGCTCTCGATAAACCTTATAAAGACATTCCCGGCACGGTCATTTTCGATGCGGAACAGGCGCGCCGGGGCTATCACCTGAACCAGTTCTGCATGTCGCTGATGACGCCGGACAACCGCGCGCGCTTCAAAGCGAACGAACGCGCTTATCTGGACGAGTGGCCGATGTCGGAGGAGCAGAAGCAGGCGATCCTCGCTCGCGATCTGAACCGATGCATCGCGCTCGGCGGCAATATTTATTTCCTGGCGAAGATCGGCGCGACCGACGGCAAGAGTTTTCAATTCATGGCCGCGAGCATGACCGGCATGACTCAGGAGGAGTACGCGAAAATGATGCTGGCGGGCGGCCGCCCGGCGCATGGTCAGTTCCCCAACATCGGCAAGCCCGGCGAGGACAAGTAAATGGCCAAGATCACCGCCAGTGTTTATACCTCGCACGTGCCCGCCATCGGCGCGGCCCTGGATCTCGGCAAGACCGGCGAGCCGTACTGGAAGCCGCTGTTTGCAGGCTACGAGCCTTCCAAGGCCTGGTTCGAGAACAACAAGCCCGACGTGGTCTTCCTGGTTTACAACGATCACGCGACTGCCTTCAGCCTGGATTTCATTCCGACGTTTGCAATCGGCTGTGCGGCTGAGTTCAAGCCTGCCGATGAAGGTTGGGGGCCGCGGCCGGTGCCGGTCGTCAAAGGTCATCCGGACCTGGCTGCGCACATCGCCCACTCGGTCATTCAAGACGACTTCGATCTCACAGTCGTCAACCGCATGGATGTGGATCATGGCCTCACCGTGCCGCTGTCGCTGATGTGCGGTCAGCCAGGCGCGTGGCCGTGCGCCGTCATTCCGTTCGCAGTGAACGTCGTGCAATACCCGGTGCCGTCGGGCCGCCGATGTTTCAATCTCGGCCGCGCGATTCGTAAAGCGATCTCACTTTATGACCAGCCATTGAACGTGCAGATCTGGGGCACGGGCGGCATGAGTCATCAGCTGCAGGGGCCGCGCGCCGGTTTGATCAATCGCGAATGGGATAACAAATTCTTGGATCGGCTGATCGCCGAGCCGGAACGTCTGGCGGAGACGTCGCATGTCGAGTACGTGCGTGAAGCCGGTTCGGAAGGCATCGAGCTGGTGATGTGGCTGATCGCGCGCGGCGCGATGAGTGACAAGCCGCCGCGAGTGGTCCATCGGTTTTATCACGTGCCGGCCAGCAACACTGCGGTCGGTCACCTGATCCTGGAGAACTCACAGTGACCATCAAAGTTGCGCCAATCAATGTCGCACTGGCCGGCGCCGGCGCGTTCGGCGTCAAACACCTCGAAGGCATTCGGAACATCGACGGTGTGAAGGTCGTCTCGCTGGTCGGCCGCGAGCTCGACAAGACGCGCGAGGTCGCGGAGAAGTTTGCCATTCCGCACGTCACGACGGAATTGAGCGAAAGCCTGGCGCGCAAAGAAGTGCAGGCGGTGATTCTTTGCACGCCGACGCAAATGCACGCGTCGCAGGCGATCGCGTGCATGATGGCCGGCAAGCACGTGCAGGTGGAAATTCCCCTGGCCGACAACTGGGACGACGCGGTTGCGGTCGACCAGGTGCAAAAGAAGACTGGCCTCGTTTGCATGGTCGGTCACACGCGTCGCTTCAATCCGTCGCATCAATGGGTGCATCGGCGGCTGCGTGCGGGCGAGATCAAGATTCAGCAGATGGACGTGCAGACGTATTTCTTCCGTCGCACGAACACCAATGCACTCGGTCAGCCGCGCTCGTGGACGGATCATTTGCTGTGGCATCACGCCGCGCACACGGTGGATTTGTTCCGTTATCAAACGGGCGAGGACATCACCGTTGCGCATGCCGTGCAGGGACCGAAGCATCCGACGCTGGGCATCGCAATGGATATGTCCATCCAGATGAAAACCAGGTCGGGCGCGATCTGCACGCTGTCGCTATCGTTCAACAACGATGGCCCGCTGGGCACGTTCTTCCGTTACATCTGCGACAACGGCACCTACATCGCCCGCTACGACGACCTGGTCACCGGCCGCGACGAAAAGATTGACGTCTCCAAGGTGGACGTATCGATGAATGGCATCGAGCTGCAGGATCGCGAGTTTTTCGCCGCGATTCGCGAAGGCCGCGAGCCGAACGGCAGCGTCAGCCAGGTGCTGCCGTGCTATCGGACCTTGCACGACCTGGAGCAGTCGCTGATCGCTCAGGGTTGAGCCACTGACGCGCGCTGTTGTTTGTTTCGATAGGCCATCGGCGACAGGCCGGTGCGCTGGGTGAAGAAGCGCGAGAAGTACGCGGGGTCGGGGAAGCCGGCGGCTTCGGCGATCAGCGCGATGCTCATGTTGGTGTAGATCAGGTTTCGTTTGGCTTCGAGCAGGCGTCTCGCGTTCAGCAGAGCCAACGGTGAGCTTGCAGTGCTGCTCACGCAGGCCTGGCGGAGCCGCTCCGAGCTGACGAACAAACGTTGCGCGTAGTCGGAGATCTTCAGCGGCTTGCGAAAGTTTTCTTCCACCAGCGTTCGGTACTTCGAAGCGAGAATGGAGTCCGCGCCCATGCTGCGTTCGGCTTCGATGCCGAGCTGCAGTTTGCCTCGTAACGCGGCGACCAGAATGCCGGTCACCAACGCTTCGGCGGCCGTGCGCCGCGCCGGCAAGTTGCTTTTGAATTCCGTCACCAGTGCCTGAAACAACGCGAGCATCGATGCGCTCGCATCGGCGGCGAGCGGCATCGACGTGGGCTCCGCGAGCACGGCCCGCAGCTCGGCGTGGTCGCGGGCGATTCGTTCGAGCAGCGCGCCGGAGGCGGTGAGCACCCAGCCGTCCGTGCCCGGCTTGAAATCGAAGCCATGCACGCAGGCGAGCGGCACCGAGATAAACGCCGTTTGCGTGAAGTCCTGCTCAACGCCTTCCGCATGAAAAATCCCACTGCCGCGGGTCACGAGCACCAGGTGCTGCAAGTCTTGATGAGCGTGCGGACGAATCTGCCAGTCGTGCAGCCGGCTGCGCTCGGCGATGGATTCGATGTGCAAAAAGCGCTCATCGACGTCGTGCGTCGCCTCGCCGTACAAGAAGTATTGTGGAATCCCCCGCCGCGCCATAGTCGTATCCGCTTTGTTGGGATCCTACGCGCCACTTGGGAAATGTCCAAGAAGTCGTGTTCTTTTTCCATCGTACGAAACCTGCCCGCGCGGCATCTTATTTGAAGCTCGGGATCGGGCATCCTGCCACGACCCTCGCGCGAGCACCAAAAGGCGCGACTTTTGTTGCTCGCTCGCCGCCTGCGGCGGCGGGGTACATCCATGTACCCATTATTTTTATATGGGGGAATCACGTGCGAGTTCAGGTCGCGATCATCGGCGCGGGCCCGGCCGGGCTGTTGCTGGGTCAGCTGTTACATAAAGCTGGCATAGACGCCGTCATTCTCGAACAACGCACGCCCGACTACGTGCTGAGCCGCATTCGCGCCGGCGTGCTGGAGCAGGGCACGGTGGATGTGTTGCGGCTCGCGGGCGTCGATGGCCGCTTGCGCACGCAAGGCATGCCACATGACAGCGTGGATATCGCCGTCGACGGTCGCCGCCACCGCATTCCGCTCAAGCTGCTGGTCGGCAAAGAGATGACAGTGTACGGCCAGACCGAGGTCACTCGCGATCTCATGGACGCTCGCACGGCCTCAGGTGCGCCGTCGATCTATGAGGCGGAGTCGGTCGAGCTGCATGACGTTGCCGGCTCGCGCCCGAGCGTCACATTCACGCATCGTGGCAAGAAACATCACGTCGACTGCGACTTCATCGCCGGCTGCGACGGTTATCACGGCGTCAGCCGTCGCTCCATTCCCGCCGATGTGCTCACCGTCTTCGAACGCAATTATCCCTTTGGCTGGCTCGGCGTGCTGGCCGACATGCCGCCGGGCTGGGACGAGCTCATCTATGCCACGTCCGAACGCGGTTTTGCTCTCGCCAGCATGCGCTCGCCGACGCGCGTTCGCTGCTACGTGCAATGTTCCCTCGACGATCGGGTGGAGGACTGGAGCGACGAGCGTTTCTGGGCGGAGTTCAAGCGCCGCCTCGGCGAAGATATCGCCGGTCGCCTGCGCACCGGGCCGTCGATCGAAAAGAGCATCGCGCCGTTGCGCAGCTTCGTGGCCGAGCCGATGCGCTACGGCCAGCTGTTCCTAGCCGGCGATGCCGCTCACATCGTGCCGCCCACGGGTGCGAAAGGACTGAATCTCGCCGTCAGCGATGTTTTCTATTTGTACGAAGCGCTCAGCGCCTATTACAAAGGCGAATCGCGTGCGGCCCTGGATCAATATTCCTCGCGAGCCTTGCGGCGCGTGTGGCAATCGGTGCGCGTGTCGTGGTGGATGACTTTGCTACTGCATCGATTCCCCGGCGAGGATGTCTTTGCTGGCAGGCTCCGCAAGAATGAGCTGGAGCATTTGTGTACGTCCGAGGCGGCGCAGACGGCCTTTGCGGAGAACTACGTCGGGCTGCCGCTCTAGCCTTGACGCCGCGCGGCCCGCGAGCGGGGCTTATCCTTTTCCATGAACAATTCCACGATCATGGAGCGCAGCCAGCGATTCGCGGCGTCGTGCTGAAATCGCGCATGCCAGTGCTGGCGAATGATGCGTGGCTTGGCTTTGAAGGGCGGCCGGACCAGTTTGATGTCGGCGAGTTTCGCCAGGCTCTCGCCGATCGCATACGGCACGGTGAAGATCAGGTCCGACTGGCTCAGGATGGTCGGCACCGCCAGGAAGTGCTCGATGCGTACGGACACGCGTCGATGCAGGCCTTGCGCTTGCAGCTCGGATTCCAGCGAATCGTTCATGTGTCCCGCCGGATGCACGACCGCGTGCAGGCCGTCGAGGAATTGTCGACGCGTCATTTCCCGGCCGATCGTCGGATGGTCCGCGCGTACGATGCAAACAAATGAGTGCGCGAACAAACGTTGCTGAAACAGCGCCGCGCCGCTGAGCTCGGGAAAATATCCGAGCACAACATCGACATCGCCCGAGCGCAGCGCCGGTTCTAGTTGCGACTCCGGTAAGTCGACAGTGCAGACCTGCACTCCGGGCGCCACCGTGCTGAGGTGATGCAGGATGCGGGGCAGAAGCACCAGCTCGCCGATGTCCTGCATGCCGAGCGTGACAGTGCGTTCCACCGTGCGCGGATCGAACGTGGGCTGCTGGAGCAGATCGGAGCGGATCCGATCCAGGATGGCTTCCAGCGGGCCGCTCAGGCTCTCCGCGTAGGGCGTCGGATGAATGCCTCGCGCCGTGCGCACGAACAGCGGCTCGCCAAACATTTTTCTCAGCCGGTTGAGGGCAAAGCTGGTCGCAGGCTGGCTCATGCCCAGCGTGCGTGCGGCGGCGCTGACACTGCGTGCCCGCAGCAGCGCATCGAACACCACCAGCAGGTTCAAGTCGACATCGGCGATATCCATGGTGCTTATATCTTATATACCTGTCACTGCTCTTTCCAAATGACGCGGCCAAAGGCGAAATGCACCTGATCCTTGCTTCGCGTGGGGGAAAGTCCAAATGTCCGAGTCCAGCGTCGTGCGAGTCGAGCGCGACCGCGAGCTAGCCCTTGTCATCGTCCACAATCCCCCGGTCAACACCATCACCGCCGAGGTGCGGGCGGGATTGCGCGACGCCCTAAGAACGATTTCGGCAAGCCCCGACGTCCGGGCCGTGCTGCTGCTCTGTGAGGGCAGCACGTTTTTCTCCGGCGCCGACATCGGCGAGTTCAGCGGCCCGCCGAAGGAAGCGGAGTACCGCGAGCTGTTCAACGGCTACGAAGCGTTGAACGTGCCGGTGGTCGTGGCCATGCACGGCACCGTGATGGGCGGCGGCCTGGAGATCGCGCTGGCCGGTCACTATCGAGTCGCCGCGCCGAGCGCGCGTTTCGGCATGCCGGAAGTCACGCTGGGGATCATTCCCGGCGCGGGCGGAACGCAGCGCATGCCCCGGTTGATCGGATTGGATCACGCACTCGAAATGATCTTGTCCGCACGTCCTGTCGACGCTGCGAAGGCGCAGGCGCTGGGCTTCATCGATGCAATCATCGAAGGCGATCTTCGGGCGGGCGCAATTCAGTACACGCGTTCGTTGCTGGCCGCAGGCAAGGGCCCG
>CAMLEO010000354.1 GCA_946478975.1 uncultured Steroidobacter sp.
TACCGCCGCTCAGTAATTTCCGTCCCGCTTCGAGCATTCGTGACCGGCCTTCATCAACTGAAGCCGCGCGAGCCTCGCTACGATAAATCCTGCGTTTCGACTTGACTGCCATAAATTACTTATACACTATGTATAACGAAATAACACTCAAGGACCGCCCATGACCACAGCCATCCTGCTCTTGCTGGCTCGCGTGTTTCACATCTTCGGCGGCGTGATCTGGGCCGGAAGCATGTTCGCACTCTCATTCGGAGTCATGCCCATCAACGCACAGCACGCCGCGGAAGGCGCCGGCCGTTGGACCGGACTCGTCATGCGCCGCTTGGGGCCGGTCTCCGGCATCTCGGCGCTGCTCACCGTGCTGTCGGGCATGTATTTGTTTGCAACTCTTCACTCCGGAGATCATTCTGTTGGCGGCATCGTCCTCAGCACAGGAGCAGCTGCGGCAGTACTGTCCATGCTCGTCGGCTTCCTGGTTGGCAAGCCCGCCGGCATGCGCCTGTCGAAACTGCAGATGGAAGCGTCCTCGAACCCAGCCGCAGTGAATATGGCACAACTCGCATCGTTACAACGCCGGGCCGCAGTGAGCTCGCGCGTCGCCGGCATCCTGCTCGGACTCGCAGTGCTGTCGATGGCCGCATTTCGTTACGCCGGAGCGCTTTGAAACGAGGGCGTCGCAGGAGGATTTGTGAGAAAAGCCGGCCTCGTCGTCGTTTCGCTGCTGCTCTCCGGTTGCGCGTCCAGCTTTACGGCGTCGTGTGGGGAGAAGTTTCGGGCCGACTCGCCGGCGATTCAGGGGCGCGTGCTCGCTTCTCATCCGGACGTTCAGCCCATCAATGTTTTGAACTGCGTGGCGACGTCCACGCGCAGCGGCTTCAGCACCGATCCGGACGAGGAAGCGTGCCTCGTCGAAATCGAGCCTGGCAGTGTGCCGGTGGACGCAGCTCCGACGAGCCGTTTGCATACTCCGCCCGATGTCGTGCGCAAGCTCGCGCCCGATCTGCCCGACCAGGTTTACGTGGTCGTCGTACACGAGGGCGGGGCGGCGGTGTATCGGACGTTAAATCCGCACCAGGTCGTTCTGTACGCTCCGTACGTGCGTTGTATGGTGCGGGATGAAGTGACTTGACGCAGGATCTTTTCGCGAACGGCGAGTTGCAGCGGCTCGACATTCCGGATGCCGATGTTTATTACTCGCCGCGAGTGGAGCTGGGTGGCGACCCGGACCTGCTTCTGAAGGCGCTCATCTCGCAAATCCCGTGGCGCACGGAGGTCATCAACCTTTGGGGCAAGGAATATGAGCAGCCCCGCCTGGCTGCGTGGTTCGGCGATCCCGAAGCTCGTTACACGTACTCCGGCCTGTCGTTGGATCCGCTGCCTTGGACGGACTTGCTGTCGACGATTCGCACGCGCGTTGAAGCGTTGAGCGGCACGTCTTTCAACAGCGTGCTGTTGAATTACTACCGAGACCATCGCGACAGCATGGGCATGCACAGCGATGATGAGCCGGAGCTCGGCCGGAATCCAATCATCGCCTCCGTGAGCTTGGGCGAGCAGCGCATGTTCGTGATGAAACACAAGTCCAGCAAAGCGCTGAAGCCGGTGCATCTGCCGCTGGATCACGGCAGCCTGTTAATGATGAAGGGCGCCACTCAGCACCATTGGAAACATGGCATCAACAAGATCAGCCAGCCGTGCGGCGCGCGGGTGAATCTGACGTTCCGGCGGATCTTCGCTCCTCAGCACGCCGCCTGACACCTTTTGGTTCCAGGCGCGAATTCATAGCTGACGAACAACGTTTGAGGTCGATGCGAAATGTCAGCAGTCACTTCGATGACCGCGGTCCTGGTGGGACTTGCGGCAATGCTTGCTCTGTTGCCCACTGAAGCCGCGCCTCGGGCATTTCAGGACTGTCCCGACTGTCCTCGCATGATCGAGCTTGCCGCCGGCACCTTCACAATGGGCTCGCCCCCGACGGAACGGGAGCGCAAGAAATTCGAAGGCCCGCGCGAGAACGTGGCAGTCTCGGCGTTCGCCATTGGTGAGACCGAAGTAACGCGCGGTCAGTACGCCGCGTTTGTTCATGAGACCCGGCGGCCCGATCCGCCTGGATGCTTTACGTTCGGCTTCATCAGCTTTGGCAATCCGGTGCTGGACACGAAAGCTTCATGGCACCAGCTGCCATTCGAACAAACAGAAGATCATCCCGTTGTTTGTGTATCGTGGAATGACGCTACGGACTACGCCGCGTGGCTATCGCACAAAACCGGCCACAACTATCGATTGCCCAGCGAGGCCGAATGGGAATATGCCGCTCGGGCCGGCAGCGCTACGATCTTCTTCTGGGGAACGGACGAAACCCGAGCCTGCGAATATGCCAACGGCGGCGATTCCGCCTTGCTCCGCGCCTCACCCAAGATACGAGAAGTCGTCGAGCAGTCCTTCCGTGAAGGTGACCAGGGTGCTCGCTTGCTCGAGTGCGACGATGGCAGCGCCTACACCTCAGCTGTGCGCCGATATCGGCCCAACGCCTTCGGGCTCTACGACATGATCGGAAACGTTTGGGAATGGGTGGAGGATTGCTGGTACGAGTCCCTGCCCAACAGCGGCAGCGCTCGAGTAGAAGCGTCCTGCGAATTCCACCGCGCCCGCGGCGGCTGCTGGAACGATTTCCCCGAAGAGCTGCGCTCAGCTCGCCGGACGCGTGTGCAGCCGAACGAGCGTGCGAACTATTTGGGGTTTCGGGTGGTGCGGGATCATTGAGGGATCGGGTCGGGGGCAGGGGTCAACGGATTGTCCGCAGCAGCGGCGGTTACCGTGCCGGCGGTTCGCACGAACGTGGCACGAACCCGTTGCGATTGCATCATGTAGGCGGTCCAGAGTCCGGCTGAGAGCAGGCTGCCAACCACGTAGCCGAGGTTCCGCATCGATCCCAGCGAGCCGCCGCCACCCAGCCCGAGCGCGAAGAATGCGGCCGTGGTGATCACGCCCCAGAGCACGGCCAGCCATTGAAATGTGATATGGCCCACCGGAAAAGCGCGATGTTTCCTGAACAGCAGATAGATCAGGAACAGGCTCAGAAGGAGCAGGGCATAGCCTTGCAACAGAAAGAAAAACAGGCCGATCTTGCCCCAATGCGCGAGCACCGCATCCTGCGTACGGCCGAGCGTCGCCCACGTGCCGGCATTGAAGGCACTCCTCCAGTCATACAAAGCACCGCCGATTTGAAGGGGAGCGAGGAGAGTGCTCAGCACAGGCAGCAGCAGCCAACCGGCGATTCCTTGCGGCGCATCCGCTGATGCGGGCTTTGGAAAGCCAGGATTGTCGTACCGATGCAGCCATCGAATGAGCAAAGCGCCGCCAATCGCCCCGCCGAGAATGGCGAATAGCATCGCAATGCTGAGCTTGAAAGGCGTGTGCGCGGCGGGCTTCGGCGGCGCGTAGCTCAAGTAATAGTACGCGTCGTTGCGTACCGCTTCCAATTTGCGTGCGTGCTCGGGAACGTCCGCTGCCGGAATATCGTCGACCAACGTTTTGAACGAATACTGCGTGATCAGCGTGTTCTTTGCATAACGGACCGACGACCGATAGTTGAAGCCCGTGGCGTCGATTTTCTGTTCGGCGTTCTCGATGGACCAGGGCTCGGGCAAGCGCACTTCCGCTCGATAGCTCACGTGAGTCGGATGAGACAGTCGCAACGGAGCGGTGCGCACCAGTGTCGAGGGCGCTCGCGCCGCCGACCGCACGACGTGCGCCTTGAAATCGAAGTAGCGCCGCGTGTCGTTGTCGCGTTCGTTGAAGGGATGCTCGAGCGTGTAGCTTTCAGTGACAACGAGCTTGTTTGCCTGGCGATCGTCGGCGACGTTGAACGGCGCAGTCACGGCAATCGACGGAAAAGTATCCTTGTAGAAATTCAAGAACTGACGCGTGACTTCATCCGGCCGAGTGCCGGCGTAGTAGCGCCGCATGCGGTCGGCTTCGGCGCCGAGATAAGTCGATTCCACCGTCATCCTGCCAGGCTCGAACACCCCGGCGGTCAGATCGAAACGTTCGACGATCGCGAGATTTGGAGCATCGAGCACCGGTGCGGGCATCGTTTCGAATGTTCCGAGCGCGTCGATCACGAGCGCGGCACCGAAAGCCGCCTGCGATACGTCGTCCAGCGTTCCTCCCTGCAACGTTCGCGTCGGGTCCAGCCAATACACTTTGCCATCGTTCGCCACCCGCACGATCATGTGATCGAATGCGGCGGGCGAGGGCAGCAGGTCGCGCGTCGCCCGCTTGAGATAGGTGTTCACGAGCGCGGGGTGCGCATCGACACCCAATGCATCGAGCAGCGTGACGAGCAGATAGGACTTCTCCTTGCAGTCGCCGAAACGACGCTGCAGAACCACCGCCGGCGGCTGCGGCTGATACCCGCCGGGGCCGATCTCGATTCCGGTGTAGCGAATCTCGTCTTGCACGAAGCGTAGTGCCTGGATGATCTGCTCGCGTTGCGTGGCACCGGACGCACGCCACTGCTCGATGAGTGTTCGCATCTCCGCGGACAAGCTGACTTTGGGATATAGGGGCAGCGCCCAGCGCACCACCGCTTGCCAGCTCGAATATTCGGTCAATGCAATATAGGGATAATGGATGAACCAACCGGGCCGGTCGTCTTCCTTGGGCCGTGCGCTCAGATCATCCCAGCGCCAGAGAAGCTCGCGCCAGGCACCTTGCTCATGAATGGCCGGCTGTTCCGGTCGGGTATTGCGAAAAGTGATGTTGCGAGAAGTCGGGTGCAGGACGCGCAACTGCGAGCGGTGCACCGGAACCGACCACTGCGTGATAAATGAATCCGAGAACGCGGTGCCGAGGCGGTCCCTGCTCCGGTACCGCGTGAAGCTGTATTCGAGGATGTCGCCGACGCGAACGTCTTCCAGCACGATGCTTGCGGTCAATGCTCCGTTGAGGATGCCGTTTTCGAGGTCGGGCTCACGACGCAACGTCGAAATGCGTGCGCGCTGCAGTTGATCGATGTTTTGTCTGCCACGCCGCAGTGTCAGTCGGTGCAGAACGATGCGCTCATCGTCGGGTTCGTAATCGATCTGCACGTGCGACTGACCGTCGACGGCGGATTGATTGCCCAGTTGCATGACGAAGTGGCTGTAAGTGGACGTGCCTTGGTCCTCGACACGCAGTTGCTGGTCGATCAGCAGATATTCGAGCAGGGAGCTGTTGGGATCAGCGGGCGCGGCGTCGATCTGAGCGGTCCAGCCTGGCGGCGCCGCCACGGGCACGTTGCCAGGCCGGCTCAACGTGTCATTCGCCCACGTCGGGCCGCACGCTAGAAATATCCAACACGCGCACACATATATCGCGAGCGAGCGGATCACCGGTCCGCCGGCTCGCGACGACATCTCAACACTCATCTGGAAACTGCACCCCGCCGCAGCTGCTGGCGGCGACTGACGTTCTTTTGTGCGGCTAAGCTCGCACGCGCGCAAAACATTGGCAAGGCACCGCTTGCCATTCCCCCACCCCCGCCATTAAACTCCGCGGCCCCTGCGGAGGAGTCGTTGAATGGCGTCACCGGAGGGGTTGTAGCCTGCGCATCCGGGCATATATATGTGCCTCGGGGAAGCCAGAGACGTTGAAAGGGCCCGATTCGAAGGGCCTTTTTCGCTTCTGGGAGCAGGCGGAGGGTCGATGACGAGGGGAGCGGGGCGGATCTCAAGGTAAGCCTCGAGGGAAGGGACGGAGAGTGAGAATGGGCCTTGGGGCCCATTTTTCGTTTACGGCGACGGCAAAAAACCGGCCCGGCGACCTCTTCCGGCGCCAAGCGCCGGACGGGGCCAAGGCCAGGAAGGTTCGAGCCCCACACAGTCAAACCTGGAGGTGGACCGATGCTGCGAGATCAGCTGGGCGAGCTGCTCGGCCCGGTCGTGCACGGCCTGGGTTATGAGCTGTGGGAAATCGAGTACGCGCCGCGTGCCGGCGGTGGCCTGTTGCGGCTGTACATCGACAGCCCGGAAGGCATTTCTCTGGACGATTGCGAGCGGGTGAGTCGGGCGGTCAGCACGGTGCTGGACGAGGCCGATCCCATCCCCAACGAGTACACCCTGGAAGTGTCCTCGCCGGGACTGGATCGGGTGCTCCGGACGCAGGCGCATTTCGCGCGCTTCGCGGGCGAGCGGGTCAAGGTGGAGATGATGCAGCCGGTCAACGGCCGCAAGCGGTTCCAGGGTCGTTTGCAGAAGGTGGAGGAGAGCGAGATTACGCTCGAGCTGGAAAGCGGCACGGTGAGTCTGCCGATCGACGACATTCACCGGGCGCGATTAGTCCCGGAAGTTTAGGGGCGAGACTGAAGGCGTGGAGTCCTGACGATGAACAAAGAAATTCTGATGGTGGTCGACGCGGTATCGAACGAGAAGGGCGTCGACAAGGAAATCATCTTCGAGGCGCTCGAAGCCGCGCTCGCGTCCGCGACCCGCAAACGTCACGGCGAGGGCATCGACGTGCGTGTCTCCATCAACCGCAAGAGCGGCGATTACGATTCGTGGCGCCGTTGGAAAGTGTTC
>CAMLEO010000355.1 GCA_946478975.1 uncultured Steroidobacter sp.
AGGGTGCCGGCAGGGAAGGCCGCTGCAAACAAATCGAACGCGTCCTTGCCCGGCGCGAGCTCGCCATTCACGCCGCTCACGATGTGCATGACGTGGCTGTAGCGCTCGATGCTGCGATAAGGATTGACGTTGACCGTGCCGGCCTTCGCAACCCGGCCGAGATCGTTGCGCGCGAGATCGACGAGCATGATGTGCTCGGCGTTTTCTTTCGGATCGGCGAGCAGCTCTTTTTGTAACAAGCCGTCTTCGACCGAATCTCGGCCCCGTGGTCGCGTGCCCGCGATTGGACGCATCGAGGCGCGGCCGCGTGACAGCTTCACCAGCGCTTCGGGCGAGGAGCCGACGACCACCGAGTCGCCGAGCTCGCAGTAATACATATAAGGAGAGGGATTCAGCAGCCGCAGCGCGCGATACGCTTCAAACGGTTCGAGATCGCAGCGGCCCGAGAATCGGACCGACAACACCAGCTGATACACGTCACCGGCGGCGATGTAGTCCTTCACTCGGCCGACGCCTCGCACGAACTCTTCCTCGCTGAGGCTGCCGATCGCGGGCGAATATTTGATCTTCTTGTCGCTCGGAGGAATCGCACCTCGCAGCGCCTGTACGACTTCACGTCGCAGGGCGGTGCGTTCCGATTCGCTGCCAGCGTGGAGCAGCGCCACACCGCGGGTCAAATGATCGAACACCAGCAGCGAGCGGGGCGCGAGGTAGTGAGCTTCGGGCGTCGGCTCGCTCAGAGGAATGCGGGGCGGCAAGCGCTCGAACCGGCGCACCAGGTCGTAACTCGCGGCACCGACCAGGCCGCCAGGCAGCGGCACGCCGGGGATCTGCGGGCTCGGTTGAGGCGCCCGGGCCAGCGCGCTCCGAAAAGCGCTCAACAGCTCGGCCTGGGTCTGCGGCGGCGGCGACAGGCGGCCGTCGATGGTCAGCCCCCGTTCGTCCAGCCGGACTTCCAGGCAGTCGCCGAAGCCGATGAACGAGTACCGCGCCAGGCGCTCGCCGCCCTCGACGCTTTCCAGCAAAAAGCGCGGTTTGAAGGGCTTGAGCTTCAAATAGGCCGAGACCGGCGTGTCCAGGTCGGCGGCGATGTCGAAGGGTGGTTGCAAGGCTTTTTCCTCGGGTGGACCGTGTCGTCGAGTCCGGCGAGGGGCGATAAAAAACCCATCTCCAGGCTCAGCTCGGAGATGGGTTTGGTTGGATGCTTTACGAGTTGGTGTTTATTACGCCCGGCAAGCTCCAGCGGCCCTCTCCTGTGAGGGTCGCCACCACCAACGGTGTGTTGCCATGGATTGCATACAACGGAGTATTACCGGCGACCTCGACCTCCGTCAACTCCCGGGCCCGAAGGCCAGGTCCGCAAGTTCTACCTACAGCGCGCGCATTTAACCCGTTTGTCACGGCCGCCCGACTGATCCCTCACCCGCCGCTTCCTAGCATGCAGCTTCCAACACTACGAATGGATGGCCTATGTCTGGGAAATTGCAATGGGGAATCGGGCTCGCGCTGGCGCTCGCCGCCGCGGGCGCGCAAGCCGACGAGTTGTCTGATTTGCGTCAGCGGCTCGACGAGCAGGAACAAAAAATTCGCGTGCTCGAGCGCAAGCTCGAATTGAACGATGAAGCCGCGAAAGCGGCCGTGCCGAACACACCCATCGTACGCGCCTCGCCTCAACAAGGCTTTCGTATCCAATCGGCGGATGGTGCGAACGTCGCGCGCCTGCGTGGTGTGCTGCATTTCGACGGTCGTTACTTTCCAGACGACATCACACCTGCGACCGCAGACACGTGGATCCTGCGTCGAGTGCGGCCGACGCTTGAAGGCACGCTCAACAACATTTATGACTTTCGCTTCACGCCCGATTTCGCCGGCGGCAAAACCATCATTCTCGACGCGTTCGTCGCAGCTCGACTGAAGCCGTGGGCGGTCGTCACCGCCGGCAAATTCAAAGTGCCAGTCGGCCTCGAACGTTTGGTGTCGGCGACGGACCTGCGCTTCATCGAACGCGCATTCCCCACCAGCCTCGTTCCCAATCGCGATCTCGGCGTGCAATTCGGCGGCGACATCGCCGGCGGCGTAGTGAACTACTCGGTTGGATATTTCAACGGCGTGAGCGACGGCGCCAGCAGCGACAGCAACACGCCCAACCCCGATGTGGAGAACGACACCAAGGGCGATTGGGCGGCGCGCGTGTTCTTCCAACCGTTCTTGAATTCCGACAACTTCGCGCTGCGTGGGCTCGGGTTCGGCATCGCCGGCACGTATGTGAATTCCACCGGCAGCACCACGACAACTTTGCTGCCGGGCTATCGCACGCCGGGCCAGCAAACATTCTTTACGTATCGTTCGACCACCGCCGCGAGCGGCACGACGCCCGCCGTCAACGGCACGTATGCGGACGGCGAACGCTTGCGCTGGACGCCGCAAGCGTATTACTCGATCGGCAGCTTCGGTGTGCTCGGCGAATACGTGACGGTTTCTCAGGAAGTCTCACGTTTGACGCCGACTGCGGGCCTGCGCAGCGACAAGCTCGACAACACCGCTTGGCACGTGCAGTTCGCTTGGTTCGCGACCGGTGAAGACGAAGCGTTCCGTGGCTTCACGCCGCAATCCATTTTCGATCCGGGCAAAGGGACCTGGGGCGCGATCGAGCTGGTCGCGCGCTATCACGAGCTCGACATCGACGATGACGCCTTCGTCGGCGGTGCGAATTCCTTCGCCAATCCTGCGAGCAGCGCCAGCAAAGCCAGCGCCTGGGGCGTCGGTGTGAACTGGTATCTCACCCAGAACTACAAGTGGTCGCTCAACTACGACGTGACCCGCTTCGACGGCGGCGCCGCCACTGGCGACCGCCCGGACGAGAAAGCGCTGTTCACCCGATTTGCCGTCGGCTTCTAAACAAATGGTCTGCGCCCCCGAAGGGGGCGCCTGATTTCAACTTCGGAGACCTGCATGCAATTCTCTAAACGTTCCCTCATTCGCTGGGCGAGCCTCGCACTCGCCGGCCTGGCCTTGACCGGCCCGGCGGCGCACGCCGGCGATGTCACTTTGTTGAATGTTTCCTACGACCCGACCCGCGAGCTGTACGAGGACTACAACAAAGCCTTCGCCGCGTATTGGGAAAAGAAAACCGGCGACAAAGTCACAATCAGGCAATCGCACGGCGGCTCAGGCAAGCAAGCACGCACGGTGATCGACGGCCTCGCGGCGGACGTTGTGACATTGGCACTCGCGGGCGACATCGACGCTGTCGCGACCAACGGCAAATTGTTACCCGTGAACTGGCAGTCGCGCCTGCCTCACAACTCCTCGCCCTATACCTCGACCATCGTGTTCCTGGTGCGCAAGGGCAATCCCAAAGGGATCAAAGATTGGGGCGATCTGATCAAGCCCGGCATCTCAGTCATCACGCCGAATCCCAAGACCTCGGGCGGCGCCCGCTGGAATTATCTGGCGGCGTGGGCGTGGGCCTTGAAGCAGCCGGGTGGCAACGAGCAGACGGCGAAGGAATACACGCGCAAGCTGTTCAAGAATGTGCCGGTACTGGATACCGGCGCGCGTGGCGCGACGACGACGTTCGTTCAGCGAGGCATCGGCGACGTGCTGCTGGCGTGGGAAAACGAAGCGTTCCTGTCGATCAAGGAGCTCGGGCCGGACAAGGTGGACATCGTGGTGCCTTCGCTGAGCATCCTGGCCGAGCCGCCGGTCGCGGTGGTCGACAAGGTGGTGCTGCGCCGGGGCACTCGCGACGTGGCGACGGAATATCTGCAGTATCTGTACAGCCCGGAGGGCCAGGAGATCATCGCCAGGAACTACTACCGGCCGATCGATCCGACCGTGGCGGCGAAATACGCCAGGACGTTCCCGCAGCTGACCCTGGTCACGATCAAGGATTTCGGCGGCTGGAGCCAGGCGCAGAAAGTGCACTTCGCCGACGGCGGTGTGTTCGACCAGATCTACGCGCCTCAATAGCCGAGCGGCTGGCCTGAACCGATGCCCTCTTCGCGCGAAGAGGGCTCTTTACTCAATCGTCCTCGCCTTCCTCGCGCTTGTTCTCCTGAACGCGCTTGCGGATTTCCATCCACTCCGACAGCTTCTTCATGTCCATCGGCGTGCGCGCCTTCGGCTCCTCCGGCTTCGGCGCGGGCTTGAGAGGCGCGCGTCCGGCACTATTGTAGGGATTGCTGCCAACGTTGCCGCCCGCTGTCGAGGAATTATCGTAAGGATTGAAGCCGCCGCCGGGCAGCGGCGCGCTGCCGCTCTGGCCGCCGCCCAGCCCCGCGGGCCGGGCGTGCTTGGCCGTGTCGGCAATGGACAGGTCGTTGAGCTCCAGCTTCTTCAGTCGCTGCGTGTTGATATCGCGACTGTAGACGCCGGTCTCGAGCTTCCATTCCCAAACGGCGTTGCCGCGCTCGTCGTAGGTGATGCGTCCCGAGCGCTCGTCGTCGGCCGGAGGGTCGCTCATGAAACAAACTCGCGCAAGAAAGTAGCGGAGGATTTTCTGCTCGCACATCTCACAAAGCAACGGCTCCGGGCCCACCCATGAGCTCGCGCACTCGCCCCCTGCAGTCAAAACCGGAACTGGCTCGCGGTTTTGTCGGTGTCTTCGCTTACAGCCAGCGCGCGATGGAGCTGGTGTGGACGACCAGTCGTCCGCTCACGATCGCGTTTGCTGTGCTGACGTTGATCGCCGGCACGCTGCCCGCTGGCGTTGCATACGTTGGCGCGTTGATCGTCGACGCGGTGGTTGCTGCCATTCAGGCAGACCCGGCCACGCGTGACGCATTAACGAGACATGCGTTGCTGCTCGTCGTCGCTGAAGGCGCATTGGTCGCGGCGATTGCTGGCGCCCAGCGCGGGCTGTCGTTATGTCAGTCGTTGCTACGCGCCCAGCTCGGTCAGCGCGTGAACGTCATGATTCTGGAAAAGGCTCTGACGCTGGATCTGTCGCACTTCGAGAACTCCGAGTTCTACGACAAGCTCACTCGCGCCCGTCGCGAGGCGTCGAGCCGGCCGCTGTCGCTGGTGACGCGCACGTTCGGCCTCGCGCAGAACGGGATTTCACTGCTGAGCTTCGGCTCGCTGCTGCTGCATTTCTCGCCCTGGGCGGTGGTGCTGCTGATCCTGGCCGGCCTGCCGGCGTTCCTGGCGGAAGCGAAGTTCTCGGGCGACAAGTTCAGGTTGTTTCTGTGGCGCTCGCCGGAGACGCGCATGCAGCTGTACCTGGAAACGGTGCTCGCGCGCGAGGATCACGCCAAGGAAGTGAAACTGTTCGGGCTCGGGCCGTTGTTCCTCGATCGCTATCGAAACATCTTCACCAAGCTGTACCGGGAGGATCGGAATCTCACCATTCGTCGCGACACCTGGGGATTCTTCCTCGGCTTGATTGCTACGGCGACGTTGTATGGCGCGTATGCGTGGATTGCGCTGTCGGCGATTGCGACTCGCATTACGCTCGGTCAGATGACGATGTACCTGATGCTGTTTCGGCAGGGGCAATCGGCGGTGTCCGCGATTTTGTCTGCGGTCGGCGGGATGTATGAGGACAATCTCTACCTGTCGACGCTGTACGACTACCTGGAAACGCCGGTCAACAATCACAAAGGCGAGTCGGTGCGTGGGCCGCAGCCGGACGATGGCATCCGCTTCGAGAATGTGACGTTCACTTATCCAGGCGCGGAGCAGCCGACGCTGGTCGATATCAATTTGCACATCAAGCCGGGCGAGTCGCTGGCGCTGGTCGGTGAGAACGGGTCGGGCAAGACGACGCTCATCAAGCTGCTGACGCGTTTGTATGCTCCTTCCTCGGGGCGGATTCTGCTCGATGGTCAGGACTTGCAGACCTGGGATGAGGCGGCGCTGAGGGATCGCATCGGGGTGATCTTTCAGGACTTCACCCGCTATCAGCTGATGCTGGGCGAGAACATCGGGGCGGGCGATGTGCGGCACTTCGAGGACGAGGCGCGGTGGAAGGATGCGGGTGAGAAGGGAATGGCGCAGCCCATCGTCGAGACTCTGCCTCAGGGGTATCGCACGCCTTTGGGCAAATGGTTCAACGATGGTCGGGAGCTGTCGGGTGGGCAGTGGCAGAAGATTGCTCTGTCGCGGGCGTTCATGAGGTCGAGGGCGGATATTCTGGTGCTCGATGAGCCTACGTCTGCGATGGATGCGAGCGCTGAGGCTACGATCTTCGAGCACTTTCGTACGCTCACGCGGGGGAGGATTGCGATTCTGATCTCACATCGGTTTTCGACGGTGCGGATGGCGGATCAGATTGTTGTGATTGAACAGGGCCGGGTTGTTGAGCGTGGGAGTCATGATCAGCTCATGTCGTTGAATGGGCATTACGCCCATTTGTTTTCGTTGCAGGCTAAGGGGTACAGATAAGAGCGCGTCTGGTGCCTTGGTGGCTTGCGGCGCCGAGGTGGGTGGAGTCTCTCTCCCCGGCGCCGCGCACCGCCCTTGTCCGCGCTTTCGCGCGGACTGTATGCGTTACATCCATGTAGCTGCTGCTGGGGCCGACTTCCCTGTCGGACCCAA
>CAMLEO010000356.1 GCA_946478975.1 uncultured Steroidobacter sp.
ATCTTCGATGCCCATCGGGTGCTCGATGAGATCAGTTTTACCTTGCGTCATGGCGAGCGCTGGGCGCTGGTCGGTGCCAACGGCTCCGGCAAGACCATGCTGCTAAAAATGCTTCGCGGCGATGTGTGGCCCACGCCGACCGGGCGCGAGCGACGGCGCTCGGCTTTGAGCAAGGAGCAGATCGCTTATGTGGGGCCGGAGCGACAGGATAAATACATTCGTTACAACTGGAATCTCACGGTCACCCAGGTGGTGACGACCGGTTTGTTCGATGAGGATATTCCGCTGACGCAGCCTACACATGCTCAGCGGGAGCGGGTGACGAGGGTGTTGCGGAGGTTCGGGTTGTGGGGGTTGAGGCAGCGGCGGATTCTCACGTTGTCATATGGGCAGCGGAGGCTGGCGCTGGTTGCGCGCTTGTTTGCTAGCAATGCGCCGTTGTTGTTGCTGGATGAGGTGTTCAATGGACTCGACGTGCGAGCCAAGGAGAAGCTCACCAAGGCGCTGGAGCGGCCGAGGAGCGGGCACGACTGGGTGCTCACGTCGCACCGGCCGAAGGAGCTGCCCAAGAACGTTACTCACATTGCGAGGATCGAGCATGGCCGCATCGTCTCGGCCGGGCCGATCGGCGCGGTCGGTGGCGCTGCCACTGTTGTTTCTAAACGCCGCCTCGCGCCCGCCAGCGCGCAAGCGCGCGGCGCAGAGTCCGCCGGCGCGACAGCGCCCGGCGACGGACGGCCGCTGTTCGTCATCCAGAACGCCGACATCTATCGCGACTACCGCCCCGTCATCCGCAAGTTAAATTGGACGCTGGAGCGGGGCCAGAACTGGGCCATCCTCGGCGCGAACGGCTCGGGCAAGAGCTCATTGCTGAATGTGATCTACGGCGATCTGCATCCTGCGCTCGGCAGCACTATCGAACGTGCAGGCTCCCCTCGCGGCACGCACATCGAAGCCTGGAAGAAACGCCTCGGCTGGGTTTCACCGGAACTGCAGGCCGATCATTACCTCGCGAAGTCCATCGAAGAAATCGTGATGTCCGGCCGCTACGCCAGCATCGGCCTGAACGACGCGGCCACGCGAGCCGATCGCGAAGCCGCCGACCGCTGGCTCAACTTCTTCAACATCGAACACCTCCGTACTCGCGGACCCCGACAAGTTTCCTACGGTCAGATGCGCATTGCCTTGTTCGCCCGCGCAATGATCAACGATCCCGAATTACTGCTGCTGGACGAACCCTGCACCGGCCTCGACGGCGACGTACGCGCCACGGTGCTCGGCTTCATTCAGCAACTCGCCGAGCGGGGTACGCAAATCGTCATGGCCGTGCACGATGTCGAGGACATCGTGCCTGCCGTGCGCAAGGTGCTAAAAATCGTTCGCGGCGGGAACGTACAAACGTTGGACTGGCCTAAGTAGCCGGCCCTCGTTCCGGAGAACATCGTGTTTGAAGCAAAGCTGCGAACCCTGGCATGTGTGCTGCTGGCCGCATCGCTGCCGGCGACAGCCGAACCGCTCACGCCAGCTCAGCAGATCGCCGCCGAGATTCAGGCGGGCAAGCACGAGGGTTTCGAGTCGTTCATCATGCGCGTCGACAATCAGGTCGTGGCGCATGCGGTGGTGGGATCATATAAATCGAACCGGCCGCCCGATCTGCGCTCCGCAACCAAATCCATAACGGCCCTGCTCGTCGGCATCGCCATCGATCAGGGCAAGATCGCTTCGGTGCAGGAGAAAATCAGCAAGCTGCTGCCCTGGCACGAAGCGACGCTGTCCAAAGATCCGAAGAAGGCGCAGATCACGATCGAAGATCTGCTCACCATGCGCAGCGGCCTGGACTGCAACGACTGGGATCCGAAGTCGCCGGGCCAGGAAGACAAAATGTATAAAGAGGACGACTGGGTGGAGAGCTGGGCCGCGCTGCCCATGCGCACCGATCCGGGCAAGGAGTTCTCCTACTGCACCGGCAACGCCGTCGCGCTGGGAGAAATCCTGGCGACCGCCACCGGCATGACAGTCGATACATTCGCGATTCAATATCTCTTCCGCCCGCTCGGCTTCGACCGTGCCGAATGGGCCTACTGGGCAAACAAACGCGGCGTGGACACCGGCGGGCATCTGCGTGTGCTGCCTGATGATCTGATCAAGATCGGTGAGTTGGTGTTAGGTCGCGGCATGTACAAGGGCGTGCGCATCGTCTCCGAAGCATGGATCGACGCGATGACCCAGGAGCACACCACGATTTTCGGTATGGGCCAGCGGTATGGTTACTTCTGGTGGCTGGATAACACCAAAGATCCGCAGCTGCCGAAGACGCGCCTGCTGTGGGCGCAGGGCAATGGCGGAACGTTTCTGATCGTGATGCCGGAGCTGAGAAGCACCATCGCGATCACCGGCACGCGCTTCAATCGCGCCGACGGCCTGGAGCCGATGTTCTGGCTGCGCGACCGGATTCTGCCGGCGATGAAGGCTCCCGAATAACGACTCGATCAAACGATCCGCAGCGTAATCGCCTTCAGCACCGCGCGCGTCCGGTCTCGCGTGCCGAGCTTGTCGAGGATTTCGGAAACATAATTCTTCACCGTGCCCTCGGCGAGAAACAGTGCTCGCGCGATTTCCTTGTTCGAGTAGCCGCCTGCCATCAGGCGCAGAATGCTGACCTCTCGTTCACCAAACGTGGCATCCGGCGGCGCGCGGTCGCGATACGCGAAGCGCTCGCGCACCGGATCGGTCGACACCGGCGATAGCCAGTTTTCGCCGCGAGCGGCACGTTCGATGGCATCGCGCAAGTCCTCGGCGGAGGCGTCTTTGAGCAGGAATCCTTGCGCGCCGGCTTGCACCGCGCGGAGCAAAAGATCGCTGTCATCGAATGTCGTAAGCAGCACCAAGGGTGTCGTGTCTCCACGCTCGCGCAGCGCTTCAACCAGTGCCAGGCCGTCCAGTCCGGGCATGCGAACATCCGATACGATCACGTCGATTGCGAGATCGCGTGCCCGCTCCAGAATGGCTTCGCCCGAAGCAGCTTCGAGCACCACTTCGATGCCGAAATCACGGAGCAGCGCCTTCAACCCTTCGCGCACCAACGCCTGATCGTCCGCAAGCGCGATTCGTAACGTCATGCGATGCGCTCGCGAGGCAGGTGCGCGCAGATGCGCAGGCCGCCGCGAATCCCGGTTCCGATTTCGAGCTCGCCTCCCAGTTCGGTGACTCGCTCGCGCATTCCAAGCACGCCGTGCCCCGGTTTGAGCGGTGACTCGACGATGCCATCGTCTTCGACCAGCAGCTGCAACCGATTTCCCTCACGACGAAGCGTGAGCCACACGTTGCGCGAGCCCGAATGTTTCGCAGAATTCGTGAGTCCTTCCTGGGCCAGTCGCACGAGGGCGGCGGCGCGCTCTGCGTCTGCGACCCGTGCGTCTTCCGCGACCTCTACGTGCACGCGTGGCGAAGGCAGGTATGCCGCGAGGCGTTCGAAGGCGTGGTGCAAATCGACTCCATCGTGCTGGCGCAGCTGCGAGACGACCCCGCGAATGTCTGCGAGGAGCTCGTCGGCCAGCGTTCTCACGATTTGAAACTCTCTCTTTGCCGCCAGCCCGGCGTCCTTTGACAGCACGGCAAGATTGATCTTCAACGCCGTGAGTTTGTGCCCGCTCACGTCATGCAGTTCGCGCGACAGGCGCAGTCGTTCGCTCTCGCGGGCACTCTCTGCAAGTAACGACTGCGTTGCCCGCAGATTGGCATTGACCTCCCGCAGTTCAGCGGCCAACGCCTGCGTGCTTTTCATCGAGTAAGCAGCGACCCCCGCGAACAGTTGGAAGCCCGCATAGATCATCAGCATTCGCAGGCTCGCCGGCGCGTGCCACAGCAACTCGATCACAGCAGCGAGTGCGACGTTCACAGCCGCCAGCAATGCGATTGCCGGCCGGGTGGGCATTTGCAGAACGGCTACGACTGCAACGATCACGAGCAGCACGGGCGCCATGCCCAGCGGCCCGAGTGCCAGCAGTGCGAACACAGCCGCGAGCATGACGAGCAATGGCCAATGACCGATCGGGCGGCGAATGACGGGCGCCGGCCTCGCCGACAGAATGAACCCACCCAGATAAATCAGCAGCAACAGCGCGGCCACAGTGCGTGTGGCGGCGACTCCGCCGGGCAGACTGCCGGCGGCGCGAAATACCTCAATCGATATTGCTGCCCACGTTATGTAGGCCGCGACATCGAGCGTGCGCGGAAATCTCCGCCCACTGGCCTGCGCACGGTTCATGCGGATGATTTACCTGACCCATGCTTCACGTACAAGGCTTGCTAGCCGAATGTGACTTCCGGCACCCCGACGAGCTGACTATTGGCACCTGCGGGTGAGCCGCTGCGATCCGAACCTGTCAGCACTCATCGATGACGTGGGGCAGCTCATGACGATATACGACGTGATTCGCGAGATGCATGTGATCGCCGGGACGTTCGCGCTGGCTGCCTTCTGGACGGCTGCGACACTGCGGAAGGGCAGCGGCGGCCATCGCGTCGTCGGGCGCGTATTCATGGTTGCCATGGTCGTGGTCTCGATCACGGCCCTGGTGATTGCATTCGCAGCCTTTGGCCGAGGTCAGCCGCTCACCGGGATGTTTCTTTTGTACATCGTTCTGATCACCGTGACTGCCTGCTGGCTTGCCTGGCGCGCCGTGCGGGACAAGCGCGACGTGAAACGTTATACGGGCTCCGTGTACCACGCGCTGGCCTGGGTCAATGTCGCTGCTGGCATCGTCATGCTGGCGCTGGGAATTGGTTATCGCGATCTCATCACTGGCGTGCTTTCGAGCGTTGGTCTGATCGCTGGGGCGGTGATGCTACGTTTCGCACGGCGCGAGCAGGTTCAGCCGCGGTGGTGGCTCGAACGTCACTTCGGCTCGATTCTCGGCGCGGGAGTGGCGACGCATGTGGCCTTCCTGAACATCGGACTGACACATCTGCTGCCGCCGGAACTCGGCGCGACGGCACATCGCCTATCGTGGTTCGCGCCGTTTGCGATCGCGCTGGTCGCGAGGGCGTGGCTGCGGCGGATGTACGTGCCAGCTTAGAACTTGCTGGTGAGCTTCAGCCCCACGCTGCTTGCATCCGACTTGCCGCCGAACGAGTTCTTGTAATCGAGATTGGTGTAGGTCAAAGCAATCCAGCGCCAACCCACTTCCAGTGTCGGGCCGGTGGCGTCGTCGAACTTCACATTGGGCCCATAACCGTCGGTGTCGAACTTGATCGAGCTGTGATGCGTGATGCCGCCGCCGATCCACCAGCCGTTATCCCAGAGATAGTTGCCGACGACCTCCATCACGACGCGGCTGACACTGATATCGGCGTTGCTCGCCTTGGTTGTTACATATTTATAGCCGACGGTGCCGCGCACCGAGAACGGCGATTCGGCCGCACGATAGTGACCGCCGAGCGCGAGTGTCACGCCTTGACCGGCCTTGATGTCTTGAGAGCTGCCGTCGGTGAACTTGAGCGTGGCGAGATCGTCGCCGCCGTATTCCAGGTCGGCCTCGAACGCGAAGCCGAGCCCTTCGTTCTCGGCATGCGCCATACACGACAGGGCCAGCAGGGAGCACGCGATCGTCGCGCGTGCAGAGAGTTTACGAATCATCTGAGATTTCCGTAGGTGAGTTTTACTGTCCGTGACGCGTGCCTGGGGACGGCTAGGTGCCGCCCGCCAGCCCTTCCAGGGCGATTTCGACGGCGCGTGCCATCTTGCTTTCATCGAGCAGCAGTTTCTCCGGCGCAACGCGGTCGAAATCGCCGTTGATGAACAA
The DNA here is from genome assembly GCA_946478975.1 of uncultured Steroidobacter sp. Next base: position 5,805 of record CAMLEO010000356.1, read on the forward strand.
CGCAGTCAGCTCGATGCCGCCGCGCCTCGAATACAAATGCTGGCCCGATAGATCTTCCAGGCGCAGCAGCAGCGACAGCGCGCCTTGTGTTCCGGTGTATGCCTTGCCGTTCCAACCCGCCGGTGTCGCAAAGACACTTTGGGTCGTTCCATCCCAGGAAGCGTTGCCCTGGAGATCGTAGGACGCGCCGACGTGCGTGAACTCCACGCTCGCGATTGCATCCACGGCATGTGTTTCTTTCAGCTGCCGACTGAGCGCCTGCTGGGCGGCCTTGGCTTTATCGGGATTGGCCTGGCCGCTGATTGGATCGTAGATGCCGCCGACCTCTGTCGCTGCCGCATCGGCAGCGCGTGCATAGATGCTCGGTGCAATCACACGGAAACCGAGAGCAGTGAGTTTCTCGCTCACTTGTTTCTCGTACTTCGCCTTGACCAGCGAATCGTAGGGATGTCCGCCGGTATCGATCGGCTTGAGCGCGACGGTCATTACCTGTTGTTTGATTTGCGCGCCGGGAAGGGAAGGCGGCAGCACTGTTTCCTCCGCCATCGGCAAGGTGCTTCGGGAGGGTGGCTTGCTGGTGTTTGTGCCGGAGAACTGGCGCACTGGCTCGGGCGTGCCCTGATGAGTCAGAGGCCAGGTGATGACGTCGAGCGCGCGCTGCAGCCGGCCGACGTC
>CAMLEO010000357.1 GCA_946478975.1 uncultured Steroidobacter sp.
CTTCAGCATCGGCACATCGAGTGTGACGTTTTCGGCGGCCCAGAACGGGCCGACGCCTGCACCGCAGACGGTCACCGGTTCGATCACCGGCGTTCAGAGCACGGTGTATCTGTTCGTCCTGCACACCAATACGGCCGTCGCGACCGCCACGGTGCGCATCACCGGAGACACCAGCGGTGAGATGACGATCTTTCCGAAGTCGCCGCAGTCCGTCGGCCTCGGCAATTTCACGGATACCGTCACTGTTCGCGCCTGCCTGGATCCCAACTGCGGCCGCGAGATTTCCGGCAGTCCTCGCACCGTTACTGTCACATATAACGTTGCGGGAATCGGCGTGGACCCACCGAGCGTCACGTTGTCCGGCGTCGAGGGAACGTCGTCACAAACGGCGACGGTGAATGTGCGGAATCTTTCGGGCGGTGCCATCGCCGCCAGCGTGGCCTATAACACTGGCAGCAACTGGCTGACTGTGACACCCGCCAATGGCGCTTCGACGGCGCCGACAGTCACGTTGGTCGGCGGATCGAATCTCGCTCCGGGCAGCTACAGCGCAGTCGTCAGCTTTACGGCAGGAAGCTTCGTTGCAACGCTGCCGGTGACTTATAACGTTGCGAACAACCTCGGGCTGAGTGCGAGCACCGCTGGCTTCAGCGCGGTCACCGGACAAGGATCGCCGCCTGCCTCACAGGCGGTGAATATCACCACTGCACTGGCATCGACGACCTATTCTGTCGCTGTGACCTATGGAGCCAACGGCTCGGGCTGGCTGAACGCGAGCGGCAGCACGGCACCCGGCGTTCTAACATTGCAGCCCAACCAGACCAACTTGGGTCCAGGCACATTTACCGCTACTGTCGTGCTCACGCCGGCGACCGGCTCCAGCATCAGCCTGCCGGTGACATATACACTCGCCGGCTCGTCGCTCACGTTGCAGCCAGCGACGGCATCTTTTGCGATCAACGCGGCGTCCACCTCGGCCAGTTCGAGTCTGCAACGAACGATCACCATTGGAGACACCGGCGCAGCCCTGAACTGGACGGCCACGACGTCGGTGCCGTGGCTCACTGTCACGGGCAGCGGTATGTCCGGAGGCCAGGCTGTTTTGACGCTGGTGCCGGCCGAATTGGAAACATTGGCGAACGGTGAGCAGACCGCAGTTGTGACATTCAACTACGCCGGTCCCGGCGTGCTCGGCGCGACCCGTACGGCGGCCGTTACGCTGAACCTCAATCTGCCCACTGTGAATTATGTGGCGCCGTATGTGGCGTACTCGAACGAGCAGAAGGAAGTCGTCATTCGCGGCTCGGGATTCGGACAAGGAAATCTCGCGCAAGTGATGTTTGGCAGTCAGCCGGCCGCTTCCGTCGTCGTTCGCAGCGACACCGAGATTCGCGCGTTGCCGCCGGCTGGTCTTGCTGCCGGTGCCCGGCCTGCCATCACCATCGACAACAATCTGGGTCTGGACCGCTCGCGCGCGGAGCTGGTGGTGCGCGATCATCCGAACTATCCGTACTTCGCGATGGCCACCAACGTTTCCATTCCGGATTGTCACGTCGTTTACGATGCCGAGCGCGACGCAGTGCTCACCTCGGCAGCGTATTTCAACTACGGCAGTTCTTCGAACCTCGTGACCCGTTATCAATATGATCCGGGATCGGGCGCGTGGACCACGACGACGCGCAACTATCCCAATCTCGTTGACATCGCGATGAGCCCGGACGGCCGAGAGCTGCTGGTGCTGACGCAAGATCAGCTGTATCGGGCGGATCCCGTCACGCTCGTGGCCAACAGCGGCGTCGCGGTGCCGAATTTCTACGTCGGCACGGCCAGCCAACTCGCCGTCGCCAACGACGGTAAGGTGATCGTTCGCGACGCGTCCCGTGCGTACTCGTTGATCGATGGTACGTTCACGACGTTAGCCAGCATGTCCGGCAACGTTGGCATCGACATGAGCCCCGATGGCAGTCGCGCAACGATGGGCGCTGCGACCAATGCGTTCGACGTGCCGCTCGTGTACTACGATTCCAGCACCGGCACGCTCAATACGACGACTGCATTCCAGTATTACTCGCCCGGAAGTATGGATCGACACGCGACCAAATCGCTGTCGGGCGAGTACGTGCGCAACGCGGACTTCTCGGTCTTCGGCCAGCTGCAGATTGGGGGCACCCCAGTGCTCGGCGATGTTCTCTCGCCGGACGGTGAGCGTGTCTATTACTTCCGAGACAGCGGAAACAATACTCAGCCAGGCACCATCCGCATCTTCGACACGCGTGTCTCCGCGCCGGTGCTGCCGGAGCTGACGCCGATCACGATTCCGCTCTCGGACAGTCCAGGCGCCATGCGTCTGCGGATCAGCCTCGACAGCCGGACGCTGTTTTTGTTAGGAGAGGATCACTTCGTGGTGCAGCCGGTGCCCTGAGGATGCGACGCGGATCGTCACGACTGAATCAGCGAGAACTTGCTGCCGTGGTCGCCGACGAGCTCGAGATCGCAGCTGCCGTATTTGTCTGAGATGCGGTACTGCAGGTCCGGCTCATAGCGGAAGAATACATATTTCTTGTCGCACCGGAGCTTGATCTCGGCCACGGCGCCGCTGGTCACGCCGATCTGAAAGCGGTTCTTGAACAGCGTATAGAACCAGGACGTTCCTTTGTCGATTTCTCCGTCGACGCTGTAAGAAGCATCGGAGGTGCGCAGGGCCTCGACCTTGGCGATGACAGGCTTGAACTTGTCCAGATTGTCGTTGGGCGCGGACCTCTGCAGTGTCTCCCAGGTTTTCAGCGCGGCGGCGAAATCCTTTGCCCGCAGCTGCAGCGCCAGCAACGTTCGCACGGCCTGCACGAACATATCGTCGGGCAGATAACGAGGCAGCGGCTCTCCCGCGATGGCACCCTTCAAGGCGGCGAGCTGCTGCTGCTCGGTGCCCCACTTGAGGAAATAGTGGTAGCGGGCGATGTTGTTATAAGCATCCTCGTACAGATTGTTCACTTCCAGCTTCGCCAGCTCCGCATCGGCCGCGGCCTGATCGCCCGCATCGATCGCTTGCATCAGCTGCTTGTATGCTTTGACGAACTGCGAGCCCGCTCCCTTCGAGGTGTCCTTGAGCAGGAACACGACTTTGTAACTGAAGCTCGCGTCCACCGGCTCATCGCCGAGCATTGCCGGCTGAAACGTCGAATCCTTCGCAGTCTGGACGGCGGCGCGCTCGAACATATCGATGCCGCTCGAATCGACGACGGTGACCTCGTACGGCTTGCCCTTGGGATCGATCATTATGTTCAGCCGGACCCAGCCTTCTCGTCTCAGCGCGTACTCGCTCGCTGGAAACGCGGCGCGCGCGCTTTTGCCGGGCATCGGCGCTTTGAAGATCTCGATCGGGACCGGGGCGTCGGCGGGCGGTTCGGCGTGGGAGAGCAAAGGGGTGAGACAGATGCTCATAAACCAAGCTATCTGTCGCCAGTGATAACGCGTTTCCATGTTGAACTCGGTGTGTTCCATCCCCAGGGCGGATTGTATTTGAAGTGGCGGCGAGGTGATAACTGGGCGACGGAATGTGGGAACGGGACTCGCGGGGGGAACTCCGCTGGCGCCGCGCCGTTAGAGTCCTGCCTGCTCAGGAGCCTGCCATGCTCGGTTCGGTGTTCATCCCCTGCGACGAGACGGTGATTCGTGGCGCTCACGAGGGCGCTCACCCCTGCGCGGAGCGTGCAAAACCCTGGGTGCTTGCTGCCACCATCGTCGGCTCCAGCATGGCGTTCATCGATACTTCGGTGGTGAACGTCGCGCTGCCGGCCATCCAGGCAAATCTCGCCACCTCGGTGCGGGACGCACAGTGGGTGGTCAATGCATACATGCTGCTGCTCGGCTCCCTGCTGCTCGTCGGCGGCGCCGCCGGCGATCGATTCGGTCGACGCCGCATGTTTGTAATCGGCATTGCTGTTTTCACGGTCGCTTCAGTTGCTTGCGCCTGGGCACCGAATGCAGCCGCACTCATCGCAGCCAGAGCGGTTCAGGGTGTCGGTGGCGCGCTGCTCGTGCCGGGCAGTCTTGCGATCATCAGTGCGACCTTTCCCGAACGCGAGCGAGGGCGTGCGATCGGCACATGGGCGGGCGCCTCAGCGCTCACCACTGCATTGGGTCCCGTGCTCGGCGGATGGATCGTCGATACGTGGTCGTGGCGAATCATTTTTATCATCAATGTTCCCATCGCCGCGGTGGCCATCGCGATCTCGCTCTGGCGCGTGCCCGAGAGTCGGGATGAATCTCGCGACGTCGCTGTCGACTGGGGCGGCGGTGCGCTTGCCGTCATTGGGCTCGGAGCCCTTGCGTATTCACTGACTCTCGCATCGGAGAGCGGGTGGATGCGCGCGGCGGTGCTCGGCCCGCTGGTGATCGCGATTGTGATGTTGGGTTTGTTTGTATGGCGCGAGGCTCGGGCACGAGCGCCAATGATGCCGCTCGATCTGTTCCGCTCGCGGAATTTCACCGGTGCGAACGCGATCACGTTGTTACTTTATTTCGCGCTGGGCGGCGCGATGTTTTTCGTGCCTTTCAACCTGATTCAAGTGCAGGGATATTCCGCGACGCTCGCCGGCGCCGCGTTCCTGCCCTTCAGCCTGATCATGGGTGTGCTGTCGCGCTGGTCCGGCGGGCTGATCGATCGTTACGGCGCTCGCAAGCTGCTCACGATCGGGCCCGTCATCGTCGCCATCGGCTTCGCCCTGCTCGCCATCCCCGATCGCGGCGGGAGCTACTGGACGACATTTTTTCCTGCCATGGTCATGCTGGGGTTCGGCATGGCGGTGAGCGTGGCGCCGCTGACGACGACCGTCATGCGCGGCGTCGACGATCGTCACGCCGGCGTCGCCTCTGGAATCAACAACGCCACGGCTCGCGTCGCCGGAATGCTCGCGGTCGCAGTCCTTGGCGTGATCGCGGTTGGCGTGTTCGGTGGCGCCCTCGACGAACGCCTGGAAAAAATGTCGCTGTCAAACGAAACGCGCGAGCTCGTGCGCGCCGAAATCCCCAAGCTCGCCGAAGCCGACGTGCCGAAGCCGATCGACGGCGAGCAACGAGCTGCGATCGAGGATGCATTCAAGCAATCGTTCGTTCGCAGCTTCCGTGTGATATCGCTGATCGCGGCGGTGCTGGCGTTGGGCAGCGCAGTGTGCGGGTGGACGATTGTCGAGGAGCTCAGGGAACGAGCTTGAAAATGACACCGCCGCCGCTCGCGCCTCCGATCCACGTCGTGCCGTAGAGATTGCCGTCAGGTGCTTTATATAAAACACAGAAAGGAAGATTGCCGTCATTGGCCACCGAGCCGAACTGGTGGACGATGGAATACGCGCCGGACGCTGAAATCTGATAAATGATACCGCCGTTGTTCTGACCGCCGAACGCAGCGGCGCCCACTAGGCTGCCGTCGGACAATTGCAGCGGCGCGCCAGTGGGCCCCCATCCATCGTTTGCCACGCTGCCATCGCTGAAGTGATGGAGAACAGTCACCAGCCATGGGGAATCTTGCGGCGTTTTGAACAGCAGCCCCAGTCCGTTGTTGCTGCCGCTTGCTGCATACATATAACCATCGACGCTTCCCAGACTGACCGCGCCAATCGGCCACTGCGGACCATCGGTCACGCCATAACCCGGCAGCTGCCATGCATATACATCGCGCCCGTCGGGACGTACGCGAAATGTTGTTCCGGTATTTGTATCACCGGGATACCCCGGAGTGTGGACGATGCCGGTCGCTGAAACTCCTATAAAGAACCCAGCGGCATTCTGCACGATGCCCTGCGGCTCTGACGGAGAGCCTCGTGATCCGAACTCTGCATTGAGGATCGTGTATGCACCGGTTGCAACGTCGATGCGGAAAAATCTTCCGCCGGTCACATCTCCGCAGGTCGAGCGCGTCGTCCCGTAAATATTGCCGTCCGTTGCCGAGACCAGCGATGCATTCGCCGGGTAACAGCCATCGGGAACCATCTGCCCATTCCAGTTCATGAGTTGTGCGCCGAACGAATGCAGGTCGGTCACCGCTCCCGACGGTGTCATCCGGAAGACCGTTCCATAACCCGCACTGCCCCCGGCCACGGTGACGCCGTAGAAATTGCCGTCACTTCCCAACGTCAGGCCGGCCGTGGGATTTCTTCCCTCCGATGGCGCAACCCCGAAGTTATGCAGAATGCTGACGGCTCCCGAAGGCGTCATGACATACGCGACGCCGTAATTGGCCGATCCGCCCTCCATGGTGACGCCGTAGAAATTGCCGCCCGGGCCGGTCACCGGGGGCTGGTATGGAGATTTACCGTCGTTGATGACGCTGCCGTCGTTGAAGTGATGAACGATGGCGTAGGTGTAAGCGTGCGCCGGGATCGCTGAGAAGGCCGAGGCGGCGAGCCAGCCCAACAAAACATTCCGGCAAAGTCCAGGTTTCCAAGACTCGAGTGAGCTGTTCATTCTCT
>CAMLEO010000358.1 GCA_946478975.1 uncultured Steroidobacter sp.
TGAGGCGTCCTACGCAAAGCTGACGGGGGCGGGGCATGTGATTGCGACGGCCAAACATTTCATCGCTGACGGCGGCACGTTCGAAGGCCGCGATCAGGGCGATGCCCGCGCCACAGAAGAACAATTGCGCGACGTGCACGGCCCCGGCTACGTCGCCGCGATCGGCGCCGGCGTGCAAGTCGTGATGGCGTCGTTCTCGAGCTGGCAGGGACAGAAGATCACCGGCCACAAAGGCCTGCTCACCGACGTGCTCAAGAATCGCATGGGCTTCGACGGCTTCATCGTCGGCGACTGGAATGCGCACGGCCAGGTCGAAGGCTGCACCAACACCAGCTGCCCGACGGCGGTGAACGCCGGCCTGGATATGTTCATGGCGCCCGACAGCTGGCGCGAGCTTTACGACAACACGCTGGCGCAAGTGAAGTCCGGCCAGATCCCGATGGCGCGACTCGATGACGCCGTTCGTCGCATCCTGCGGGTGAAGCTGCGTTCGGGAATCTTCGAGGCCGGCAAACCTTCGAGCCGCGAGCCCGCGGGCAAGTACGATCTGCTCGGCTCGCCCGAACATCGCGCCATCGCTCGCCAGGCGGTGCGCGAATCGCTGGTGCTGTTGAAGAACGCCGGCAAGGTGCTGCCGCTCAAGCCCAACGCGAATGTGCTGGTCGCGGGCGACGGCGCCGACAATATTCCCAAACAGAACGGCGGCTGGACGCTGACCTGGCAGGGCACCGGCATCACCAACAAGAATTTCCCCAACGCCGACTCGATCTTCGCCGGCATTCGTTCGGCAGTGACAGCGAGCGGTGGCACCGCCACGCTGAGCGCGGACGGCAGTTACAAGCGCAAGCCTGATGTCGCAATCGTCGTGTTCGGCGAAGATCCGTATGCCGAATTTCAAGGCGACGTCGCGACGCTGGAATACAAGCCCGGCAACAAGTCGGACCTGGAATTGTTGAAGCGCCTGCGCGCCGAGAAGATTCCGGTCGTGTCGGTGTTCCTGTCCGGCCGGCCGATGTGGGTGAACCCGGAGTTGAATGCGTCCGATGCGTTCGTCGCTGCGTGGCTGCCCGGCTCGGAAGGCGGCGGCATTGCCGATGTGTTGTTCGCGAAGAAGGACGGCACCATTCCTTATGACTTCAAGGGCAAGCTGCCCTTCGCCTGGCCGCGCACGCCGACGCAGACGACCGCATCGCCCGGCGATCAGGAGCCGTTGTTTGCATACGGCTACGGCCTCACCTATCAAGACGTGGGCGATCTGCAGCAGCTGTCCGAAGTGATTCCTGCCGCTGCCGAAGGGGCAGCCTCGACGCACAGTTATTTCGTGTCGGGCAGGGCCGCGCCGGGTTGGCAGTTTGTGATCGGCGAAGGCACTGGTGCTCGCACGATGTTCAGCACTGCGGTCGGCAAATCGGAGAGCGGCGCGTTGCAAGCGACAGCGGTCGATCGCTCTGCTCAGGAAGATGCACGCTTGTTGAAGTGGTCCGGCAGCGGTGCGGCGACGGTTGCGCTCCAGGGTGCCAATCCGATCGATCTGCAACGTGAGGCGAACGGCATGCTGTCGCTGACGTTCGATTATCGCGTCGATCACGCGCCGACTGCGCCGGTCACTGTTTCGATCGAATGCGGCGCCAACTGCCGCGGCGACTTCCCGATCGATTCGCGCTTGAAACAGGCGACTAAAGGCGAATGGCAGCAGGTGAAGCTGCCGTTGCATTGTTTCCAGAACCGCGGCGCCGACCTGCGCCACGTGACCGCACCGTTCGCGCTGACGACCGCTGGTAAACTCGAGCTCGGCATCGCCAACGTGCGGCTGGAATCGGGCTTGAACGATTCCAACGGCTGCGATTCATGAGATCTGCCCGCCCGCTGCCACCGGGGCGGCGGGCGACTCGCTGGACCACTGGCTAGTTTTCAAAATGACTAAAGCACCGCCCCGCCGGGCGAAGATTCAGGACGTCGCCGAGGCGGCCGGCGTCGCCATCAAAACCGTGTCGCGGGTGCTGAACAACGAGCCCAACGTGCGCGAGGAAACTCGCCAGCGCGTGCTCGCGATCGTCAAGAAGTTGAATTATCACCCGAGCCTGTCGGCGCGCAGCCTGGCGGGGCGCCGTTCGTTCCTGATCGGGTTGATCTACGAAAATCCCAGCGCCAACTACATCGTCGACGTCCAGCACGGCGCGATGGCCCGCTGCCGGGAAGATCGCTTCCAGTTGCTGATGCACCAGGTCACCGGTCGCGGCGAAGAGCTGGAGCGCGACGTGCTGGGCCTGGTCGATCAAACCCACCTGGATGGTTTGATCGTGACGGCGCCGTTGAGCGAATCGGTGGACCTCATGCGCGCGCTCGACCGCCGTTCGCTGCCGTTCGTTCGCATTGCTCCGAATGACGTGGAGCATCCGACGCCATACGTCGACATGGACGACGCCGGCGCCGCGCGTGAAATGGCGGAATATTTGCTCGGCCTCGGCCACCGTCGCATCGGTTTCATCGTCGGCCATCCGGATCACTTCGCCAGCGGTCAACGGCTGAGCGGCTACAAAGCCGCGCTCGCCGCGCACGACGTCGAATTTCGCGAGAGTTACGTGCGACAGGGCTATTTCACATTCGAGTCCGGCATGGAAGCGGCGAAGGAACTGCTCACGCAGCCCGATCGCCCGACCGCCGTGTTCGCCAGTAACGACGACATGGCCGCCGGCGTGTTGATGGCCGCGCATGAGCTGGGCATTTCGGTGCCGGAAGGTTTGTCGGTTGCCGGATTCGACGACACATACATTGCGAAAACGGTCTGGCCGCGACTGACGACCGTGCATCAGCCCACATACGACCTCGCCTACACCGCCACCAACCTGCTCCTGCAAATGCTACAAACCGGCGTTGCTCCACAATCGACGCGGTTGGGGTATCGTCTGGTGTGCCGCGCTTCGACGGCAGTCGTTCAGCAATGAGGAATGACTCGGACCAAGGCGTACTTGCTGCTGCTGTTGGCACTGACAGCCACGCTGCTCGGCTGCACCAACTTTTTTTATAACCGCCTCGACACGCTCGCCGCCTGGTACATCCAGGATCTGGTCTCCCTCGACGACACCCAGCGCAGCAACCTGCACACGTGGCTGAACGACACGTTGCAATGGCATCGTCGCTCGGAGCTGGTCCGCTACGCGAAATTCCTGCGTGAGCTGGCCGCCAACTCGCAGCGGCCCGGCACCGCCAGCACTTACAAAGGCATCGAAACTCAAGTGGAAGGATTCGGCTCGCGCCTGGTCGAGCAGGCTTCGCCCGATGCCGCCCGGCTGCTGATGAGTCTCACGCCCGAACAGATCGACGAGTTCGAAACCAACCTGGCGGAGAAATCGCGCGAGCGCAACGAGAAGAGCCTGGAAGCGCAGGCCGACGGCAAGTGGCACGAACAGCGCGCCAAGGACATCGAGAAACAACTCAAGCGCTGGACCGGCGCGGTGACCAAGGAGCAGCGCCAGCTGATCGCGCAGCTCAGCAATCAATTCCAATCGACGACGACCGACTGGCTGGAAAGCCAGGAGCACTGGCGGCAAGCCATGTTCGGCGCATTGCGCGCACGGTTTACCGCAGGTCAGTCGCCCGCCGTGGTCGAGGAGCGTATCCTGGCGCTATTACGAAAACCGGAAACGCAGTGGACCCCGGCATATCAAGCCAAGGCCACGCGGAATCGCGAGCAATCGCTCAACGTGCTGGGTACCCTCGACGCTTCGCTGACCGCCGCCCAACGGGCCTATCTGCAGCGCGAGCTGATCCAGCTGGCGGACCAACTCGACGGCATGGTCGAGCGCTAAGCGCCTCGATCGACCAAGAAATGTGGGTCCGGCAAAAGTCGCGTCTTTTGACGGACCCGTCGAAAGGGCCTCGGCCGCTTTCGACCAGAGAATCAGGGTACAAGGGAGTCAAAATGCGAAACGTCATCTTGCTGGCGGTCACCGCCTCGTTCTTCAGCCTCGCTGCTTGTAACAAAGCTCCGCCCGAGCAGCCCGCCGCTCAACCGCCCGCGGAAGCGCCGCCTGCAACCTCCGCTGCCGCCGACACAGCAGCGATCGACGCCGCCATCGCGAGCACCGATCGTTTGCCCGGTGATGTCGACGAAGACGCCTGGCGTAAACCGAAAGAAGTGCTCACATTCTTCGAAGCTCGCCCGGGCATGCGCGTCGTCGATTATTTCTCCGCGAGCGGCTATTACACCGAGCTGCTGTCGCGCATCGTCGGCCCGAACGGCAAAGTGATTGCTTATAACAATGCCGAGTACCTGAAGTTCGCGGGCGAAAAGCCGAACCAGCGCTATGGAAACGATCGCCTGCCGAACGTCGTGCAGCTGACGACCAAACCCGAAGACGCACCGTTCGAACCCGTCAGCCTCGATGGCGCGCTGTTCGTGATGTCGTATCACGACCTGCATTGGCACGCGAAGGACGGCTCATGGCCAGTCATCGATCCCGCGCAGGCGCTCGCGAAGCTGTCGCTGGCGTTGAAGCCGGGCGCAGTCGTCGTAGTGCTCGATCACGTCGGCGCCGCAGGCAGCGATCCGGCGGTGTCGGTCGACGCCATGCATCGCATGGACCCGGCCATCATCAAGAAAGAATTCGAAGCCGCGGGCTTGAAGTTCGAGACCGAAAGCAAGGCGTTTGCCAACCCCGAGGACGATCACACCAAGCCGGTGTTCGATCCGTCGATTCGTCACAAGACGGACCAGGTGTTGTATCGCTTCCGCAAGGTCTCCTAATTACGGCGCTGCGCGCCGTAACACTCAACGCCCGAGTGGAGGAACTATTCTTCCTCCACTCTTTTGAAGGCTTTGGCGAGCTCCTGTTGTTTCTTCGGCGGCACCGGGTCGTAGTGGCTCAGTTCCATCGTGTACGTTCCCTCACCGCCGGTGAGCGACTTCACCCTCGACTGGTAATCGTTGATCTCAGCGAGCGGCACCAGCGCACTGATCCGGGTGCGCTGATTCGCTAACGAATGACTGCCGCTCACACGCCCGCGCCGTGTCGCCAGGTCGCCTGTGATATCCCCGGTCACCGCACTCGGCGATGTGACTTCGATTCTCACCACCGGTTCGAGCACGATCGGCGCCGCCTCTTCCACCGCGTTCAGAAACGCACGCCGACCGGCGGCGATGAACGCGACTTCCTTCGAGTCCACCGGATGATGCTTGCCGTCATAAACGATGACGCGAAGATCCTGCAGCGGAAAGCCCGCGACCGCGCCTTCGGTCAATGCCTGGCGCACACCCTTCTCCACCGCCGGAATGTATTGCGACGGAATCACGCCGCCGACTACCTCGTCGACGAACTCAAATCCTTCCCCGCGGGGTAACGGCTCGATGCGCAAATGGACTTCGCCGAACTGGCCGGCGCCGCCGGTTTGTTTCTTGTGACGATGATGACCGTCGGCGGGCCGCGTCACCGTTTCTCGATAAGGAATGCTCGGCTGGCGCGTCTTGCAATTGACGCCGTAGCGTTCCTTCATGCGTTCGAGCAGCACGCGCAAATGCAAGTCGCCCATGCCGTACAGCACGGTTTCATTCAGGCCGGCCTGATGCTCGATGCGAACGCCGGGATCTTCCGCGACCAGCTTGTGCAGGGCGTCCGAAAGTTTCTGTTCCTCACCGCGCCGATCGGGTTCGATGCAAATACCCGCCATCGCCGGCGGCAAGGTGATCGATTTCAGGTGATAGTGATCTTCGTCGTGCGAGTCGTGCAGCACGGCGTCGAAATGCAGCTCTTCGACTTTGGGCACGGCGCAAATGTCGCCGGGAATGGCCTGCGGGATCTCGGTGTGATCCTTGCCCTGCAGCTTATAAAGATGCGCGACCTTGAACGGCTTGCGCGCATTGCCAACAAACAATTGCGCGCCGGAGCGGACGGTGCCTTGATGAACGCGGAAGATGCCGAGGCGGCCGACGAAGGGATCGATGTTGACTTTGAAAACGTGAGCAATGACGTGCAGCGAGGGATCGGGCATGACCTTCACACGCTCCGCTCCGATGCCTTCGCCGCGCAGGAACGGCGGCGGATTGCCCTCCATTGGATTGGGCATCAAGCGGGCAAAGATTTCTAACAATTCCTTCAGGCCGACGCCGGTCTCGGCAGAGACGAAACAAACTGGAATCAGGTGGCCTTCACGCAGCGCGCGCTCGAAAGGGTCGTGCAGCTGCTCCGGCGTCAGCTCTTCGCCCTGCTCCAGATACAGCTTCATCAAATCCTCATCGACCTCCACCACTTGATCGATGATTTCAGTGTGCGCGGCCGCTACCGAGGAGAAGTCCGGCTTCAGCCCGGAGTCCGCGGCAGGTTGAAAAAAACAATCGACGACGGCGCGCCCTTGCTGTGCCGGCAGATTCAGCGGCAGACATTCACGTCCAAACATTTCGCGCAGCTGGGCCAGCACGCGCTCCGGCTCCGCCTCC
>CAMLEO010000359.1 GCA_946478975.1 uncultured Steroidobacter sp.
GCCCAAAGCATTCATGATGAAGAAACAGAAAGGCAAAGCGGATGCGGTGTGGCAGTCCAATCGCGCATCCGAAGACGAACCTGCGTCGCGCCCTGCACTGAAGTCAGTTGCAGAACTCGCGCCACGCAAGCAAGCAAAGGCGACGAAAAAGAAATCCAGCAAGCGCGTGCGCATGCCGGCGTTCATCGAACCCGAGTTGTGCAAGTCGGTCGATCGGCCGCCGGTGGGCGGCGGCTGGGGCCACGAAGTGAAATTCGACGGCTATCGCTTGCAACTGCGCATCGCCAACGGCGAAGTCACATTGAAGACTCGCAAGGGCCTGGATTGGACGCCCAAGTTCCAGGCCATTGCCGATGCAGCCAGCGACTTTCCGAGTGCCATCATCGATGGTGAAATCGCGGCGCTGGACGAGAACGGCTCGCCGGATTTCGCGGCGTTACAAGCGGCGCTGTCCGAAGGCCGCACCGACGATCTGATTTTCTTCGCATTCGATCTGTTGTACAGCGACGACGGCGATCGTCGTTCGCTGCCGTTGTCTGAGCGCAAGGCGGAGCTGAAGGAATATCTCGAAGCGCAAGGCCAGGGCTCGACGACGTTGATCCGCTATGTCGAACATTTCGAGACCGCGGGCGACGCGGTGTTGAATTCGGCCTGCCGCATGAATCTGGAAGGCATCATTTCCAAGCGACTGGATTCCAAATATCGCGGCGGCCGCGGCGACGATTGGACCAAAGCCAAATGTCGCGCCGGGCAGGAAGTCGTGATCGGCGGCTGGAAACAAACCGGTCAAAACTTCCGTTCGCTGATGGTGGGCGTGAATCGCGGCGGTCATCTCGTGCACGTCGGCAGCGTCGGCACCGGGTTCGGCGGCGACAAGCTGCGCGCACTGTGGCCGAAGTTGAAGAAGGTCGAGACCGACAAGAATCCATTTGGTGGCAAGACCGCTCCGCGCAAAGGCGCGGACGTGCATTGGGTCAAACCTCAGTTGGTTGCTGAGATCGAATTCGCCGGCTGGACCGGCGGCGGCAACATTCGCCAGGCCGCATTCAAAGGACTGCGCACCGACAAGCCGGCGAAGGAGATCGTCGCCGAGATGCCGGTCGAGGCGGAGGAGACAGAAGTCGCCGAGCCAAAGCCAGCGAAGCAGGCTGCACGCAAGCAGGCTGCGCCGAAGAAGTCCGCTGCTGCCAGAAAGAGCACGAAGCAAACAACGGGGCCGTCGGTGGTCATGGGCGTGCCCATTTCCAGCCCCGACAAACCGTTGTGGCCGGATGCGAACGATGGCGAGCCTGTGACAAAGCTCGAACTCGCGCGCTACTTCGAAGCCATGGGCGAATGGATTCTGCCGCACATCAAAGGACGTCCCTGCTCGGTGATTCGTGCGCCCGATGGCATTCAGCACGAGCGCTTCTTCCAACGCCACGCCATGCAAGGCACCTCGAACCTGCTGACGCTGGTGAAAGTCAGCGGCGATCACAAACCGTACTTGCAAGTCGATCGAGTCGAAGCGTTAGCTGCTTTAGCGCAGTCGGCGGCGATCGAGCTGCACCCGTGGAACTGTCAGCCTGGCAAGCCGGCGACACCGGGACGGCTGGTGTTCGATCTGGATCCCGGCCCGGATGTCGACTTCACGACCGTGATCGCCGCGGCAAAAGAAATAAAGTCGCGGCTCGAAGCATTGGGCCTGGTGTCGTTCTGCAAGACCACCGGCGGCAAAGGTTTGCATGTCGTCACGCCGCTGGCTGACTCGAAGAACAATCGACTGACGTGGCCGGAAGCGAAGGCGTTCGCGCAAGGCGTGTGCGTTCGTATGGCCGATGAGAGTCCCGATTTGTACGTCGTGAACATGGCCAAGAAGGTGCGCGGCGGTCGCATCTTCCTCGACTACTTGCGTAACGATCGAATGTCGACTGCCGTCGCGCCGCTGTCACCGCGCGTCCGCGAAGGTGCGACAGTGTCGATGCCGTTGAACTGGTCGCAAGTGAAAGCGGGCTTGGATCCCACGCGCTACACGATGCGCACCGCGGCCGACTACATCGGCAAAGCAACGGAGTGGCAACACTACTGCGACGGCGAGCGGCCGCTGGAAGATGCCATTCGCAAGTTCGTCGGTGAAAGTAAATCCGGCGGCACAACGGGCCGCGGTCGATCGACTCGCAAGCACTCGAATCATTCGCATGCGGTGACGTAACATCGTTGCATGAGAGTACTTCGGACCTGCCTGATCCTGAGCTGCGTGTTCGCTGCGGCACCCGCGTTCGCCGATATCGAACGCGGCTTGAACGATATCCGGCGCCAGGGCTGCAAGAATTATCCGGGAGTGAAGCAGGCGCTGCGCTCGACTCGCGGCTTGGATACGGTGGCTCGCGAATGGTCCAAGGGCGGACGACTGAAGGAAGCACTCGAACGCACCGACTACCGAGGCACCACTTCCGCTTCGATGCGCGTGGAAGGATCCACGGATGAGAAAGCCATTCTCGGGATCTTGCGCGACCAGTACTGCGACACCATCACCAATCCCGCCTTCACCGAGATTGGTATGTATCAACACGGCAATGGTGTTTGGATCGTCGTCGCGACACCTTTCGTTCCGCCGACGGTGCGGGATGCTTCGAAGGTCAGTGCGAAAGTGCTGTCGTTGGTCAACGAGGCTCGCAGCAAGCCGCGCAAGTGCGGCAGCACGAATTTTCAACCCGCGCCGCCGCTGAAGTTATCCGCGATGTTGAGCCAGGCGGCGTTGATACATAGCCAGGATATGGCGAAGAACGATTTCTTCGAGCATCGCGGCTCGGATGGCAGCATGGTCGGCGAGCGCGCATCCCGCGTTGGATATCGATGGCGCGGCGTAGCGGAGAACATCGCGATCGGGGCCGAGACCGCGGAGATCGTCGTCGACGGCTGGCTCAAGAGCCCCGGCCACTGCGTGAACATCATGGGCCCCGATTACACCGAGATGGGCATCGCGTATGTGACCGACCCGAAGAGCAAGCCGGGCATTTATTGGACGCAGGTGTTCGGCAAGCCGTTCTAAACAAGAAGGCGCCGAGGTGAGCTCGGCGCCTTTGTTACGTAGCATTGGAATGTTTGTTAGTTGCGAGAGACGTGGGCCGAGCCGTTGCCCTGCGCGGAGACACCATTCTCGCGCGAGGCCGAGGCGGAGCCGTTCGCGTCGCCAGAAACATTCAGCGGGCGAGAAGGCTGCGCGACCTTGACCGGCTCGGCCTGCTTCGCAGGCTCGCTGCTCGGCTGAGTGGTGTTGGCCACCGGCGCCTTCGCGTCGCTGACCTTCGGTTCCTTCACGAGGCTTCCGCTGGCCGCGCCTTCGCCGGCGCCCTGCGTGCTGCCGAGCAACTCCGGCTTGTTCGCCAGCGCACCGCTCGCAGCGCCAGTGGCCGAGCCTTGCGCAGCGCCGACCATTTCAGACTTCTGCAGGCCGCTGCTCACCGCACCGCTCGTCGCACCCTGCGCGGCGCCGGCGACGTTCAGGCCTTCATGGCTCACGCCGGAGGCGGCGGAGGCGGCGACATTCGCAGCACCGTCGATCTGCACGTTGTTGACCTCATGCGCAGCAGTCGCAGCCGCATCGGACGCACCGGTCGTCGCAACATCACGGGTCTCGTTCACTTTCGACGTAGCACGATCGCGTGCCGCACCGGCGGTGCTCCGCGCTTTGTCGGTAGCGCGATCCGCAGTATCGCGAGTGGTCCGGCGCAGCGAGCTGGAGTCGAGGTCCGCACCGAGCGAGCCATTCATCGTGCCCTGGCCCATCACACCCATGTCGCGCATGCCGCCCGACAACGTGCCCCCGAGCCCACCGCCGACGCCACCGCCGCCCAGGACCTGGGCATTCACAGCGGCGCAATTCAGAGCAGCAGCCAACGCAACACCGATCAGCGTGAAACGAGGCGCCGTGCAAAAGGTCTTCATGATCATCTCCTGTCGTGGCGGCAGCCAATCTGCAGCCTTTGATAGGAGTACGAGGGGGGATGTCGATTTCTTCCGCGAACCGCGAAAAATTTTTGTTTCACGTAATGCCGGTTACGGGCGGGGGGCGGCGGCCAGCTTTTCGGACATGCGCAGGTCGTCGCCGACCAGGCCGTTGCCATAGATCTTATCTGCGCCCTTCGCGCCCAGATCCATTGCCTGGGCAGCCAGCAGTGCGACGGCGGACGCCGCTTGTTCTTTGCCGGGTGCGCTGATGTTCCTTGCGAGCAGGCCGGCGACGATGGGCGAAGCGAATGAAGTGCCGCGAACTTTTGCGAACGGCGTTTCGATGCTGGCTGCGGACATATTCGAGCCGGGCGCCGCGAAGTCGACGTGATCGCCGCGGCAAGCTTCCACCAGCACGCGATGCCTCGCGTCGACGCCGGTGACGGCGATCACGTTCGGATAAGAAGCTGGATATAAAGGTGGCGCGCTCGGCCCGTCGTTGCCGACGGCGGCGACCACGATGTGACCTTTCTTGATCACGACTTTGACGATGCGTTCGAGCAGCGCGTTCGAGGGGCCGACCAGGCTGATGTTGATCACCGGGACTTTTTCCTTCGCCAGCCAGGAGAAGGCGTCGGCGACCAGATCGACTGCGCCGCCGGCGGCGAGGTCGCAGTAAACATCCGCCGAGAACAGCTCGGCGCCGGGTACGGCGCCATGGAAGTCGGTGGTCTGGCCGACCAACAGCGAGGCGACGGCGGTGCCATGAGGATTGGGAATGTTTCCTCCGGCGCAGCCATGTTCGTGAATGGTCACGCCGGTGAAGACGGGATGGGTTCGCTGCACGCCGCCGTCGATGAGGCCGACCTTGATGCTTGCTGCCCGGAGCGGCGACGCTTCGCTCGCCGGGGCAACGGGAGCTCCCTCGGTCCCCGGCTCCACCTCACCACTATCTAAATAGATATGGTTGTAATCGTACGTCCCCTCCGGATCATCCTGGCGCAGCCTTTCCAGCGCGCGGCGCGTCGACATCCCGGCAGGGGCCTGCAACACAACGATCGTAACATCCAACCCTTCCAAACTCCGCGTGCGCCCGATGCCAAATCCCGCCGCCCGCGCGCGATCGAGCGCTTCCTGGGTCGGTGACAACGCAACGACTTCGTTGCGAACAATCGGCGCCCCGCGAGGGTCGGTCTCCAGCACGGTGCGGTTCGTCCGCAGCAGATTGCGAATGCGCAGCTGCCTCAGCTCACGCAGCTGCCTCGGGTCCGCCTGCTCCAGCACGCCATTGACGGTGCGGTTCAGCGGCTGGGTGTCCAAGCCCCCGGGGAGGGTCGGCAGCTGCACCGGCGGCAGGCCGATTTGCGCACGGGCGGGCGATGCCGCCAGCGCGAGCAGCCCAAGCAGCAACACTATGAGTCGGCTTTGGAGCATGTGATTTCCTGAGGACGCTTGAGCATATACGCATCGCAGCCGAGAATTCTTCCCTGCAGCCACGTTATGCTTGTTGAGAATTTTCGCGTGACCCCGGGAATAAAAACCACTCCCCGCTCGTATTCATGAACGAGACCTCGGCAACCCTGGAGCAAGTTCGTCAGCAAATCGTAGCGCTGCTGCCGCGGATGCGGCGGTTCGGGCGGACCATCACCCGCCACGCTTCGGACGCCGACGACCTGGTGCAGATCTCGATCGAGCGTGCGCTGATGCGCTATCAGCAGTGGCGGCCCGAAGCGCCGTTTCACAGCTGGGTATTCGGCATCATGCGCAACGCCTGGATCGACGAAGTTCGCGCTCGCAGCCGGCACGGTGAAGTGCTGGCGCCGGAGGACGCAGGGGTCGAAGTGGCGGACAACGCCAGTGAGGCGCAGCTGCGGATGCTGTCGGTGCAGCGAGCGATGGCGACGCTGCCGGACGAGCAGCGGCTGGCGGTAGCGCTGGTGCTGGTCGAAGGGCTGTCCTACAAGGAAGCTGCCGAGGCGCTGGAGATTCCAATCGGCACATTGACCAGCCGGCTGGCGCGCGGCCGCGAGGCGCTGCAAAAGCAGCTGGAATGAAGGTGGACCATGCAGTTCTCGGATGAAACATTGATGGCGTATGCCGACGGCGAAGTCGACGCCGACACGCGCCGTCAAATCGAAACGGCGATGGCGTCCGATCCGACGATTGCCGAGCGCGTCGCCCATCACCGGGCGTTGCGAACGGACCTGGGCGCCGCATTCGGCGGCGTGCTCGATGAGCCCGTGCCGTCGCGTTTGCTCGACGCCGCGAATTCGACGCCGGTGGGCGCGCGCATCGACGGGGAGCAGCTCCTCGTCGCGCACAGCCCGCGCACGCGCAATCGCATCCGCGCGGGCTTGCTCGCTCCCGTTTCTTACTGAGGCCTCAGCCCTTGTCGGTCGGCAGCCCGGCCGCGGTCC
>CAMLEO010000360.1 GCA_946478975.1 uncultured Steroidobacter sp.
CTGGGGCGAGTTCGTTTCGGCATCCAGCTACTCGAAAACTCACACCCGCCAGCAACAGGACGCTTCGATCACTTACGGGTCCTTGTTTCCTTTGCTGACGGGCGGGCTGGTGCCCGAAGGCCTGAGCGCCTTCAACATCACGCTCGACCTGGAGAAATGGACGCAGGAGTTCCGTCTTGCATCGAGCGGCAACGATCGTGTGCAGTGGCGCGTCGGTGCGTTCTACACCGAGGAAGACAGCGACAATCTGCAACTGGTCGATGCGTTGGACATGCAGCGCCAGCCCATCGACGTGTTCCTGCCATACCTCGCCCTGGCTGCACTGCCGACCGAGTACAAGGAGCTCGCCGCGTTCGGCGATGTGACGTACAAGTTCAACGATGCATTCGATGTCATCGCCGGCCTGCGCTGGGCGTCCAACGATCAGAAGTTTCATCAGATCAGCGGCGGCGCATTGCTGCCCACCGAAGACATGCCCGGCAAGTCGAGTGAAGATGTATTCACATATGCGTTGAGCCCGCGCTGGCATGTGAGCAAAGACACGATGCTATATGCGAGAGTCGCGAGCGGCTATCGGCCGGGCGGACCGAATATCGTGTTGCCCGGCGTGCCGCCAAAGGTCGACGCGGATGAGCTGACCAATTACGAGATCGGTCTGAAAACTGTGTTCGCCGAGGGACGCGCGCTGATCAATGCGGCCGTGTTCTACATCGATTGGAAGGACATTCAGCAGTTGCAGGGCTTCGGCGGTGTATCGGCTTTGGACAACGCAGGCGATGCGGAAAGCCGGGGTGTGGAGTTCGAGTCGCTGTTCTCGGTGACCCACGGTCTGCAGCTGGGACTCAATTTCGCGTACACCGACTCCGTGCTCAAATCCAGCCCGCCGGAGCTCAACAACAAGTTCAACGTGCAGTTGCCGGAAGTTCCGAAGTGGAGCGGCGCGATCACCGCCGACTACTCGTTCACCGCGTTCGGCGGGCGTGCTGCGCACGTCGGCGCCGGATGGCGATATGTCGATGAGCGTCAATCCGAAGTTGTAACGCTCACGGACAATCTTTCTTATACGCTGCCCGAGTATGATGTCGTCGATCTGAATGCCGACATGCAGTTCGATGCCATGACCGTGCGTGTGTTCGTCAAGAATCTCACCGACGAGCGCGCCTTCACGGGCGGCGGCACGACAGTGGATGGCCTGAACTTTCCGATCCGCCTGGATCTGAATGTCCTGCAGCCGCGCACCGTCGGCGTCAGTCTCGATGTCCAGTTTTAACTCTGCCAGTTTTAATTTTGATCGGTCCAAACAACGTGACTTCATCAGCGAGCCCCATTGCCACCACGGTGGATCTGCCACAACCCTATCTGCTGTTCCTCGGCGACGTGACCGAAGCGGGTTACGCCAAAACCGCGTTCGGGCTGCGCGACTGGGCGCCCGAGAAATGCGTCGGCGAACATGCGTGCGCGCCGAATGCGGTGACGCTCGGTCTGCCGAAGCTGACGCCGGCGGAAGCGCGAGCGAAAGGCGCACGGTCGATGATCATCGGCGTCGCCAACATCGGTGGACGCATCCTCGACAGCTGGATGCCGTCGCTGCTTGCGGCGCTGGAAGCCGGGCTGGATCTGATCGGGGGCATGCACACTCGTCTCGTCGACACGCCGGCGTTAGTTGCAGCCGCCGAGCGTCATCAGCGTCGTCTCATCGACGTACGCACCCCGCCGCGAGGTATTCCGACCGCCAGTGGTCGCAAACGAAGCGGGAAGCGACTGCTGGCGGTCGGAACCGATTGCGCCCTGGGCAAGAAATATACGGCGTTGGCGATCGCGCGGGCTTTCAAGCAGCGCGGCGTGAACGCGGATTTTCGCGCCACGGGGCAGACAGGAATCATGATTGCGGGCAGCGGCATGCCTATGGATGCTGTCGTGTCCGACTTCGAGGCCGGCGCGGCCGAAGTGTTGTCGCCGGATGCAGCGCCCGATCATTGGGATGTGATCGAAGGGCAGGGCTCGTTGTTTCATCCGGCGTACGCGGCGGTGTCTCTCGGTTTGTTACATGGCAGCCAGCCGGATGTGATCGTCGTGTGTCATGAGCCCGGGCGGACGCACATCCTCGGCGTCGATGCGTATGAGCTGCCGAGCATCGAGGAAACGATCGATCTCAACCTGCGGCTCGGCAAGCGGACGAATCCGCAGATCCGCTGCTCCGGCGTCAGTCTCAATACATCGCGATTGTCGGAGCGGGAAGCCAGGCAGTTGCTGGCGTCGGAGAGCAAACGTCTGGGGCTGCCCGTCGCCGATCCGATTCGCGGCGGCGCCGAGTTCGAGGCGCTGATCGACAACTGCCTGCGAAGCTGATGGCCGCGTCCTGGTTTCAGCGCTACCTGTTGCCAGGCTTTGCATTCAAGGCCGTCGTGATTGGCGGCGGTTATGCCACCGGGCGAGAGCTGGTCGAGTTCTTCCTGCCTAGCGGGCCGCGCGGCGGCTTGTTGGGAATGGCGTTCGCTGCCGTGATCTGGAGCGTCGTGTGTGTCGCGACGTTCCTTTTTGCACGCGCGACTCACAGCGAGGATTATCGAACGTTCTTTCGTCATCTGCTCGGGCGCGGCTGGGTCGTGTTTGAGATCGGCTATTGCTTGTTCATCGTGCTGATCCTGGCGGTGTTCGGTGCGGCGGCGGGTGCGATCGGCGCGGCGTTGTTTGGCTGGCCGGCGTTGGTCGGCACGCTTTGTTTGATGTTTGGAATCGCGATGTTCGTCGCGTTCGGCAACGCGTCGGTCGAGCAGTTGTTCAAGTGGGTGTCGATTTTTCTGTATGGCGTCTACGCGGTGTTTGTCATCCTGGCGCTCAATGCGTTCGGCGATCGCATCGGTGAGAAGCTTGCGCTCGACGTGCCTGCGCAGGGTTGGGCGGTCGCCGGCATCACTTACGCGGGATATAACATCGTTGGCGCCGTCATCATCCTGCCCGTGCTCCGACATCTGACGAGCAACCGGGACGCAGTCATTGCCGGTGTGCTGTCGGGGCCGCTTGCCATGATCCCGGCGTTTCTATTCTTCATTTGTATGGTGGCGTATTACCCGGAGATTGGCGCCGAGTCGCTGCCTTCGGATTTCTTGCTGCAACGATTGGATGCGCCGCTGTTTCACGGCATCTTCCAACTGATGATCTTCGCAGCGCTGCTAGAGAGCGGCACTGGCAGCGTGCATGCGGTGAATCAACGCATCGCGCAGGTATGGCAGGCCCGCATGGGTCGGCCGCTGTCGGCGCGAGCACGTTTTGTTGCTGCTGGCGTGCTGCTAGTCATTGCGATGTTGTTAGCCGACCGCTTCGGCCTGGTGACTCTCATCGCCCGCGGCTACCGCGCGCTCGCGTATGTTCTGATCATCGTCTACGTCGTGCCGCTGCTCACGTATGGGGTGTGGCGGCTCTGGACCGAGCGAGCGACGCCGGTTGTCGCCGAGCGCTAAAGATGCTGTCCTACGCCGTCGCCTGAGAGTTGCCACCGGCGCTGGCGGTTGATGGACATTTTTTCGTCGACGGCGGTGCTCAGGTCGTGGCCGACGAGGGCGACCAGGCGATGTAAGAAGATGGTGATATCCGCTGCCTCGTGCGCGATCTCAGTGGGTGAGGCGTTGCGAGCCAGGGCGTCGCGCAATTCGGTGATTTCCTGCTGAGCGCGGCGGACGATGACGTCGAGGGAGTCGACGGGGCCAAACGTTGTTTCCGCCCACTGCGCGATCGTGGCGCTGGTTTCTACTGCCATGCAAGCACCTCAACGTCGACGCTCATACTCCGGCGCGAGCCCGCGCATGATGTTGAGCAATCGCTTGTAACTTTCGTAGCGGCGCGCCGAGACGTTTTCAGAGGCGACAGCTTCGAGCACTGCGCAGCCGGGTTCGCGAATGTGCAAACAGTTGTTGAAGCGGCAGTGAGGCGCGAGCTTCAGAATCTCCGGCCAGCCGACCTGGACCATCGCATCTTCGACCGGCGGCGGGGCGAAGTCGCGGACGCCGGGCGAGTCGATCAATTCGCCGCCGCAAGGCAAGCGAAACAGCGCGGTGGAAACGGTCGTGTGGCGGCCTTCGCCGGTGGAGTCGGACAACGAACGAGTCGGCCGCTCCGATTCGGGCGCAAGACGATTGGTCAGCGTCGACTTGCCGACGCCGGACTGACCGACCAGCATGCCGCTTGCGCCCGTCAGCAATGCTCGAATCGGTTCGACCGACGGATCGTTCTTCGCCGAGAGGCGAACCACCGTGTAACCCGCCCGCTCATAATCGTTCACGCCCGCCTGGAAATCTTCCTCCGCGGCGCGCGGCAGCTCCGATTTGTTGACAACCAGCGCGCCCGACATTCCTGCCAGTGCGGCGCCGGCAAGATAACGATCTGCAATATACAAATCCGGCTCGGGCACCGGCGCGATGATCACGATCAGCAATGTGAGATTCGCCGCCAGCGGCTCGGTGCGGCCGCGACTGTCGGTTCGCGAGAACAGCGAGCGCCGTGGCTGCACGGAAACGACTTTCGCCACGTCGCCGCTTTGCTGAGACGGCTCCCGAATCAGGACTTCGTCGCCGCACACGCAGGTCAAACGTTTGCCGAACAACTCTGCCGGACGGCGCAGGCCGTCGGCAGTTTCGACGATGACGCGCCGGCCGAACGATTCGGTGACGCGCGCCGGTTGCGTAGCTTCGCTCACGACGAACGTGGCACGGTGAGCGATTGCAGCCGAGCGATGCGCACTAGGGCAGGTGGATGCGAATCGTAGAACGCAGAATGCAGACTGTCCGGCGTCAGCGTCGAGGCGTTGTCGCGATAGAGTTTCACCAGCGCATCGGCGAGCTGGCGCGCATCGGCGTATTGAGCCGCGAACTCGTCGGCTTCGAACTCGTGTTTGCGCGACCACCACGACGCGAGCGGCGTCAGGAAATAAGTGAACGCCGGCAGCACGAACATAAATAACAACACCGCGGCGTGCGCGGACGGCGTGCTCACACCCAGCGCCGAATAAAACGATGGCCATCGAGCCAGCGCACCTAACAACGCCAGCCCCGCCAGGCCCAAGCCGAGCGACAGGATCAATCGCGAGCGCACGTGATGCAGCCGGAAGTGACCGAGCTCGTGCGCGAGCACCGCTTCGACTTCAGAGATCTGCAAGCGCTCTATCAACGTATCGAAGAACACGATGCGCTTGTTGCGACCGACGCCGGTGAAATAAGCGTTCCCGTGCACGGACCGTCGCGAGCCGTCCATCACGAACACACCCTTGGACGCGAACCCGCAGCGTTCCAACAAAGCCTCGGTGCGCTGCTTGAGTGTTTCGTCGCTGAGCGGTGTGAACTTGTTGAACAGCGGCGCGAAGATCGTCGGCCAGGCCCAGGTGATCAGCACTGTGAATCCGACCCACACCACCCAGGCGTAGATCCACCACAGCGAACCCGCCTGTTGCATCAGATACAGGATCACGAAAATCAGCGGCGCGCCGAGCAGCAGGGTCAGCAGCAGGCTCTTCAACAGATCGGCGATGTACAGGCCGAGGGTCATGCGATTGAAGCCGAAGCGCGCCTCGACGCCGAAGGTGCGCCAGAGCGACAGCGGCAGGCCGATGGCGCTCACGATCAGCATCGTGGTCAGAACCACGGCAGTGCCGTGCCAGGCCGGCGACAGGCTCGCGCCTTGCCACATCCGGTCGACCGCGTCGATGCCGCCGCCCAGCGTCAGGAGCAGGGCAATGCCGGCGTCCAGCAGCACGTCCCAGCGGTTCAGCGCCGCCCGGGCGACGGTGTAATCGGCGGCCTTCTGGTGAGCGGCGAGGTCGATCTGGTCGGCGAACGCCTCCGGCACGCGGTCGCGATGCCGCAGGACGGCCGCGACCTGGCGCTGATTCAGCCAGCTGCGGACTGCCGTGGACATCAGCAGCAGCAATACAAACAAGCCCGTAAACCAATGCATTGAAGTGTTCTCGATTAGCGCGCGGGGACTGTAGCGTCAGCTGCTATGATGCCGCAACGAAACTTTCCGGACTCACTGCAGTGACCGACCGAGACCCGACGAGACTGATCTGGATCGACCTGGAAATGACGGGCCTGAAGCCCGACACCGACCACATCATTGAAATCGCCACTGTCGTCACCGACAAGCACCTGAACACGCTGGCCGAAGGGCCGGTGCTGGCGATCCACCAGCCGGACGAAGTGCTGGACGCCATGGACGACTGGAACCGCCGCCAGCACGGCACTTCCGGCCTCGCCGCCCGAGTGCGCGCCAGCACCATCACCGTGCAGGAGGCCGAGCGCCAGACGCTGGAGTTCCTCAGCCGCTGGATCGAGCCCGGCGTGTCACCGATGTGC
>CAMLEO010000361.1 GCA_946478975.1 uncultured Steroidobacter sp.
ATGTCTCCTGCGAGTGGGGTCGCCGGCACGCCCGACGATTCGGCGGTACTCAACGTCGCGCGGTCCGCGAGCAGGCGCGCCTCGTGGCCGGCATTCATCAGTCCACGACACAGCGCCGCCAGCGGCCGTGCATCGCCTTCAGTTCCGTAGGTAGCGACAATGAACTTCATGTTCTTTGAGGCAAATAGGAGAGAATGACATCGCCGCGCGGGACAACGGCGGACAACTTTCAGCTTTCACATTTATTGCGACGGCGTTCAGCTATGCCACAATGCCCCGCTTGCGAGCCGTCGAACTCACAGGAGCCTGCCGTGATCTCACGTCGTGATCTCACCATCGTTGCCCTTTCCGTCGCCGCCACGCTGAGCGTAACCGCGATCGCCGCGTCGAAGGCTCCCATTCAAGGCTCGGTGGCAATCGACTGGGACAGCGTCCCGGTTCAACAAGAGGAAGTGCGCTCGGTGCGCCAGTTCATGCGCGCGCCGACGGCGACACTCGATGAATTGGAATTGCATGTGACGACGCTGCAGCCGGGCACTGCCTCGCATGCGCCTCACAAACATCCCAACGAAGAGCTGGTCATCATCAAGGAAGGCACCGTCGAGGTGCTGGTCGACGGCCAGCTCAAGCGCGTCGGGCCGGGCTCGGTGGTCTTCAACGCCTCGAATCAAATGCACTCGCTGCGCAACGTCGGCCCGGGCCCGGCGACGTATCACGTCATCAACTTCAAAACCAAATAATCAATGAGCGTTGGCGTTCGGATCGTGCAGGGCCTGCAGGATCAAATCGTCGTCCACGACCAGCCCAACATGCGGGCAATAAACTTTGATGGACTCGTCGGGTTCGAGCGGCGTGGTCTCGGCGACGCGAATACAGTCGTGGAACTTGCCGGCCGGCGTCTGGATCGTAACATCGGTTGCCACATGCTCGGCGCGATCCAGCGCGATGCCGGGCGCTCGCTCCTGAAAATAGCGCATCCCAAGAATGAAACCTGACGCCGGCATCATGATGCCGGGCTGCGCGCGCTGCTGACCGGCGAGCCACTCGCCTTCGTGACTGACGATGTTGCCGTCTTCGTAGATATCCACTTCTTCGCCGAAGTAATAAACATCGTGCGACGGCCGGCAGGTCGCGAAGAAATTGCGCGACACCTCGGCAAGCTTGCCATTCGATGTTTCCTTTTCCTCCACGACCCGCGTGCGGATGCGGCGCTTCTGACCGTGGTCGGTCAACACCAGCTCGCGAGCTTCATTCAGCACGGTGATCCAGAGCTCCGTCAGCTCCTCGCACTTGCCCGCCGCGACACACTGTTGATTCGAGAGATACAGCTGCCGTCCGATGCTGAGATCGAAGTAATCGTTGCCGCCCCGGGCCACGAACGAACAATCTTGCAACGGAAACTCAGCGGTGAAACCGGACTCAGCAGCAGCCACAACGATCGGCGAGAGCGCGGCGCACAGGGCGCCGGCCGACAAAGCGAGGGTACGCATGTGAAGTCTCCTCGGTGGGGGGCAGGAGACGAACTGTGCAGCATGCGGCACAGTTCCACTTCAGAACCGCGATCGCCCGGGGCGCGGGCGCAGCAATCACGTGGTACGGAATCAGGAATCGCCCGTCGCTGCATCCAGCGCGTCCCAGTCTTCCAATATCTCCTCCAGCGCGAAACGTGTGTAATTGTCGTCGGCGATCGACTTCTCTGCGTGCAGGAGCACGGCGCGGGCGAAAGGCCGCAGGCCAGTCATCGTCATGGGGATTCGTATCACGGTTCCGGAGGGCCATTCCAGCCGAAACCATTGCATGAATCGGTCATAACGAATCGAGCGCAGGTCGGCCCACGCGAGCCGCCGCTTGCGGCCCCAATAACTACACAGCAGCGCTCGATCCTGAAGCAGCTCGTAGCGGATGGCGAGGCGTTGCGCTAATAGATACAACGACATTGCCGTCAGCACCGCAGGAATTAGAAAAGATGCCGAGCGCAGCGGCAGATACACACTCCAGAACCCCTCCCAGGCGACGAAACCAAATCCCATTACGCCGCCGAGGCCGATGGGCAGATAACTCGGCGGGTATCGCAGGACCCGCTCGTGAGGCGCAGCCATACGCTCTCTGCGTTCCCACCAGAACAGGAGCACGATGAAGATGATGGCGGCCACGCCGATCAGGAGTCCGACCAACCAAGCGGGCGTGGTCTCGTAGTTCGGTGACGTGATCGTCACCCCAAAACTTCGCTGCATTTCCCGCCGCGCTTCTTCGTCGCCCTGCTCGGCAGCCTTCTGCATCCAAAAGCGTGCGAGCTGCACGTCGCGCGCCACGTTCTTGCCAAACCAATACAGCGCCGCCAGCTCTTTCTGCGCCCAAACATCACCTAATTCCGCGGCCCGCTGAAAGTCGGCAACACCTTCGGCAATCTGGTTCTGACGCAAATGGCACCAGCCGCGCTTCGCGGACACGTCGCCTGCGCGGGCATCGGGCTTCGTCAGCAATCCGTTCGCCACCGCTATCGCCTCAGTGCACTTTTTTTGATTCACGAGCGCAAACAGGAGACGCCAGGCCGCAGTGTCGTTGTCCGGATCGAACTCCAGCACCTTGCGATAGAGGCGTTCGGCCTCGGCCGGATTCTTGCGCCCACGCAGCTCCTGCGTGGCCTGCGTCACCATGACAACGCTCTGGAGCCGCCGAAGCTGCTCCGGCCGCAAGGTGCGTTCGTTGTCCGCAACGAACGCCCTCATCTCCTCCATGCTGCCGCCTGCAATCGGGCGCAAGGCGAGCAGGAACTCACGGCGCACGATGAAATTGTCCGGAGCGATCTCATTGGCTGCGTTGAGCAGCAGTCTTTTCGGACGCCGACCGATCCAGCCGGCGAGATCGATGGAATGGAAGTAACTCAGTAAAGGCTCATCGTCCAGCGACATCGACGCGTACAGGTCACGGGCTGCGAGGTCGTGAGCCCTTTTCATTGCCACGCGCTTGGTGTCGCCGCTGTCGTAGCGCGGATGATTGAAACCGAGTTGTTTGTAGTAGATGCCGCGCGCCAGATGCGCCACATACGACTTTGGATAATGCTCGATCCATCGATCGAGATGCTGGACCTGCGAACCATCCAGGAAATAAAACGGCCGGAACGCGGCCAGCAGTTCCTCGTCCGTGACGATCCTGTGTTTGTAACCGTCCTGCACCGCCTGCATGGTCCGCTCGACCTCGGCATAGTTGGCGGACAGCAGCTGCGCTATGGGATCGGCGCTCGATGCGGCGAACGCATTCGCATTGAACAGGCACAGCCACAGCGCAGCGAACAAGTATCGAACGTGCTTCATGCGCGCAGCATAGGCACATGGCCCGCCGCGGACCGTGCGGCGTATGGCAGTTTGATCAGCCGATGCCGACCTCCGCCGCGATCTCATACGATCGCAAGCGTGCTTTGTGGTCGTAGATCATCGAGGCGACGATGATCTCGTCGGCGCCGGTCAGCTCAACAAATGTTTTCAATTCACGGCGGACCGTGTCGGGCGAGCCGATCGCGGAGCATGACAACACTTCGGCAAGAATCGCCCGGTCGTGCGCATGGAGTTGTTGCAAATAGCCCGGCACGGGCGGCTGCAGCTTTCGCGGCGTACCGGAACGCAAGTTCACGAACGCCTGTTGCATCGAGGTGGCGAGGACTTGCGCCTCGTCGTCGGTATCGGCGGCGAACACGTTGTAGCCCAACATGACGTAGGGCTGGTCCAGGTGCTTGGAAGGTTTGAAGCGGGATCGATACAGATCCAACGCCTGCAGCAGCTGCCCGGGCGCGAAGTGAGATGCAAAGGCATACGGCAAGCCGAGAGCGGCGGCGAGCTGAGCACCAAACAAGCTCGAACCTAGAATCCAGACCGGCACATTCAAACCGGCGCCGGGCACCGCCTGCACACGCTGGCCTTCCTGCACCGGCTCGAAGTACGCCATGAGCTCCATGACATCCTGAGGAAACTCTTCAGGATCGGAATTGAGCGATCTGCGTAAAGCACGCGCGGTCACTTGATCCGAGCCGGGCGCGCGGCCCAGGCCGAGATCGATGCGCCCAGGAAACAACGATTCCAACGTGCCGAACTGTTCAGCGATGGTGAGCGGCGAATGATTCGGCAGCATGATGCCGCCGGCCCCGACGCGGATCTTCGACGTGCCGGCCGCAACGTGACCGATGACGACTGCCGTGGCGGCGCTCGCGATGCCGGGCATGCTGTGATGTTCAGCGAGCCAGAATCGTTTGTACCCCCAGCGCTCGGCATGCTGGGCCAGCTCAAGGGAATTGCGCAGCGACTGCGCGGCGTCGCCGTTGGCGGGAATGGGTGCGAGGTCCAGGACGGAAAGAGCAGGCATGGGCGTACTCGGCAACAAACAGCTGTGCTGCAGAATACTTGAGCCCGAACGCGAAGATTCAAGCCATTGAGGAACGACAGCTTTGCCGCTGCCGCCAAGACAAAGCCCGGTACGGTAAACCGCACCGGGCTTGAACGACATTCCCTCCGAACAGGCGAGCTGGCTCCCAGGGAGCCCAACTGGCCGCGTTACTGCGGACGCGTCACATCGTTGTGCTTGGCTTCGTAAATGTCCTTGCTCTGCTGATTCAAATCCTGATGCAGGTCGACGCGCTCTTCGCGAGTCAGCGTGCCATCGGACTTGTACTCGTGTTCCTCCTGGCGAATCTCACGACGACCGTCGCGCAGGTCCTGCGCCTCGTCATGCGTCAGCTCACCGGTCTTCACGCCGTTCACGATGCGGGCGGTCTGATTGGCCTGACGTTGATTCACCCCGGGATCGCGAACGCCGGGCGACCCGGACGACGCCACCGGACGCTCCTGTGCATCGTGCTTCTGCTTGTAAATATCCCGGCTGGCCTGGTTCTGTTCGTGATGCAGATCGGCGCGCTCGGCGTGAGTCAGCTCGCCATCCGATTTGTATGCTCGCTCCAGCTGACGAATGTCCTTCTGCTCCTCCGCCAGCTTGCCGGTCTCGCGACGGGTCAACTCGCCCGAGCGCACGCCCTGCTTGATGCGCTGGCTCTGATGCTGCTGCCGCTGGTTCACGCCGGGATCGCGAGTACCCGCATCGGCCTGACTCAAACTGGCGACACTCAACACACCCGCCACCACCCAGGCCAGGCTCTTGATTCGACTCTTCATCGCAACGCTCCTCGTAAAGGACCAGATCGATCTGGCTTACGGAAGCTAAGAACGCGGCAGTGGGAGGTCGGTTGACGCGCCAACTCTCGTCAAATTATCCACAGGGTTGAATCCATCGATCAGGGCGCGGCGTTCAGCGCCCGTTCCAGGTCCGCGATCAGGTCGTCCGCATCCTCTATGCCAATGGACAGGCGCATGGTCCGGTCGGTCACCGCGGCCCATTGCTGCTCCTGGGTGTTCAGGCCCCGGGGCTTCATCAACTGCCCGGGCTGCACCAAAGATTCCGTCGAGCCCACGCTCGCAGCCATGACAAACAGCTTCAAGGCATTCGCAAAGGCTGTCGGCGACACGCCCTGTTTCAGATCCATCGACACCATCGCGCCGAAGTCATGCATCTGGCGTTGCGCGAGCTGATGCTGTGGATGTGAGCTCAAGCCCGGATAAACGACCCGCTCCACCTTCGGATGCGTCTCCAGAAAGCGCGCGATCTGCAAAGCGTTCGCGCATTGGCGTTCGTATCGCAAGGTATATGTTTTCAAGCCGCGCTGGATCAGAAACGCCGCATGCGGATCGAGCGTCGCGCCGATGACGATGAAATCCTGGCGCATTTGCGCGATCAGCTCCGAACGCGCGATCACCGCTCCACCCATCACGTCGCCGTGGCCCGATGCATATTTCGTCAGGCTGTGCACGAACACATCGATGTCGAACTGCCCGTGGTTGTGAAATCCGGCGAAGGTGTTGTCCAGCACTGTCAGCGCGCCATGCTTGCGAGCGGCTGCGGTAATGCGTTCGATATCGGCAATCTTGAGCACCGGATTGGTCGGCGATTCGAACATCACCAACCGGGTCGGCCTGCTCGCCAGCGCCTGCTCGATGCCCGCCACGTCTTCAATAGACAGCATCGTATGCGTCACGCCATATCGGGACAGCACGCGCCGGATCATGTAACGGGTCGGCTGATACATTTCCGCGAACTGGATGATGTGATCGCCCTGCTTGCACAGGGCCAGCAACGCGAGATTCACCGCCGCCACGCCGGACGCGGTAAGCAAACATTCATCCCTGCCCTGCAGCTCCGCCAAAGTCTGGCCGAGCTGCTCCAGTGTCGGATTGGTGACCCGCGAATATTGAAAGCCTTCACGCTGGCCGATGCGCCGGTGAAG
>CAMLEO010000362.1 GCA_946478975.1 uncultured Steroidobacter sp.
AGGTTGGAATTGGTGTTCGATTAAGTGAGCCGATTGATGCCGTTGTACGCCGCGACCCGATAGGCTTCCGCCATGGTCGGGTAGTTGAACGTGGTGCGTGTGAAATAGCGAATATCGTTGTTCGAGCTGGCCATCACCGTCTGGCCGATGTGCACGATCTCCGAGGCATTATCGCCGAAACAATGCACCCCGAGCACCTGCATGGTCTCGGCATGGAAAATGATCTTCAGCATGCCGACACGCTCATCCGTCATCTGCGCACGCGCCAGGTTCTTGAACGCGCAGTGGCCGACTTCGTAAGGCACCTTCGCTTCCTGCAGCTCGCGCTCGCTGCGGCCGATCGAGGAGATCTCCGGGATCGTGTAGATGCCGCTGGGAATCGTGGCACTGCTGTGCGGAGCAATGTTTGGATCGATCATGTGCTGGACGGCGTGCGAGCCCTGCACATACGCCGCGCTCGCCAGCGCCGGCGGGCCGACGATATCGCCCACTGCATAGATGTGCGGCAAGGCCGTTTGATAGTGATCGTTGACTTCGACCTGGCCGCGGCTGTTCGCTTTGAGCCCGATGCGCTCCAGATGCAACTTGTCCGAGTTGCCGGTGCGGCCGTTGGCCCACAGCAGCAGGTCCGATTTGATCTTGCGGCCAGATTCGAGATGCAGCACGACGTCGCGTTCGCGCGCTTCCAAAGTTTTGAACTGTTCGTTATGGCGAATCACGCAGCCCTGCTCGCGCAGGTGATATGAGAGCGCCTCCGCGATTTCATCATCCAGAAACGACAACAGCCGGTCGTGAGTATTGACCAACGTCACCTTTGCGCCTAGGTTGATGAAGATTGACGCGTACTCGCAGCCGATGACACCTGCACCGTAGATGGTCACGGAGAACGGATGCTCGCTGTAACGCAGAATGGAATCGCTGTCGCGAATGCGCTCGTGGCTGAAGTCCACTTCCGGTGGGTGGTACGGCCGCGAGCCGGCGGCAATCACGATGTGCTTCGCCGACAGGCGCGACGGCTTGCCGGTCGACGGCGTTACTTCCACCGTATTGGCATCGACGAAGCTCGCCTCGCCGTAATACACCGGCACGCGATTGCGCTCGTAAAACCGATGCCGGCTCGCGACCTGCGCTTCCACGACCTTGGTCGCCGAGGCCAGCAGTTGCGGATAGGTCAGACGCGAAGCGTCCCGGAACTCGCTCAACAACGGATTTCTGCGCACGTCGTGCAGGGTCTTCACTGCATGGCGCAGGGCCTTGCTGGGAATCGTGCCCCAGTGCGTGCAGCCGCCGCCGACTTCGAAATAGCGCTCGACGATCGCGACGCTGCGATGACTCTTCGCCGCCGTCAGTGCCGCGCCCTCGCCTGCCGGGCCGCTGCCAATCACCAAAACATCGAACTGTTCAGTCGCCATCTCTCATCTCTAACTGAAGCCGACCTAACGCGCTTTGAGCGCGCATCATCCCCGACTCGTTGTCGGGTCACAACAGCATTGTCCTGCGTAGCAGTCCGAACCTGCGGACTATCACCGAGTTGATGGTGCCATCTGCGAATTTCCGGACCGCTAGCGCCATGTTTGAATCATTTTGGTGCTGTTCAGGACGTTGCTTTTATGCACGATCTCTTTCGCCGGAGGCCCGAACTCAGTACCCTTCGCGGTAGCTGGGTTATCAGCTGCGGGCTGTTCAGCCCCGCCATGACAAAACTCATTTCCAAGGTCTGGATCTATACAAGGGGGATCCATGAACGATCGTAGTGTGCTGCTGCGTCGAGCGGTAATAGGTGCGTTGGTTTTGGCGAGTGCACCGGCTCTCGGCCAGCAATCCACGCAAACGGCAGAGAATTCGCGCACCGTCGAGACCATCATCGTGACGGCGCAGAAGCGTGAGCAGAGCCTGCAGGATGTGCCGATCGTCGTGACCGCTGTCTCCGAGCAGCTGCTCCAGGACACCGGCGTCAAGGACATCAAGGACCTCACCATCCTCACACCCGGCTTGCTGGTGACCTCCACCTCCAACGAATCCATCACCACCGCGCGTATTCGCGGCATCGGCACGGTGGGCGACAACGCGGGCCTGGAATCTTCGGTCGGCGTCGTCATCGATGGCGTGTACCGGCCTCGCAATGGCGTCGGCTTCGGCGATCTCGGCGAGCTCGAGCGCATCGAAGTTCTCAAAGGTCCGCAGGGCACGCTGTTCGGCAAGAACACCTCGGCCGGCGTGATCAACGTAGTCACCAAGCGCCCCTCCTCCGAGTTCGGCGCCAACGTCGAACTGACCGCCGGCAACTACGGCGCGAAGGAAGCGGCCGGCTCCATCAACGTGCCGTTCTCCGACAAGATCGCGGGACGTTTGTATGCTGCCTCCCGCGAGCGCGATGGTTTTCTCGACATCGTACGCGGCTCCGGCCCGCGCACCGAAAACGACGACAACGATCGCAAGTTTGTAACCACGCGCGGGCAGCTGTTGGTCCAGGCCAGCGACGCGCTGGATATTCGCTTCACCGCCGATTACACCGATCGCGACGAGCACTGCTGCGCGGCTCCGCAAGCCGTGCTGACGCCGACCCTCGGCGTGCTCGCGGTGTTGAACGCGCTCCAGCCCGGTTCGTTCCGCAATCCCGCCGATCCGTTCGATCGCGTCGCCTATTCCAACCGCAGCACCAAACAAGAGGTGACGGACAAGGGTGCGTCGATGGAAATCAACTGGGACACGCCGATGCTGGGCGGCACGACGCTCACCTCCATCAGTGCGTGGCGCGAGTGGGAAACCACCAATGGCCAGGACGCGGACTTCACCACCGTCGATATTTTGTATCGCAATCCGGACGGCAACTTCGGCAACGGCTTCAAACAACTGACGCAGGAGCTGCGCTTCGCAGGCGACGGCGACAAGTTGAGCTGGCTGGTCGGCCTGTTCTATGCGGATGAAGATCTGGACTCGCGCGACCAGCTGATTCAAGGCACGCAGTTCCGTTCTTACTTCACGGCACTGACCGGTGGCGCGGCGAGCCCGATTGCACTGCTGCCAGCGAATGCTTTTCCGGCGAACGGCGCGACGCGCGACGTATACAAACAAGAATCGAAGAACTGGGCGCTGTTTACTAACAACAGCATCCGTCTCACCGATG
This sequence comes from uncultured Steroidobacter sp., assembly GCA_946478975.1. Next base: position 3,128 of record CAMLEO010000362.1, read on the forward strand.
CCTTGGAGCTGACGTTGGGCGCGCGTTACACGGATGAGTCCAAAGATCTGGATTCGCACTACGTCAACGAGCATGGCGGTGTGGGCTGCGCAGCTCTGCGCAGTCCGGCGTTCGCAGCGTTGCAAGCGGCCGCAGCGGCCGGCAATACCGGTGCGCAGACCATCTATGCCATTGGTTGCAGCGTCACGTACGCCGATCCGATCTTCAACAACGTCACGACCTCACAATCGCTCAGTGAAGACGAGCTCAGCGGCACCGCGAAGCTCGCCTATCGCTTCACTCCGGATGTGATGTCGTATCTGTCGTATGCGCGCGGCTACAAGGCGGGCGGCTTCAATTTGTATCGCGAGCGCAATGGCATCCTGTTCCTGTCGCCGACCGCGCCGGGCGGCCCGTCGGTCGATCGTGACACGCACTTCGAGAAAGAGCTGGTCGATTCGTACGAGCTCGGTGTGAAGACGCAGTGGGCCGGCAACAGCCTGCTGGTCAACGGCGCCGTGTTCTACCAGGACTACCAGGACTTCCAGCTCAACACGTTCACTGGCCTGCAGTTCATCGTCACATCGCTGCCGCAGGTGGTGTCGCAAGGCGTGGATCTGGACTTCGTGTGGTACACGCCGCTCGAACAGCTGAGCCTGCAGGGCGGCGTGACTTACGCCGACACGACCATCGAGGACTTCGGCACGGCCGGTGTGTTCTTCCGCACCGATCGCAAGAACGACACGCTGTCGTTCGCGCCCAAGTGGTCGTCGAGCCTGTCGGCGACGTATGAACAGCCGATCGGCTCGTCGCTGCTCGTCCGCGGCAACGTCGGCTTGAAGTACACGTCCGAGTACAACACCGGCTCGAACCTGGATCCGCGCAAGATTCAGGATGCGATGACGCTGGTGAATGCACGCCTCGGCTTCGGCGCGCAGAACGAGAAATGGATGGTCGAGCTCTGGGCGCTGAACCTGACCGACGAGGACTACTACCAGGTGGCGTTCGACGGCACGCTGCAAGGCTCATCGACCAGCCCGGGCACGTCCACGAGCACGGTCGATGCGTTCCTCGGCGCACCCCGCACGTATGGCGTGACGGCGCGCTTCAAGTTCTAACGAGACGCTGGTGAGTTGAAGGGCGGCCCCTGCGGGCCGCCCTTTTTTATGCACGCGTTTTTAATTTGCGATGAGCACGGCGGCCGTTACCATGCCGTCATGAAAAAACTGCTGCTGTTGGTCCTGACGCTCCTGTCGCCGCTGGCGCACGCCGAATGGATGGAGCGCATCGAAGACGGAATCATGGGCACGCGCATCGTCGTCGAGCTGTGGGCCGACGACAAAGCGCAGGGCAACGCCGCCATCGAAGCGGTGCTCGCCGAGATGCGTCGGGTCGACGAGGCGATGAGCACATACAAACCGACCAGCGAGCTGTCGATCGTCAACGCGCGCGCCGCTCAAGAGCCGGTGAAGATCTCCAGCGAATTGTTCGATCTGCTGACGACGGCGCTCGAATACTCGCGCATCACCGAAGGCGCATTCGATATCACTTACGCGAGCGTCGGCTATATGTATGACTTCCGGAAACACGTGCATCCGGATGAGAAACAAATCGCCGCCGCGCTTCCCGGCATCAATTACCGGCACGTCGAGCTGGATCCGAAGAACAGCACCGTGCACTTCGCTCGCGCCGGCGTTCGCGTCGATCTCGGTGGCATCGGCAAAGGTCACGCGGTGGATCGAGGCATCGCCGTGCTACAGGCGCGTGGCATCACGCGAGCGCTGGTCACGGCTGGTGGCGACAGCAGAATCATCGGCGATCGCTTCGGCAAGCCGTGGGTCGTCGGCATCCGTCATCCCGATCGCAAGGACCAAGTGATCGCGCGCATTCCGCTGGAAGATGCGTCGATCTCGACCTCCGGCGATTACGAACGTTACTTCGACGAAGGCGGCGTGCGTTATCACCACATCATCGACCCGAAGACCGGCCACTCGGCGAGCAAGGTGCGCAGCGCGACTGTCATCGGGCCGACAGCGACGCGCACCGATGGATTATCTAAAACTGCGTTTGTGCTCGGGCCGGAGAAGGCGATCGAAATATACAACCGCCTCGAAGACATCGACGCCGTGCTGGTGACGCCCGAAGGCAAGGTGCTCTACACCAAAGGCCTGGAGCCGCCCGAAGACACCAAATAACTCGTCACAAATAAAAAGGCCCACTCCGTAGGGAGCGGGCCTTTTATCAGAGCATCAGCTCGGAAGCGTCGAATTATTTCCTCGACGACTTCTTCTTGGCAGCAGCCTTCTTCTTCGGCGCGGCGGCTTTCTTGGCCGCGGTCTTCGCGCTCTTGGCTTCGACCTTCTTGGCCTTTTCGGCAGCCTTGGTCTCGGCCTTGGCCTTCTTGGCGGCCTTCTCGGCGTCGCTCTTCACGGCCTTCTTGGTCACGCGACGAGACGCCTTCTTGGCAGCCTTCGCCTTCTTCTTCGGCGCAGCGGCTTCCTCGCCTTCGGCGGCCGGGGCAGCGGCTTCTTCAGTGGCCGTAGCCGGCTGATCGAGGAGCTGCATCAGCGCCATCGGCGCGGCATCGCCCGGACGCGGGTCCATGCGCAGGATGCGGGTGTATCCACCCGGACGCGCCTTGAAGCGAGGGCCGAGGTTTTCGAACAGCTTCACCACCACTTCAGCGTCGCGCAGCTGCGAGAACGCGCGGCGGCGGTTGGCATCGCTGTCGTCCTTGCCGAGGGTAATCAACGGCTCGACGACCCGGCGCAATTCCTTCGCCTTCGGCACCGTGGTGCGAATGGTCTCGTGACGAAGCAGCGACGCTGCCATGTTACGCAGCATCGCCTGGCGATGCGGAGCGTTGCGGCTCAATTGCCGGCCGGAGAGTTGGTGACGCATTGTTCTTCAGTCCTTAACGCAGACCGGGGCCCAGTTTTTGATATTTGGGCCCCGGGTAATCTCAGATGACGTCGCGCTCGTCGTCGCGCTTCAGGCTCACGGGCGGCCAGTTGTCGAGGCGCATGCCGAGCGAAAGGCCGTGGCTTTCCAGGACTTCCTTGATCTCGGTGAGCGACTTCTTGCCGAGGTTCGGCGTGCGCAGCAGCTCCACTTCGGTCCGCTGCACCAGGTCGCCGATGTA
>CAMLEO010000363.1 GCA_946478975.1 uncultured Steroidobacter sp.
ACCCCACCCTGCGAGCCAGTTCCGCTGGCAGCCGTGACTTTCTTGCATAATGCGCGCATCTGAACCGGAGTCGACATGACGCCAGCGGACCGCCGCATCACGGAGTTGATCGATAAGTGGCTCACCAGCATCGAGCTGCATTTGCAGTACACCGAGCTGAGCGATGCCGCTTATGCGCGCGTGCAGGCGTGGCAGAAGCATGACCGCCCGACGCGCTGGGTGCTGGAGGTTGCGCGCCAGAAGGTGCTCGAACTCAAGCAGCAGTGCGAAACGCGCCAGGCGATGGGCGACAGCAAGTTTTCCGAGTCGCTGGAGCTGATGGGGTTCCTGGCGAACCTGGTCGGCATTCAGCACATTCAGCGCTTCATTCCCCTGGCGGATCCGACCAAGAAGGCCGATCCCGCCAAGGCGGCCGAGCCGGTGAAGGTCGATACGGCCGCAGCCACGAGCACCAGCCTGAGCCAGACTGTCGAGGCTCCCACCGTCATCAGCCGAGCCCCGCCGAAACCGCGCAGCTCTGCCGACGAACCCACGCGCGAAATGCCGCGGCTCAAAGCCGTGCAGATCAAGCCCGACCCAGTGCGCGCGGAGCCCGCTGCGGAAGTCATCGCGGATGAACTCACATCCGAGGATCTGCTGCCCGTAGCCGTGCCGGCGCGTTCGATTCCGTCCACGCGGCCCGCGCCAAAGATCAATCCCGCAGCTGTTCAACCGACCAAACCCGCGCCGCGTCGCGCAGCTCCTGCGCAACCCGCTGCGCCGCCCAAGCCGGCCGCGCCGTTGGATATGAATGGAAAGATCGTCGCGGATGCCGTGCGACTGCTGAAGTGGGGCAAGTCGTGGCACGAGCTTCCGGAGTTGATTGAGCGCATCGGCGAGCGCCCGCCGGCAGCGGAGATCCGCAAAGTTCTGCGCGCGAGCAAGGCTGAGATCGAAAAGGCTGTGCAGAAATAACAGCACTCACAGCCGCCCCCAACGCACGTTTTTGACTCGCCAAAAAAAGAGGCCGGATACCTATAAAGGACATCCGGCCAACAGGGGGATCCGCGTCAAGGTGCACCTTTATACCCAGGCGACCTTACAAATTCGTTGCAACTGTGATGCGATCTGGTGGCGATCCAGCTTGATTCAAGGGCGACTCGAACAAATCGTCGTCGGCGTCGAATCATTTATCGCATTTATTTTGCGATGCAAATAATACCTCAGCAGCAAGGCTTGTACTGCAGAATTTGCAAAAGGCAGCCTTCGCCAGCGGTGAAGGCTGAATTACGCAATCGTCATCCGCTACGCCGCCGAAGCGACTTGAAATGCCTGCAGTGACAAGAAAAAATCGCCGCCCTCATGCGTCGCGGCCGAAATCGCGAACGCGACAACATCAATGAACCCGCGCCGCGGGGCGCAGTCTGAAGGACAACTTTTGTCAGGCCAGGTAAGGCCGAACCGGCACGCAACGGCGTGACCCACGATTCACACAATCCGAGCAGGGCAGTCGCACATGATAGAGATCAGGAATCTGTCGAAACGTTACGGCGCGCTCACCGCCGTCGACGATATTTCTTTCAGCGTCAGCGCCGGCCAGGTGCTCGGCTTTCTCGGCCCGAACGGCGCCGGCAAGTCGACCACCATGAAAATGATCACGGGCTTTCTCGCGCCCACGGCCGGCAGCGTCAGCGTTTGCGGCCACGACGTGGAAACTCAGCCGCTCGCCGCGAAAGCCTGCATGGGCTATCTGCCCGAAGGCGCGCCGAGTTACGGCGAGATGACAGTGCGCGGCTTTCTCGAATTCATCTCCGACATTCGCGGGCTGCCTGCCGACAAGCGTCGCACGCGGCTCGACGATGTGATCGCACGCTTGCAGCTCGAAAGCGTGCTCGAACAGATGATTGAAACATTGTCGAAAGGTTTCAAACGCCGCGTCGGCCTCGCGCAGGCGCTGATTCACGATCCGCTGGTGCTGATTCTCGACGAGCCCACCGACGGCCTCGATCCAAATCAGAAACACCAGGTGCGCGAGCTGATCAGCACCATGGCGAAGGACAAGATCATCGTCATCTCCACGCACATCCTCGAAGAGGTCGATGCCGTGTGCAATCGCGCCATCATCATCGCGAACGGCCGGCTGCTCGCCGACGACACGCCCAAAGCGCTGGCGGCACGCGCGCCGAGCGGTCGTCTCGACGATGTGTTCCGTCAGATCACCACCGCACCCACGGCCCAAGCGCTCAACAAGGTGGCGTAATGAATAACATCAAAGCAATTTTCCGCCGCGAGTTCAGCAGTTACTTCGCCACGCCGCTGGCGCTGGTGTTCATCGTGTTCTTTCTGATCCTGGCCGCGGCGTTCGCGTTCCAGTTCGGCAACTTCTACGATCGCGGCCAGTCGGACCTGGCGCCGTTCTTCAGCTATCACCCGTGGCTGTACCTGTTCCTGATCCCGGCGATCTCGATGCGCCTGTGGGCCGAGGAGCGCAAGTCCGGCAGCATCGAGCTGCTGATGACGCTGCCGGTCACGACCTGGCAGGCGGTGATTGGTAAATATCTTGCCGCGTGGGCGTTCGCCGGCGTGGCGCTGGCGCTGACGTTTCCAATGTGGATCACCGTGAATTATCTGGGTGATCCGGATAACGGCGCGATCTTCGCTGCTTACATCGGCAGCTTCCTGATGGCCGGCGGTTTCCTCGCCATCGGTGCATGCCTGTCGGCAGCGACGCGCAATCAAGTGATCGCATTCATTTTCACCGTGGTGATCTGCTTCGCGTTCCTGCTGTCGGGCTTCCCGATGGTGCTGTCGCTGTTCGACGGCTGGGCGCCGCAGGCGGTGATCGACGCGATCGCCTCGCTTTCATTCCTCACCCACTTCCAGTCGATCTCCAAAGGCGTGATCGATCTGCGTGACCTGCTCTATTTCGCGACCGTGATCGGCGTCTGGCTCGCCGCCAACTCGATCGTGCTCGACATGAAGAAGGCGGACTGACATGACGACAGCTACACGTAAAACGTATGGCGCGGGCGCCCTGCTCGCACTCGCCGTGTTGTTCATCGGCGTAACCATCCTCATCTCATTCGTGCTGCGCGGCGCGCGGCTCGACATGACGGAAAGCAAGCTCTACTCGCTCGCTCCCGGCACGCAGAGAATCGTCAGCACGCTCAAAGAGCCGGTGAACCTGTATTTCTTCTTCTCGCAGGACGCGAGCTCGCAATCCCCGCAGCTGCGCGCCTACGCACAGCGCGTGAAAGAGCTGCTGGAGGAAATGTCACAACGTTCCAAAGGCAAGCTGCGCCTGAGCGTGATCGATCCGAAGCCGTTCTCCGAAGACGAAGACCGCGCCACGGAGTTCGGCCTCACCGCCGTGCCGCTGACGCCCGGCGGCGAGAACATCTACTTCGGCCTCGCCGGCACCAACTCGACCGACGGTCGCGAGACCATCGGGCTGTTCCAGCCGGACAAGGAAGAGTTCCTCGAGTACGACGTGGCCAGCCTGATCTACAAGCTCAGCAACGCCAAGCGCGCGACGGTTGGCTTGATCTCCGGCCTGCCGGTGGATGCATCGTTCGACCAGATGAGCGGCCAGATGCGCCCGGGCTGGGCCAGCATCTCGCAGCTGCGCGAAACCGTCGAAGTGCGCACGCTGCAAGCCGAAGCCGCCGACATTCCCGCCGACATCGGCGTGCTGATGGTCGTGCACCCGAAAGAGCTGACGCCGCAGACGTTGTATGCGATCGATCAGTTCGTCATGCGCGGCGGCAAGCTGATTGCCTTCATGGATCCGCAGTCGGAGAACGATAACGCCGGCCAGCAGATGGGCATGCCGCCGATGGGCGGCCGCTCCTCGACGCTCGGGCCTCTGCTCGATGCGTGGGGCGTGCAGTTCGATCCCAATCAGATCGTCGGCGATCGCGAGCTCGGCCTCACGGTGTCGCTGCGCCAGGGCCAGCCGCCTTCGCAGCACATTGCGATCATCGGCTTCAACCGCGCCAGCATGGATCCGAAAGACGTGACGGTGTCCGCGCTCGACAGCATCAACGTGATGACGGCCGGTGCGTTGTCGAAGAAAGAAGGCGCGACCATTCAGTTCGAGCCGCTGATCCAGTCGAGCACCAACGCTGCGTTGTTGCCTGCGGCGAAGCTGATGTTCCTGCCCGACAGCGAATCGCTGCTCGATGGCTTCAAGCCCACCGGCCAACGCTACGCGATCGCTGCGCGCATTCACGGCAAGTTGAAATCGGCATTTCCGAACGGCAAGCCGGGTGCCGAAGGCGCCGCCGGTCAACATCTGGCTGAGACCAAGGAAGATGCCAACATCATCCTGGTCGCCGATACCGACCTGCTCGCCGATCCACTGTGGGTGCGCACGCAGAACGTGTTCGGCCAGCACTTCGCCGTGGCCTGGGCGAACAACGGCGACTTCATCGCCAACTCGGTCGACAACCTCGCGGGCAGCGCCGATCTGATCAGCGTGCGCGGCCGCCAGAGCTTCTTCCGTCCGTTCACCAAGGTCGAGGAGCTGCGTCGCCAGGCCGGCGATCAGCTGCGATCCAAAGAAAAGGAGCTGGACCAGGAGCTCAAAGACACCGAGCAGAAGCTGTCGCAGCTCGAAGCCGGCCGCGGCAACCAGGCATCGTTCTCGCTCTCCCCCGAGCAGGAAGCCGAGTTGAATCGCTTCCAGCAGGAGCGCGTGCGCATTCGTAAAGAACTGCGCGAAACCCGCCGCAGCCTCGATGAGGAGATCGAGAAGCTCGGCACACGCATCAAAGTCATCAACATCGCATTGATGCCGGCGCTCATCGCGATCGGCGCAATCTTCCTCGCGGTCGTTCGTCGTCGCCGGCTCCGCGCCGGCCGCGCCGCCGCTCATACCGGTTGAGGACACACACTCATGACATCGCGAAAACTTTTAGTACTCGCCCTCGTCGCTGTGGTCGCCGTGCTCGGCGGCATCTGGCTCGCCGGTCGACAAACGTCGACGCCGGCCGGCGAAACCGCGACTTTGTATCCTGACCTGAAGAAAGAGCTCGACACCGTCAACGCCGTTCGCATCGTCAAAGCGGGCGGCACGACCGCGGTGGAGATGAAGCGCGGCGATAAAGGCTGGACCGTGAGCGAACGCTCCAACTATCCGGCGGATGAAGCCAAGCTGCGCAAGCTGGTGACCAATCTTGCGGATGCCAAGCTGCTCGAAGAGAAGACGTCGAGTGCTGAGAACTATCCGAAACTCGGCGTCGAGGATGTCAGCAATGCAGCTGCCGGCGGCATTCAGATCGAACTCGACGGCCTGAAGCAGCCGGTGAAGCTGATCGTCGGCAAGCAGGCGCAAGGCGGCCAGTCGCACTACGTGCGTCGCGCCGGCGAGCCGAAGAGCTGGCTCGTCAACAAAGACATCGATACTTCGGCGTCGCCGGATCAGTGGCTGCGCAAGAACGTCATGGATGTTTCAGCCGATCGCGTGCAGTCGGCGGAAATCACAATCGCCGGCGCGAAGCCTTACTCGCTGGCGAAGAAGAGCCGCGCCGATGCGGACTTCGCAGTCGATGGATTGCCCAAAGGCAAAGAGCTGAGCGCTCCTACCGCTGCGAACAGCGTGGCCACTGCCCTGTCCGGCCTCACGCTCACTGACGTGCAGAACGCCAGTGCCCTGACGGATAAGCCGAGCGCTCAGGCGGTCATCAAGACGTTTGATGGATTGGTTGCTGATGTGACCGGCTGGAAGAAAGACGACAAACATTTCATCGCCGTCAAAACGTCCTACGACGCCGCCCAGGCGGATCGCTTCAAGGTCGCCACTGCGGATAGCGACAAGAAGGATGCTCCCGCTGCGAAGGACGGCGAGAAGAAGGCTGATGCCGCCAGCGCTGAGGGCGCCCCGCCGGCTGAGAAGCCCGCTGCGCCTGAGGCGGCGAAGCCGAATGTTGAGGAAGAGGCTGGCAAGGTGAATGCGCAGGTCACCGGGTGGGTTTATGAGATCCCCGCGTATAAGTACGACGCGATCTTCAAGCCCATCGATGACTTGATCAAGAAGTGATGTTCTCCGCGCGCTCAGCCTTCCCTCGAAGGTTGAGCGCGCCGCTCCGCGGCGCAAAGAAGGTTTGACAAGGAAAAAAAAGCCGACCTTCTGAACTCCCTTCAAAGCGCAGCTAACGTTTCAGCGTCGGTGAGCTGGGTGGGATATCTCTCACCGGCGGCTTGGCTCCAGCAGGGAT
>CAMLEO010000364.1 GCA_946478975.1 uncultured Steroidobacter sp.
CTGCGCGAGGATCAACGAGGCGCCGAAGTCCACATCGCGATTCACTGAATCCTTGGGACAGTTCAAGCGTTTCGAATTGCCGAAGCAGCCGGTGAGAAAAATATCGTTGGCGGTCGCCTGGAACGACCAGCGAATGCGGCCGTCTTTCAGATCGATTGCGAGAATCGCATCCGTGGTCGGCGCAGCGGGCTCCGAAGTTGCTTCGCCGGTGCCGACATACAACACGCCGCGCCTGGCGTCGATTACAGGCGAGTTCCAGATCGGCGCGCCCGAGGGGCCGTAAATCATTTTGCCGTCGCCGCGATCGCGCACCGGCTTCGCTTCTGCCATCGTGTGCGTGGTCCAAAGTTTCTTTCCAGTCGCGGCGTCCAGTGCGGTGACTGCGCCGTGGGTCTTGCAGCACTCGTGATTGTCGTTGGCACCGAGTGAGATCTCATATTGTGAGATCGGCACATACACACGATCTTTGTGCATCACCGGCGTGCCGGTGGTCAGCGAGAACTGGTACAGCCCGACATACTGGATCCAAAGGAGCTGGCCGGTGCTCGCATCGAGCATGTGGACCTTCGAGGCCACATCGGCGAACACGATCACCTTGCGGCCGCCTCGCAGTTCGCCGAAGGCGGCGCTGGTGCGCAGGGGTGTTTCGTGTTGGTAAACCCACTGCACGCAAGGCTTCGCTGAAATGTCGATTGCGAACAGGCGTTGGGCATCGGCGACGGGCAGGAACAATGTAGTGCCCACGACGGCAGGTTGCGAGCGCATCGCCGTCGCTTTGGGAAAACCGAGCGCCCATGCCAGTTCCAGCTCCCGCATATCGCTGGTGCGCAGTCCGGCCTGCGCGGCGCTCAGCTGACGGTGATTTTTCACATCGAAACCGAAGCCGGCGACGGTCGCCGGCGTGTCCAGTTTCACCCTGCGGCGCTCGGCCGGGCACATCATCGGCGCCAGCCATTCATCGGAAGTTGCCTCCCTGCCGACCAGGAAATCGATGACTGCAGATTTTTGCGCGGTACTGAGCGTTGCTGCCTGAACTTTCATCTTGCCTTCGTTCAGTGCGTACAGCAGGGTCTGATAGCGCATGCCCTTGAGCGTTTCGAGGGCCGGCGCGCGGCTCGCCTCGGGGTTGTTGTGACAGGCGGCACAGGCTTGGTCATACAAAGCCTTGCCCGGATGCTCCCCCGCATGTTCGTTGGCTGCCTCGGCCGCGGTCAGCGTTTGTGACCAAGTCAACATCAGCAGCGCGATTCCGAGCGCGAATTTCCGTATTGCGGCTACAGCGCACATCTATTGTTCCCCCTCCGTGCTGCTATTAGAGTCTGGGACCCGCGGCAGCTGCTCATAAGATTTGTTGGCAGTTGTTGCCGAGTAGTCGGCACCGCGCTTGGGCATACCTCCTGCATATGGATGGCGCACGGGATTTATTTTTCGCCGCGCCTGAATAGACGACTACTGGCCACTCAACAGGGCGTCGGACGAGGGAGGAAAACACAATGGTTGGTCGAGGGTTGGCTGCGCTGACGGCGTGGCTGTGTTTGGCTGCAAGCGCTCTGGCGGCGGACCGCGCGGCGGATATTTCGCTGATTCCATGGCCGGCCAGTCTCGAAATGACCGGCGGCGCGCTCACCGTGGAGCCCGACACGCAGCTCATTGTCGCTGGCGACGCGAGGGTGGGCGTGATCGCGCGCTATTTTGGGGATCTGGTGGAGCGTTCGCGCGGCTGGCGCCCCGTGATCGCTCAGGGCACGGTCGAGGATGCTCCAAAACGGGCCGTTGTCTTTACATTGGTGAGCGGCGGCGCCGGCGGCGAGGCCTACACCATCGATGTGTCTTCCAAAGGCGCTGTGGTCTCCGCCTCCGATCCTCGTGGCTTGTTCAACGGCGCGGTCACCATGTGGCAGTTGTTGACCATGCATGCGGCTGACACTCGCGAGATCCGCATTCCCGGCGTCAAGATCGTGGACGCGCCTCGGCTGCGCTGGCGCGGCCTGCTGCTCGATTCCGCACGTCAGTATCAGTCGGTCGCCTTCATCAAGCGCTACATCGATTTCATGGCGCTTCACAAACTGAATGTGTTGCATTGGCGCCTGGTCGACGATCACGCATGGCGCCTGCAGATTCCCAAATATCCCAAGCTCACCGGCGGCATGAGCTCTTACAGCGCCGATGACGTTCGCGAAGTGCTCACCCATGCGGCGGCTCGCAATGTGACTGTCGTGCCCGGGCTCGAAATGCCTGGCGGCGCGACGGCGGCGTCCACTGCATATCCGTTGCTGCGAGCGGCGGATGCACCGGTCCAGCAGGGCCCGACCTTGTACAACATCGATGAACAAACATTCGCGTTCTTCGACGACGTGTTCGCGCACGTGGCGTTGCTGTTTCCGAGCGAGTTCGTGCACATCGGCGCGGCGGACGTGTCGAAGGATCAATGGAAACAATCGAGCAGCGTGCAGGCGCGCATGCGCGAGCTCGGCATCATCAACGAGCAGAAAGTGCAGCGATATTTCTTCGAGCGCATCGGCCAGCTCACGCAGAAATATAAAAAGCGCATCGTCGGTTGGGACGCGGTGTTCTCAGGCGGCGTGCCCCAGGACACGGTGATCATGACTGGCAAAGGTCTCGATGGCGCGCTGGGTGCCGTCGCCTCCGGCTATGAAGTGGTCGTGTCGTCACATGCGACGTTGAGTTTCAATCTCGCGCAAAGCGCGACCGGCAACGAAGCGGCGAAGACCGATATCCTCAGCCTGGGTGATGTTTATCGTTTCGATCCGGCGCCGGCGGCGCTCGGGGCGCAGGACTTGAGCCGATTGATCGGCGTGCAGGGCAATGTTTGGACGACGCCCGACGACAACGAAGACGATGTCGAGGCGATGACGTTCCCGCGGGCCGCGGCACTGGCGGAAATCGGCTGGACGGCGCCGAGCTTCTTACGTTGGGCTGAGTTTCAGCCGCGCATGGTCGCGATGCTCGGCCGCTATGCGCACATGGGCGTTCGTTTCAGCGATGAAGCGTTTCGCGCCATGGCGTTCAAGCGCGGCGAAAACGGCGGCAAAGTCGCCGTCGAGCTGGCGAAGCAAGTGCCGCTGGGAGAGATTCGTTACACGTTGAACGGCAGCGAGCCGAACGCGAAGTCGCAGGTCTACACCGACGTGTTCGAAGTTCCGCGCGTGGCAACGATCAAGGCAGCCGTGTTTTATAACGGCGAACAGTTATCGCGCACCACTTCCGTCAACGTGGCCACCGACATCGTCGGTGGCCCGGCGCAATAGTTGAGTCGATGACGCCGCTCAGCCGGCGTCGTCGGCGCTGGCCGCCTGCGCAATCTCGACCTCGGTCTGCGGCGCGTAATCGGTGTTGTACATCACGCGATAGAGCTTCCAGCCCTCGCCGCGATTGCGCCACACGTGCAGGTACTTGCCTTCCTCCACGTCCGAGCCGCGGCGTACGTCACGCACGCGGAAATGACCTTGCTCGATGGCGATGTCGTTCCTGATCATCGTCATGTCGGCCTCGGTGTTGAACGACACCACCGGGGTCATCTGATCTTTCAGATATTCGGCGATGCCTTCGCGTCCGGAGACCGCCGGCCCGCGCTCGGGCAGGATCTGGGCTTCGTCGTCGAACAAGGCCAGGCAGCCTTCGAGGTCGTCGGCATTGAAGGCCTGCTCGAACGATTGCACCACCGATTTGGGCAGGGCCTCGCTCCGGCTGCAGCCGTTGAGCGAAACTGCGAGCGCCAGAACCGTTCCTGCCAACGCCGTCCGTGCAGCCCACTTTGGCTGTGAATGAAGCGCTGTCGTATTCATGATCGTCTTCCCCCTGACGCGCGCCACCTCGCGTCACATTCGTTTCGGGTGCGTCGTTGCACCGTGAGAAAAGAATATTCCGCTGCACACACAGCGTCACCAGCGGATATCCGAGAGCCAGCGCGTCATGATCCCGCAATCATTTGATGCGTGCTCGCCGTTGACCTGTCAGCAGAACGGTGAGCGTTGTATCAAGCGTTGCTCAACGTGGTTCAACACCAGCCAGCCATTGCCGCTCGGTGTGGCGCGTGGGTAAGCTCTCGATGAGCACGCCTGACGTGGGCGAGGGAGTCGAGTTATGTCGTTGTATGGGCTGTTAGTTTTCGCGGCGATTTATATGCTGGCAGTGGCCACGCCCGGCCCCGGTGTGGCGGCGGTGATCGCGCGTTCGCTGGCTCGTGGCACTCGGGGTGCGCCGGCCTTTATTGCCGGATTTTTGGTGGGCGATCTCATTTGGTTCACATTTGCGGCCACCGGACTCGCAGCGCTGGCGCAGACGGCGCAAGCATTATTTGTGGTGGTGAAATACGTAGGTGCAGCGTATCTGCTGTTTCTGGCCTACAAGTTGTGGACCGCGCCGGTTGCGACTGTCGACAGCACCGCCGCCGAAGCGGCGCTCGATCGAGGTCAGAAGCCGCTGCAGTTGTTTCTGGGCAGCCTCACGCTGACCTTGGCGAATCCCAAGACCATCATTTTCTTCATGGCGCTGCTGCCGACGGTCGTGCACTTGGAGCAACTGACGATCGCCGGCTTCCTGGAGATCGTGGCGACGATCGTGATCGTGCTGCCGCTGACGCTCGGTTCTTATGTGGTGCTGGCCGACCGCGCACGTCGCGTCTTCAAGAGCGCGACGGCGGTTCGCCGGATCAATCGAGGCACGGGTGCCGCGATGGCCTGCGCCGCCGTCGCTGTCGCGACACGTTAGCTAGAAGGTGTAGCTCACGCGTCCGTAGATGAAGCGGCCGGAACGACCGAACGGCGAGTAGTTCGAGAACGAGGTGGTGCCGGTGGTGTTGATCTGCGGCGGATTCTCGGTCGGATACTCGTCGGTGAGGTTGTCCGCACCCAGCGCCACCTTGATGTGATCGGTGACGCCGATGCGCGCCTCCAGGTCGATCAGCGTCCTCGGCTCCAGGGTCAGATCGAACGCCGGATTCGGATCCGGCGACAGCACTTCGCCGTAACGGGTCGCGCGCAACGTTGCGCCGAAGCGATTCAACGTCCAGTTGATCGCCGCGGCGTATTTATCCTTCGGCGTGCCTTCCTCGTACGTCAGCACGTTGAAGCGGCTGAACAGCACCTGCGGCGGCAGCGCCGTCAGCTGCGGCGTCGACGGCACGCGTGTGACATCGGTGGAGTTCCAGTTTCCCGTCAGCGTGAAGTCGAAGCGGCCCAGCGCCGCAGTCGACAGCGGATAGTTCATCACCAGGTCGACACCTTCGGTGCGGGTGTCCACGCCGTTGATGAAGAAGCGCCCGCCGCCGACGCCGACGAAGCCGAGGCTGGTCAAATAATTGCGCACATCGGTCGAAGTGAGGTTCTCGGACAGCACGATGCGGTCGTCGATGTTGATCCGGTACGCATCGACCGTCATTGTGAAATCGGCGATACGCGCGACCGCGCCCACCGAGTAGTTCAACGATTCCTCGGCATCGAGCGGCTTGGCGCCTAACGCCTTCGCAACCGGATCGGTGACCGGGAAGGTCGTGATGTCGAACGGCACGCCACCGATGAAGTTGGTCGACGTGGTGGCGAAGTACTGTTGTTGCAACGACGGTGCCTTGAAGCCGTTCTGCACCGACGCGCGCAGCGCGAAGCTCGGCGTGAAGTCATAACGCAGCGACAGCTTGCCCGCGACGTTCTCGCCGAAATCGGAATAGCTTTCGCCGCGAACGGCGACCGACGCCAGCAGCTGCTGGGTCACATTCGCTTCCAGGTCGATGTAGGCGCCGACAGCGGTGCGGTCCTGATCGACTTCGTTCGCCGGCCGGAAGCCCGGGAACACCTGCGCGCCCGATTGCGTCGGTGTGCCGTTCGGCAACAGCACGCCGCCGTTGCGATACGAATCCGGCTCGCCGGCCGAGATGCTGAATGTTTCTCGCCGCGCTTCCACGCCGATCGCGATATTCAACGGCGACGCGAGACCAATCTCGGCGGTGCGCACGCCAGAGATGTTCATCACCAGCTGGTCGTAATCGAAGCCGCCGGCGTCGAACTCGGTCTTGCTCGCGACGCCCAGCGAACGATTCAACGTGTTCTTGATGGTGAAATCCATTTCGTTGCGGCCATAGGTCAACGAGGAATCCATGTTCCACTCGCCCAGGCGCCAGCTCGTGCCGACGGCAGCGGATGTATCGATGACTTCGGGCGCGATCAACGGCAGGAAGCC
>CAMLEO010000365.1 GCA_946478975.1 uncultured Steroidobacter sp.
GGTCTCGGCAGATTGCGCAGGCCCACGAGTTGGCAGAGCAGATCGGTTTCTTCGCTCAACTCCCCGAGCACCGCGAGCATCCGCGCCTTTTCTTCCGGATGCGTGGTGGGAAAGCCGCTCTTCTTGGTGACCGTTTGATACAACGAGCCGTCGCGCTTCAAGAACACGCTGGCGAGGGCGAGCCACGCATCGAGCCGGTGGCTTTCCTCACCCGGCGGCGGATCGAACTCACCGCAGGCATCGAGCAGCAACCGTTTCTCAGCCGCCAGCCCAACGCTGTCGCGCAGGTTCTTTGCCGCGAACGTTGTGAGGTCCCAAAGCTCGCGACGGCGCGCTTCGTTCAACGTCTGACACAGAGAAACCAAATGACGACGGATCACGCCCTGTAACGTTTGTTCGAGCACGGCTCGCAAGTTCTCGTGCGCGCCCGCACTCACGATCTGGTGCAGCCATTGATCGCGCTTGGCCAGCAGATCGCACAGCAGGTCCGCGAGCAAGTCGGCGCGATTGCCGAGATGCACGATCAGCGATTCCAAGCGCTCCGATACAGCGGAGCCTTCCCCGAGCCGCTCGATCAAACGTCGCGCGGCGGTTTCATACAACGGCCAGGGATCTTCGGCCGGTTCCAACGCGGAGCCGGTGCCGGCGAGAATCGGCAAGCGACGCGCCAGCATCGAATTCAGCGCGTCGATGGTTTGAATTCGCAGGCGCGACGGGTGCTCGGCGAGCTTCCAGTCCCGCTGGATGTCTGCCGCTCGCACGGCGCGGGCCAATTCCCAAGTCGTTTGTTTGTGCGCAGAGTCCGGCGCCGGGCCGCCTGCGGCATCGATCGCGAGCAGAATGCGATTGCGCATCTCAGCCGCGGCTTTGCGTGTAAATGTGATCGCGAGAATCTGCTCCGGATGCTCGACCGTCGCGAGCAAACGCAGATAACGCTGCGTCAGCAGTTCGGTCTTGCCCGAGCCTGCCGGCGCTTGCACGATGAACGAGCGCGTCGGATCCAACGCGCGCTTGCGGGCTGCGGCGTCGCTACTCATCGACCGGCGGCTCCGCTTCGTCTTCTTCGGTGCGCTCGTTGATGCGGCAGAGCGCGCTCAGGTGACAATGCGTACACTCCTGCGGCAGCGGATCGACCGTCGCGTTGCCCGCGACGAAGCCTTCCGCCAACTGAGTCAGCGTCGTGCGCCAATGTTGTAACAACGCCGGCCAATCCGGCGGATGCCCGGGCCGCAGCCGCACGCCAGCCGGATAAGGCAGCACGCCGTCGCCGACGAAACCACCATCGCTCCAACCCCGATATTCCACCGCACCGGCAGCGAGCACGACAAACGCCAGGCCTCGCAATGTTTCGGAGTGCGCCAGACCATACAAAGGCAACTGCGGGCGCATCGGCCTGCCCGGCCGCGTGTCGAGCCACTGTCGCGGCGAATGTGAATCGCCGAGTTTGTAGTCGATCAGCAGCTGGCCGCCGTTCGCCAGTTCGTCGATGCGATCGGGCTGCAACGTGATCGAGAGGCCGCCGATGGCATACGGCTCAGAAGTTTCGGTGACGCGCAGAGAGAAGGCCGGCCGCTGTTTCTCCAGCATCAAGAGCTGAAGCACTTGCTTGGCAACGTTCGCAGCCTCCAACGCTGCAAGCCGCTCGCGATATCGCACTGTCGGCTGCAACGCCTTGAGAGTATGGCGCTCGGCGCTGGCCCGCACGCGCTCAGCCAATGTTTGCTCGTCCAACGCGATCAATGCGGCCTGGCTGCCGAGCGAACCCCAGATCTCTTCCAACACTCGATGCAAGATGATGCCGCGATCGATGGGCTCGACACCGATGCTCACCTCCGGCAGCGCTTCGGCACCCAAACGAATCTGCGCCTGTGCCCGGAAGGCGCAGCGGCTTTGCAGTTCCAACGTCATCGCCCCACCGCGCGCTGTTCGAGCGGTCAAGCGTGGCGCTGTTTCGTCATGCATGTGTTCGAGCAGCGGGCGCTGATCGAACAGCGTTCGACGCAACGGCCGCACGGCCGCGACGGCAATGTCGCTGCCCTTGATCGTAGGCCACGGCGACAGCATCGGGCTCGGCTGCAACTCCGCCTCGCCCTCCTGATGCGGCCAGCTCAAGATCACATCCGGCGCACTACTCGTCCAACGTTGTAAACGAGCGCGTGACTGTTGCATCACGCCTTCAGCGGACGACTCTGGCACTTTCGCCGCGCGCTGCATGGCCAGGGGCAGCAGCGGATCGGGATTCACCGGCTCGGGCAAACGCGACGCGTCCAGTCCCATGACCCACATCGCATCGAATGTCATGCCTGCAACCGTCGCGGGATCGATGACGGTGATCGATGTCGCCTGGGTTTCGGCTTCGAACGGTGTTTCTCTCAGCAACTCTTGCAGTCGCGACAGTGCCGCCGATGCGGACAACGGCGCAGTCACCGCATCGAGCGTTCCGAACTCCGCCAGCGTCGAATGAAACTTCATCACCGTCTGGTGTTCGACGCTGCTCAACGTGCGCTCGCCTGGCCAGCCCGCGGCCTTCAGCCAGGCATGAAAACGTTCCGCCCACGTGCTTGCACCCGCGGATCCGGTGTTGCCGCGAATCTGCTCGCCCACGTGCCGTGCGATTAATGTGAGCTGCTCACAATTCGTGACTGCGGCCCAACGCTCCAGCTCGAACCAATCCCAGCGATCGCGCTGTTCGTCACGCAAGCGAAAGTCCGCCATCGCCCGGCGGTCCGCTTCGCTGTCGCCGCCGGCGATGAATGGCGAACGTAACAACCGTCCCGCGTGCGTCGCAGGCCGGTCATGTAAAGCGAACTGCAGGATCAGCCCGGCGGCGTCGACGACCGGATAGTCCCCCAGCGGCGATGGCGCGGCGATGACGACGGGAACTCGCGACGACTCCGCTTGGATGCTGCGTTGACCGGGCGCGAATACATCTTCGAACACCCGTTGCACTTCGGTTCGTCGCTGCTGCAATTCGGGCACGACGACCGCAACACTGGTCTTTCCCGTTGCAACTTGCGCACGCGCCCAACGTGCCGCGAGTTCCAGCTCATCGTCAGCGTCACGTGCACCGACGACGACCACTCTCGACGTGCTTTTGGTATCCGCTTCGATGTGCGCAATCTTGCCGGCTGATTGCCAGCGCTCGACCAGTCGAGCCATCGAGGGAGGAATCGCGTCGAAGCCCGCCAGTGCCAATGTTTCTTGCGGGACGAAGTTTGCGTCGTGCGCCCACAGGGCGAGCCGCGTTTCGTCGATGGCGCCGAGCTTTTCGCAGCGTTTCAAGAATTCGCTACACCACGCGTGCAGCGCCTGCGCTTCGGCGCTGTCGCTGGTTTTCAGCGGCGCGAGCGGAATCAGATAGTCCTGCATGCGACGCCAGCTGCGTGCAGCCATGCGAGCCGCGTTGGCAGGATTGAGCAGCTGAGCGCCCCACGGACTGTCGCTGACAACGTGATCCCAAAGGATTCGCGCCTGCGCGTTGGTCAGCAACCGAGCGTTATGCGTCTGAGGACTCGACGCGCGAGATTCCAGCCACTGCTGGCCGAGCCAGGTGGACCAAGGCATGACCCGAGGCGTGCGCCAGACGGTTTGTCCCAGGCTCTGCGCATGCTGGGCATAGCCCAGCCGCAGCGCGTGCGCGAGCCGACGGCTCGCGGTGAGCACTGTGACGCCCTGATCGAGAAGAGAATGGAGCCGCAATGCCCCGTTAACTCATGATTTGCGGATGACCTTCAGGTCCGGTGCCGCGCGTGACACGGGCTCCGCGCCGGCAGCGTAACTGTCCAACAGCTCCTCCATGCGGCGGAACACATCGGCCAGCACTTCGGCACGAGGCAGAAGAGTGATGCGGAAGTGCGTCTTGTAAGGCGTGTTGAAGCTCGTACCGGGCGCGAGCAACACGTGTTTGTGTTCCAGCAGATCCATCGCGAAGCGCTGATCGTCGAAGCCCGGCAGCACGCCGTCCTTCACGCCGATGAACGCGTAGATCGCGCCGCGCGGCGCATGAACCTGCAAATATTTGCTGTTCGCGACGCCGTTGAGAATCGCCTGGCGCGATTCATACAAACGCCCGCCCGGACGCGTCAGTTCGAGAATGCTTTGATACCCGCCGAGCGCGGTCTGCACCGCCCATTGACCCGGAACGTTACTGCACAAACGCAGCGACGACAGTTTGTCCAGCGCGCTGAGATATTCGCGCGCCGCTTCGATCTCACCCGAGAACGACACCCAGCCGACGCGATAACCGCAGGCGCGATACACCTTCGACAGGCCGGACATGGTCGCGCACAACGTGCCTTGCACGAGCGTCGCCATGGGGACGAACCTGGCATCGTCATAAACGATCTGGTCGTAGATCTCGTCGGAGAACACGACCAGGTGATGACGCTCGGCGATGCGCGCGATGGCTTCGAGCGTCGCACGTGAATAAACGGCGCCGGTCGGATTGTTTGGATTGATCACGACGATGGCGCGCGTGCGGCTGGTGATGAGCGCTTCGATCTCTTGCGGATCGGGCTCGAAGCCGTTTTCAGGGCGACACGGATAATGCACGGCACGGCCGCGATTCAAATTCACCGCCGCGGTCCACAACGGATAATCCGGCGTCGGCACCAGCACTTCATCGTCGGTGGACAACAAAGCGCGCAGCACCAGGTCGATCAGTTCGCTGACGCCATTGCCCATGAACACTTCATCGGCGCTGACGCCGCGCACGCCACGGCTCTGCTGCTGCATCACTACGGCTTCACGCGCCGGGAAGATGCCTTTCTGATGGGAATAGGCTTCGCTCGCCTTCAGGTTCTCGATCATCGCCAGGCGCATGGTCTCCGGCGTGCGGAACCCGAACACACCGGGATTGCCGATGTTCAGCGGCACGATCTCGTAGCCGAGCCGCTCCATCTCATAGGCGCGCCGTGCCAGGTCGCCGCGAATTTCGTACTTCACGTTGGCGAGGCCGGCACTGGGGCGGATGGTGCGCATAACGAAATGACTACTGGCTGACGAAGACTGATTGAGGCCGAAGATAACAGAATCCGGCCACGCAAAGTGCGTACAGCTTCATACCGCAGCGGCCGGCACAGCGGCCCCGGTCAGTGCGCCCTGCTCAGTGCTCTGTGAGCAGCGAGCCGAAGCCCTCGATCTTGTCCTCGATCCCGCAGCTGCGCAGTGCATGCCAGTACGTGCAGGTGTTCACTGCCAGCACCGGCTTGCCGAGCCAGCGCTCGGCCTCGGCGGCGACGCCGGCGAATGCGAGGTTGGTGCCGACCTGGAGGATCAATTCGACGCTGCTGTCGTCGACTTCGCGCACCGCCCGGCGCAAGCGTTCCGGCGGCTCGTGGGCCATCAGCAGCGGGCTGTTACATTTCAGGCCCAGCAGGTTGATGACCTCGAAGCCGCTGTCGGTGAATGAACGGCGCACCTGCGCGTCGCCGGAGGGCATGTACGGGGTGATCACGCTGATGCGCCGAATGCCGCCGTAACGCTGAATCGCCGCCATACAGGCCTGCATTCCCAGAATGACCTTCACGCCGGCCCGCGATTCCAGATGGCTCTGCACGGCATTCGCGTCCAGCACGCCTTCCCAAAACGTCTCGGCGTTCATGCCGCATACGACCGCACCGGGCGAGCACGCCATGGCGGCGTCGAGCGACGCTTCGATCGAGCCGCGCACCTGGCTCATCATCGCCGCGAACTCGCTTTCCGTTCCTACCGGCGAGTCGGGAATGACAACGCGGGCCATCTGATTGGTCACGCCGCGCGGACGCATGGAGTCGTATTCGGGCTGCACGATGGTGTTGGTCGCGGGCGCGATTACGCCAAACTTCAGGCGCGGAGCAAGAGCGTCAGGCATGGTTTCTAGCAAAGCCACTGGCAACGGGGCCGGAGTGTACCGGGTCGTCCACCCTGCTACCGGTGACCCAATTCCGCTTCGGCCCACATTCGATGCTTGGGGCCGATTTTTCCCGTGCAGAACGCGCAAAAATGCGGCGCCTGTCCTTGATTGACTCGCGCGATCTGTTCCAGTAGCGTGCCCGCCGCCGCGGCTGCGGCAATCCCAATTCTGGAGCCGACGTTGAGCAAGATCCTTGTGGGCCTGAAGCGCGTGGTGGACTACAACGTCCGCGTGCGCGTCAAACCCGACG
>CAMLEO010000366.1 GCA_946478975.1 uncultured Steroidobacter sp.
TAGCAATCAACAGGTTATTGTCTCTGATAAAGAGTGTGACTCGGCTGAATCGCTCTGGCGATTACTTGATGATCACGTCCGCGAGCTTACCGGGTTGCGGTGATAGGACTCAGGCAGGTCTTGTTCGGTGAGTGCAGTGGAAGAGTTCTTCGTGCCGTGCGCGATCAAACCCGAATTCCCTTTGGGGGCATGCGAACACAACGCAGGAAAATATGCGCACCGAATCTAAGGATGCGCCGATACTCGGCGGTTCTGACATTTGTTCGAGAGCGTTCGCAAGCGCACCGGGGTGTTCTTTCAGCAGTAAACGTAAGCCGTCGTTGCCGCATTCGTCTTGGCGTACGAAGCCGCACGTGATGGAGGAGTGCTCGCCGGAATCGCGAGTGACTGGTCCTTCGATCAGGCAAGGGGTCTACCTAAAGTGGACCGCGCTTGTTCTTCACGTCGCTTGTCCCACTTCTCGGAAGAAGCAATGAGCGAGAAGTCATATCCGCATGGCACGGACTGCATGTGGCTGGCGCTGGACCGGGACGGTCACGTGGGCGCCTTTGTCGCTGGAGGCTTGGGGCCTATCCCTCTCGCCGTACTAGAAGCCGGGCAATGCCCCTTGGACGGCCTTGAAGAACGCGCTGGAGAACTGCCTCGTACATCGAACGGCGCGAAATGAGATCGGTGCGTACGAGCTGATTGCCGTGCCGTCAAACCCAATCAAAGTTGGACAGCTTCCTGGTGATATCGCCATGCTTGCGGCAAGCAGCCGGCTCCAAGATGTAACTTTCGGGGCTGCAATTAGCCTTGATGTACGCATGTCGCTGAGCTGCGCCGAGGCGGAAGCATGAGTCAGTAGTAACGAGGGATCGGATGGACCGCACACACGGGGACGCGCACTACAGGTCCTCTTTTGTAGAGGATCAAGAGAAGGGGTTCGGAGGGTACGAGCTGGTGCGCGTACGCGACGGGAAAGAGGACCGTGTTGCAACGATTCTCTTTTGGGATGCTGCTGGTCAGTTTTATGTGGAAACCTTCGGCGATGTTCCGCTCGCGGTTCTTGAAGCGCTGATCGGCGAAGCAAGATCAGGCATCGTGGTGAAGTAGAACCGCGGAAGCTAAGATCGGTGTATATGGAGTGCCGGTCATGACTGACCCCAGCAAGGTACCGCGTGGGAACGAACTTGATTCGCTTTGTACGTGGATCATCGCGCATGAGTACTACGACGGGCCGATAGCTGGCATCGGCCTGCTAACCCGAGATCAGAAGGGCATCTTCTTTCGAGTTGTCGCATGGGATGGCGAACAGTGGAATCGCGTGTTCGCAATCACGGCGGTCTCGGATGGCAAGGTCGAGCACTTGCGGACCGCTCTAACCAAAATTGAAGCTCCCAAGGAGCCATTTTGGCTGCCGAGCCAAGCCACCAATACACCGGAGGTGCAGTCTGCGTGGGAGGCCTTACTTACCGACGTGCGCGCATCGATCAACTGGAGCTTGGTTGAAAGTCATGACCTGCTGGGTGCCAGCAAGGAAGCAGCTCCGCCGGTCGATCTGGCCGCCGCGATTGCAGAGGCAGCAATAAACGGCGCAGTACAGGATGTCGATGGGTCGCCCTTGCTTGCTGCGTTCCTAGAGCAGCTGCGGCCATGAAGTACATTCGTGTGAGATGGAAACATCCGTTGCCGAACGAGCCGGTCATCCTGCTCAGCGAGCTAGATGATGATCGTTACGAAGTGCGCAAGTTGGAAATCTTCCGCGACGGCTCTGCGAGTCGAGCTTCCCGGGAAGTGAGTGTTGGTCAAACGGCGCTTGGTGAACTGCCGATTCCGAGCCTCGATAAGATCAACTCCGACGCCCAGTTCCGAGCAGAAGAGATCACGCAATCTGACTTCGAAGCTGCGTGGATGAAAAAGAGCGTTTTGGACGACACCGAGACTTGGTGACTATTCATACGATCCGTCGTCGAATCTGCTGGCGCCGCGAGTCGATTCGAGCGTTCCCCGGATTCGCGACCCAATGCGTCGTGCGCGCTGAATCGGCGACGATGTTCGCAACCCACGAGAGCTGGAAACAGTAAATTCGAAAGTTGTTGAGGCCATGCCGCCAATGCGGTCTCTAGCGGCTAGCGCCAGCGAACGAAAACCTCACACCCAACCAATAAGCCCGAGGCGCACCGAGCGCCACAAACGTCGTGCCGAGTAACGGCCGTTCGCCATCGACCACAGGTCCATCGAACGGCCGGGCGACGAACGCACCGGCTTCGTTGAAGCCGGTGGGGCCGAGTTGCGAGCCGGTGAAGTACTTGCGATCGAACAGGTTGTTGATCTGGGCGAAGAGCTGCGTGGATTGCAGAGGGTGATATTCGACGCCGAAGTTCACAACGGTGTAGCCGCCGGTCTTTCCAGGCCCAAGATAGAACTCGCCGTCGGCAACATGCTCGTTGTTTTCGTTGCCACGAGCGTATGAGCTGCCGATGCTGATGAGGTCGATGTTTGCTGTCAGGGCCTGCGTGACGTCCCAGCCGACAAAAGCTTTGAACAGATGTCTGGGTGTGAGAGGAATGCGATCGCCGGGTTCGACTTGGATGGTGCCTTCGAAGCCGGGGCCTTCTTCGTTGCTGCTGTTTCCCTCGCCGAGCACCGTCTCCTCGCTGCGATAAGTTGCATCGAGGAAAGTGTAATTGGCGCTCGCATACACGGGGCCGAACTGACGTTGCAAACCGAGCTCGACACCCTGCCGCCGAGTTTTGCCAAAGTTCTTGAAGTAACCGAAGCCGGCGGCATCGTCGGCGACGAACATGATGTCGTTGCGATTGGTGGCGCGGAACACGCCGATGTTCCAGGCCAGCTGATTCGACAGCAGGCCACGCAAGCCGGTTTCGATCGTGCTGGTCACGACTTGATCGAGCGGCGGGTCGCCGGCCATGGCGTTGGGCAGGCGGCAGGGATTCTCCGGGTCGGCGCAGCCGAGCTCGATGGCGGAAGGGGCGCGGCTGCCTTCGTTGTAGCCGATGTAGCCGGACAGTGATCTGCCCGGCGTGATGGTCACGCCGATCGCCGGATTGAAACGTTGGAAGCGATGTTTGGCAGTGAGCGAGCCGGGCTCGCCGGCCGGCGTGATGCGATCGTCGTTGTCCACGGTCGTGCGATCGAAACGACCGGAGAGGGTGAGGTGTGCGATGGGTGTCACGGCGAGTGTATCGGTGAGGTACACGCTGCGCGTGACAGTGTCACCTTCGAGATCGATGCGAGCGCCGTCACCGAATGAGCCCGGGCCGTCCACGGTGCCGATCGAGCGGTCGGCGAGCAGAAAGCCGAATTGTGACGATTGCGAAAATTTGGCGCGGCTCTTCAGACCGGAGACGCCGACCGTGAGCTGATTGTCCAAGCTGGCAACGGGCGTCGAAATCGTCGCCTGCAACGCGACCCCAGAATCGTGCTGATCCGTGTGCGTGCGATTCAGCAGGCCGTTGCACTTCTCGTTCGGCTCATCGTTCAGCAGGATGTTGGCGATACAGCGCCACGATGGAAACGGCGTATTCGCCTGCGTTTCGCCCCGAGTCGGAAAGTCAGTGTAGCCAGCGTCTGCGAGCGCTTCGCGCTCTTCAGCATTCGGTTGATACAACGATTCGCCGAGCGAGTCGTCGTTGATGTCGCCGTTGAACGTGCGAGTCTCGATGGCGCGGTGATATGCGTTGGCCGAGAGTGAAATCGTTTCGTTCAGCTTGTGAGTCAGCACCAGGTTGAACAGGTACGACTCGTTACGCGTGTTGTCCGGCTTGGTGTAGACGCTTGCGTAATCGTGACGAAGCAGCTGCATGTCCTGCAGTCCATTGCCGGTGAGATTCGTATCCGCGTACGAGCCGCTGAGGGCGATGTCGGTGGCTTCATTGCGCCACCCGACTTTGGCGAACAGCTGTCTCGCCTTGGTTGGAGAAGCGTCCCGCCAGCCGTCATCGCGCAGCTCATTGGCCGTTGCAAACCAATGCAAGCCGTTCGATCCGTGGCCGCCCACTTCGAGCGCGACGCGCCGACGCTGATCGGAGCCGTAGTTGGCGGCGAGCGCGTAGCCCGGATCGGCGGTGCCGTCCTTTGTTTGTAATGCCAGCGCGCCGCCGAGGGTGTTGGCGCCGAACACGGGATTCGAGCCTGGAATGAGCGTCATGGCCGACAGCGCTTCTCGCGGGATCAAATCCCAGCTGACGACATCGCCGAACGGCTGATTCAATCGCATGCCATCGAGATAAACGGACAGCCCTTGCGGCGTGCCGAGCAGCGGCGAGGCGGTGTAGCCGCGATAGTTGATGTCGGGCTGCAAGGCGTTGTTCTGGATGTCGTTCACATAGACGCTGCCGATGCGCCGGCTCATGAACGAAGTCAGGTCGAGCGCATGGGAACCTTCGATGTCGCGAGAGCTGGCGGTCTGGACCGGCGCCGCCACCCGGTCGCGATCAACCAACGCACCGGTCAGCGGTGCGACGCCGATGACTGTGACAGTCTCGAGCGGAGCGTCGCGTTCTGCGGAATGGACCGTCGCCGGGGCCAGCGACACGACAGCAAGAGCGGCAACGGATGTGACTTCCAGTCGTTTCATTCGCAGCGTCCTTGCTACGATCGTGCCATCCCTGGTCGTTCACATTTATGACGGCTCGACGCGCGGATGGCGCAAAGGAATGCCGAGTCGCTTGCAATGGCGATAGAGCGTGTTGCGACTCATGCCGAGCTGTTCAGCGACGCGCGACATATTTCCTATGCAGTCGCGGATGCATTGTTCGATCTTCGCCCGCTCATCGTCGATTGGCATCGCCGGCGTTTCGAGCACGTCTTGTTCCATCGGCTCCGGCTCCGCCTGAGCCGTGCAGCGACGCAGCTCGCTGGGCAGATCTTCGATGCGGATGACGCCGCCGTCGCAGATCGCAAGCGCCGTGCGAATCACATTGCGCAGCTCGCGGACGTTGCCCGGCCAGCTGTAATGCAAGAGCTGCTGAAAGGCTTCCATCTCAATTGCCGCCGGGCGGCCGTCGCTGGATTCGGCGGCGAGAATCTCGCGAATCAAGCGTTCTTTATCGGTCCGCTGTGCGAGCGGCGGCAGCTCGATGGTGATGCCGTTCAGCCGGTAATAAAGGTCTTCGCGGAATTCGCCGCGGGCGATCATCGCTCGCAAATCCTGATGCGAAGCGCAGATCACGCGCAGGTCGACCTTCAACACCGTCTCGGTTCCCAGCGGCATCACTTCCTGTTCTTCCAGGACGCGCAGCAGTCGGGTCTGCAACGCCAGCTGCATGTCGCCGATCTCGTCCAGGAACAACGTGCCGCCGGAGGATTGCAGGATCTTGCCTTTCATGCCGCCTTTGCGCGCGCCGGTGAATGCGCCGGAGGCGTAGCCGAACAGCTCGCTCTCGATCAGCGATTCCGGAATCGCCGCGCAATTCAACGCTACGAAAGGTTTCGATGCGCGATCGCTCGCCGAATGAATCGCGCGAGCAAACATTTCTTTGCCGGCGCCGGTCGGCCCTTGAATCATGACCGGTACGCGCGACGATGCAATTCGCTGCGCACAGCGCAGGTTGCGCAACATCTGCGGATCTTCGCCGGCCAGTTCAGCGAGCGTGAGCGAAGTCTTGCGGCTCGCCTGCGGCGCGACTTGCAACACCGGTTGTGATGAAGACGGCGAGCTCACCGGCAGTGACGAGCGAATCACGCTCGTGTCCTGGTCCAGGCTCAGGAAGAAATTCCGGCCCAACAAAATATCGCGTACCGGCCGCAACGCCGTTTGCGTGCAGCGGGCCGGCGCCACCAGCTCGTCCGCACTGATCTCGAATACTTCATCGATGCGACGGCCGATCAGCTCCGAGCGGTTCTTCGCACGCAGCAGTCGCAGGCCGATTTCATCGACTGCAATGATGGTCGCGTCCCGCGCCAATGCCATCGCGCCACTGTGCTGCAAATTCACGAACTCGGGGCGGGCGTGGAAGCGAAACACTACGTCGTGCTGGTAGTGTTGCAGGAACAGGCAACGCTCGATCACCTGCGCCGACAAGCTGACCAGCGCCATCGTGTGCGCGAGACTCGAACGCGTATCTTGATTCAGCGTGGACGCATCCAGCACGGCGATGAGATTGCCGGAAG
>CAMLEO010000367.1 GCA_946478975.1 uncultured Steroidobacter sp.
AAAGATTTCCCCGTGTTCCTGCATCCGCAAACCAGCGAGGAATACGCGCTCGCTCGCACCGAACGCAAAACCGGCCCGGGTTATCGCGGCTTCGACACGATGTTCTCGCCCGACGTCACGTTGGAACAGGACCTTGAACGCCGGGACCTCACGATCAACGCGATCGCGCGCGACGAGCAAACGGGCGAGCTGTTCGATCCTTTCCACGGCCAGCGCGATTTGCAGGAGCGCTGGCTGCGTCACGTGTCGCCGGCATTCGTCGAAGATCCAGTTCGCGTGCTGCGCATCGCCCGTTTCGCCGCCCGCTTCTCGAACCTCGGCTTTCGAGTCGCGCCCGAAACGATGGAGTTGATTCGGCAGATCGCCGCGCGCGGCGAGCTCGATGCGCTGGTGCCTGAACGCGTCTGGCAGGAAACACAACGAGCGTTGGAAATGCCGGCGCCCAGGCAGTTCTTCGAAGTGCTTCGCGAAGGCAATGCGCTGCCGATTATCTTTCCGGAGCTGCACGCGCTCTACGGCGTGCCGCAGCCCGAGCAGTGGCATCCGGAAATCGACACCGGCCTGCACACGATGATGGTGCTCGACCAAGCGACCCAGCTCACACCCGATCCGGTGGTGAGATTCGCCGCGCTCACGCACGATCTGGGCAAAGGCACGACGCCGAAACATGAATTGCCGCGTCACGTCGATCATGAAGAACGCGGTGTCGAGCTGGTGGAAGGAATGTGCGATCGACTGAAGATTCCGAATGAGTATCGTCAGCTCGGCGTGCTGGTCTCGCGCTTTCACTTACACATGCACAAGATCACCGAGCTGCGTGCGTCGACCTTGCTGGAGCTGCTCGAACGGCTCGATGCGTTCCGGCGTCCGGGGCGTTTTCAACAATTCATGCTGGCGTGTGAAGCAGATGCTCGCGGCCGCAAAGGTCTGGAGCAGCGCGATTATCCGCACCCGGAATTTCTAGCCGGCGCGCGTGAAGCCGCGGTCGGCGTGGTGTTGAGCGAAGAAGAGCGCGCGGGCCTGCAGGGATTCGAGATTGCGAAGCGCCTGCATGAGAAGCGCGTGCACGCCTTGAAACATTTCAAGGAGCAATGGACGGACGAAGCATCAAAGTGATGCGGCGAGATCCCGCGTCGCGAAGCCTCTCAGCGCTGCCGGGCCGCCTTTAGATAAACCGATGACTTTGAAACGCTCGCCCATCTCGCCGGGCAGGGTCAGCAACATCGCCTGCCTCGCCAGCTGTAGTCGAGCGGCGAGCTCATCGTCATCCTTCGGCGCCAGAAACTGCTCGATGCCATTGCCGATCAGAAAATGCGCCTGCGTGGTGTAGCCGGCGACGTTCATTCCTGCAGCGACGGCCGCTTCGGCAACAGACGTGAAATCGACCCACGCGCCGATGTCCTGCACGCCGACGTTGATCAAAGCATCGTCATGAAAGCGATGGCGGAAGTGACACAGCATCGTGCCTTCGCTGCGACTGCTGGCGTAGTACTGACGGCGTGGCAATCCGTAATCGATAAAGAACGCGGCGCCTTCGCGAATCGAGCTGGCGATGCCGGCGATCCACGGCGTCAGGCGCATGTTGATTTCGGAGGTATAACCGTCCGGGAACGGCTCGCCGAGATTGAATTCGATCTCGCGCACGCGGGCTTCCAACGCCGCATCGGCGTGCACTTCGGACCAGTCGAGCCGTCCGAGCTGCCAGGTCACACCCAGCTGATTCACCTGCAGGCCGCGAATGCGAAAGCGCTGCACCGGCAGCGCATCGAGCACTTCGTTTGCTAACAACACGCCGCGAAAATCTTCCGGCAGCTGATCGAGCCATTCGATGCGCGACATCAGCTCGGGAACGCGAGCCTGCAGCAGTGCGCGTTGACGTTCGCGCAGATCGGCGCTGACTTCGAGAATGAGATAACGCTCGGGCAGGCGCTGCTGACGCGCCAGCTCGCTCAATACATCGACGGCCATCACGCCTGAGCCTGCGCCCAATTCGAGAATGCTGCCGCCGTTGAGATGCTCCAGCACCTGGACCGATTGATTGGCGAGGCAGCGGCTGAACAGCGGCGAAATTTCCGGGGCGGTGATGAAATCGCCGGCACCGCCGAGCTTGGTCGCGCCGGCGCTGTAATAACCAAGGCCCGGCTCGTACAGCGCCATTTCCATGAAACGCTCGAAGCTGATCCAGCCGTGCGCGGCTTCGATCGCATCGCGAATGCGCTCCACCAGCCGCTCGCTGTGAGCGGCTTCGTCGGGCGACAGCGGCGGCAGCGCCAGCTCGACGCTCAAGCGCTCGGCCTCGACGTGACACCCGGGTTTGCAGCGACCATCCGTTCGTTCACCATAGCTGTATGGACACTCTTGCAGGACGTTCGGTGCTGATCACCGGCGCGGCTCGGCGCATCGGTGCAGCGTTGGCCCGCGGCTTTCATGCCGAAGGCGCCAACGTCTGCATTCATTTTCACCGTTCGTCGCCCGAAGAGGAACAGCTGCGCGACGAGTTGAACCGCGCGCGGCCGGGATCCGCCCTGCTGGTGAGCGCCGATCTGCTCGATCTGAACGCCCTGCCAGCGCTGGTCGAGCAGACGGTCAAAGCGTTCGGCCGGCTCGATGCGCTGATCAACAACGCCTCGACGTTTTATCCGACGCCCCTCGGCCAGATCACGGCCAGTCATTGGGACGACCTGATCGGCACCAATCTGCGCGCGCCGCTGTTTCTGGCACAGGCTGCGGCGGGTGCTTTGCGAAGCGCTCGCGGCTTGATCATCAACATGATCGACATTCACGCACAGCGGCCGTTGCCCGAGCATCCGGTTTATTCCACCGCCAAGGCGGGGCTGATCATGCTGACGCGTTCGCTGGCGCGCGAGCTCGCGCCCGACGTGCGCGTGAACGGCATCGCGCCCAGCCTGCAAGAAGAAATCATCGATAAGACCTTGCTCAAACGCAGCGGCTCGCCGGAGGACATCGTGCGCACGGCCTTGTTCTTCGCCAAGGACGCGACGTATGTCACCGGGCAGATTCTCGCAGTCGATGGCGGGCGGAGCGTCGGCTGGTAGCGGACGGTCAGCGCGCACCGCTGTCCAGGAACACTTCCACCATCGAGTGCGCGTCGCCTGCGGAAGATTCCCAGAGCTCGCGCATGGTCTTGCCCGAGACTGGATGCCGCACGTCGGGTGCGATATCGGCGATCGGCTTCAGCATGTACGGACGTTTGATGAGGTCGGGGCGAGGGATCTTCAGGCCTGGCTCGTCGCTGATCAGGTCGCCAAACAAAAGAATGTCCAGGTCCATGGTCCGCGGCGCCCACTTCGGCGCGTCCGGCGGGCGATCGCATGCCGCTTCGATTTTTTGCAGTTGCTGGCGCACGCGAGCCACGTCGTCTTCGGTGCGGAAGCCCACCACGAGATTGATGAAATCGTCGCCGGTGAACCCGACTGCCTGATTTTTATACGCCGGCGACAAGGTCAGCGGACCGTACGCCGCCGCCAGCGCACGAATCGCGCGCTCCAGATATTTCTCCGGCTCGACATTACTGCCGGCCGCGACGTAAACATCGGTCATGGCTGCGCCGACGGCGGCGGAACGGGGTAGTCCTCCGCCCGGCGTTCGATCTCGATGCCGACATCGCGGGCGCCCCGGATGGCGCCGCGTTTGTTGAGGCGCACCTTCACCCAGCTAACCCCAAACTCCGTGACGATGACTCGCGCGATCTGCTCGGTGAGCGTTTCGACCAGCTGATACTGCGACTCGCCGACGAACGCGAGCAGGCGCTTGGCGACGCGTTTGTAATCGATCGTGTCATCGATGTGGTCCGTTGCCGCGGCTTTGCGAATGTCGGCCGCCATCTCGACGTCGATGACGACGGTTTGTTTGACGCGCCGTTCCCAGTCCCAGATGCCGACGATGCATTCGATGCTGAGCTGGCTGAGAAAGATCTTATCCATGAGCGGTTAGCGGTTCGCGGTTTGCGGTTGGTCGGAGGGGCCGCGCAGCGTGTTGAGAGGCCAGCGCGCGGTCGCACGGATGCGGAGGTCGTCATGCTCGCCCGCGGCGAGCCGACGGTAGCCGGCGTAGGCAATCATGGCGGCATTGTCGGTGCAAAACTCCGGTCGCGGATACAAAACCTGCAACCCCCGGCGCTCGCCAAGCGCCTTGAGCTCCGCGCGGAGGCGGCGGTTGGCGCCGACGCCGCCGGCGACGACCAGCGTTTTCAGCCCAGTCTGAACCGCGGCCCGCGCGCACTTGGCGACCAGCGTCTCGACCACAGCTTGTTGGAACTCATAAGCCACATCCGCGCGAGTCTGCTCGTCCAACTCGCGGCCGCGAATCGCGACCACCACCGCGGTTTTCAGCCCGCTGAAGCTGAAGTCCAACCCCGGCCGGTCCAGCATCGGGCGCGGAAACTCGAAACCGCTGGGCCGCCCGCTGTCCGCCAGCTTCGCCAGCGCCGGTCCGCCCGGGTACGGCAAGCCGAGCATCTTCGCCGTCTTGTCGAAAGCCTCACCTGCCGCATCGTCCAAGGACGACCCGATGATCTGGTACTCGCCCAACCCGCGCACTTCGGCCAGCAAGGTGTGCCCGCCGGAGACCAGCAGTGCTAGAAACGGAAACGCCGGCGCGGTCTCCTCCAGCATCGGCGCGAGCAGATGCCCTTCTAAATGATGGACACCCACCGCGGGCTTGCCCCAGGCAAACGCCAGGCTGCGGGCCACTGACGCGCCGACCAGCAAGGCCCCAACCAATCCCGGCCCGGCGGTGTAGGCGACGCCATCCAATTGATCCGGTGTGACTTTCGCCTCCGCGAGCGCCTGCTGGACCAGCGGCAGCAGTTTCTTCACGTGATCGCGCGAGGCCAGCTCGGGCACGACGCCGCCGTACACGGCGTGCAGCTTTACCTGGCTGTACAGGCAGTGCGACCGCAGGCCGGCCTCGCCGTCATAAACGGCGGCGGCGGTCTCGTCGCAGGAGGTTTCGATACCCAGGACTTTCACAATGGCGGCCTTGGCGAAGGGGTGCGAAGCTTAAACGCATGGCCCTGATTTGCGGCGTTTTTGCGCTTTCCCAGGCCCGGGGACAGACCCACTGCACGCTTTTAACGGGAATTTTCCACGAGATTTTTGCTTTTCAAGCGGCAGCTCATTAAACTGCCGCGCTCTCAACCGCCCCCTCAAGTTCGTTCTCGACCCTCAGCGCTGCTTCGGCGCTGCCGCTGTCGGCCCGAATTCGACAGACGGGAGCGGCCGTTCCAAATCACCGAGGTAGAGATGCCGAGCGTTCGCGTCCGAGAAAACGAGTACTTCGATGCCGCCTTGCGGCGCTTCAAGCGCGCCTGCGAAAAGGCCGGGGTCCTGACCGAGCTGCGCCGCCGGGAATTCTACGAAAAGCCGACGCAGGAGCGTAAGCGCAAGAAGGCCGCCGCCGTGAAGCGCCACATGAAGCGCGTCACCCGCGATGGCAGCAGCCGCGGCGCCCGCCCGGCCCGCGCGTACTGATCCAGCCGTTCTTCCGGGGGCGGTGAGCCACTCACCGCCCCCTTTTCCATTTCGCCGACCCGAGCCGCCCATGTCATCACTCAAGGACCGCATCACCGAAGACATGAAGGCCGCCATGCGCGCCAAGGAAACGGAGCGTCTCGGCACCATCCGCATGATCACTTCGGCCATCAAGCAGCGCGAAGTCGACGAGCGCATTCAGCTCGACGACACCCAGGTGCTGGCCGTCATCGAAAAGATGATCAAGATGCGCAAGGAATCCATTGCGCAGTTCCAGAGCGGCGGTCGCGAGGACCTGGTCGCCAAGGAACAGAAGGAAATCGACCTGCTGCAGGTCTATATGCCGCAGCAGCTGAGCGATGCCGAACTCGACGCGCTGATCGAGCAGTCGATCGCCGAGTCCGGCGCCGCTTCCAACAAGGAAATGGGCAAGGCCATGGCGTTGCTCAAGCAGAAAGCGCAGGGCCGTACCGACATGGCCAGCGCCAGCGCGAAACTGAAGGCCAAGCTCGGCGGTTGATCTTTCGCGGGGCTGCTTGAGCCCGCGAGCCTCGCCAAATATTCGCGCCACTGACTT
>CAMLEO010000368.1 GCA_946478975.1 uncultured Steroidobacter sp.
AGCCCAAACTAAACTAACACTCACGGCTCGTACACCACGTCCAGGGACGCGATCAGGTGATCGCATGGGCGACGACGAAACGACTCGCGCGAGGCCGCTGCGCAGCGCGCGCTGGTTCCGTAAGGACGACCTGCCCGGATTCGTGCACCGCTCGACACTGGCGGCGGCCGGATGGAGCCGCGAGGATTTGATGGGACGCCCGGTGGTTGGGATCCTCAACACCTGGTCCGATATCAATCCCTGCAATCTCAATCTGCGCGCGCTCGCCGAGGAGGTGAGGACTGGGATCCTCGAAGCCGGCGGCATTCCATTCGAAGCGCCGCTGCTGTCGCTGAGCGAGAACATCATCAAGCCGACGTCGTTTCCATTTCGAAATCTGCTGTCCATGGAAGCAGAGGAATGCATTCGCTCCTATCCGTTCGATGCGGTGGTGCTGCTCGGTGGTTGTGACAAGACACAGCCGGCGTTGTTGATGGGCGCGGCGAGCGCCAGGATTCCCTGCATCTTCCTCGCGAGCGGTCCGGCGACGCCGCGTTCGCTGGGCGGCGGTCAGCTGGCGAATGCCACCGGCGTGTGGCGACTGGTCGATCAGCTTCGCGCCGGAACGGTTTCCAAAGGCGAGTTCGCCGCGTTCGAACGTAACATCATGGGAACGCCGGGACACTGTGCCGAGATGGGCACGGCCTCTTCGATGTCGGCCATTTGCGAGGCGCTGGGGGTGGCTCTGCCGGGCAGCAGCCTGGTGCCGGCGATCGACCGGCGGCGCAATCAAATCGCACGCGAAGTCGGTCGCCGCAGTGTGCAGCTGGCGTCACGAGGAGGTCCGCGAGCCGAGGAGATTCTCGATCAGCGGGCGTTCGACAACGCGATCACGTTGCTGTGTGCGGTGGGCGGCTCGACCAATGTGATCATTCATCTGCTGGCGCTCGCGGGCCGCGTCGGAGTGCCGTTGACGCTGGATCGCTTCGACGAAATCGCCCGTCGCGTGCCGCTGATCGCGAACGTTCAGCCCGCTGGCGAGCATCTGACAGAAAAGCTGATGAGCGCCGGTGGTGTGCCGGCGTTGCTCAAGAGACTCAAACCGCTGCTGCACCTGGACGCGCGTACCGTCGACGGGCGCACCATCGGCGAGATCATCGAGACCGCCGAGATTCTCGACCCCGATGTCATTCGACCGCTGGAGCAACCGGTCAAGCCCGGCGAAACGCTGGTCGTGGTGAAAGGCAATCTCGCGCCCGACGGCGCAGTGATGAAAGCGTGCGCCGCCGATCCCAAATTGTTTCGTCACCGCGGGCCGGCGGTTGTGTTCGAGGACGTGCAAACGATTGCCGACCGGATCGATGATCCCGCACTCGGCATCGACGAGAACAGCGTGCTCATCCTGCGTAATGCAGGGCCGGTGGGTGCAGCGATGCCGGAGTGGGGCATGCTGCCGTTGCCCCGAAAGCTGCTCGAACGAGGCGTTCGCGACATGCTCCGCATCTCCGATGCGCGAATGAGCGGCACCGCGTATGGCGCTGCCTTGTTGCATGTTTCGCCGGAGGCCGCGATCGGCGGTCCACTCGCGCTCGTGCGCAATGGCGACATCATCGAGCTCGACGTTCACGCCCGACGTTTGGATCTTTGCGTCGAAGCGGCCGAACTCGATCGTCGTCGGCAAGCCTGGCGACCGCCGGCACGCACGCACGAGCGTGGCTACCGCAAGCTCTACGAGCAGCACATCGAACAGGCGCACCGAGGTTGTGACTTCGATTTTCTTCGCGGCGCCGACCAGGAGACGCTGCCCGAAGGACTCTTCGACGGCTGGGTCGGAGGCTGGTAGTGCTTCCATGAGCATTTTGTATCGATCGGACGCGCCGCGGGCCGCCGCTTGGGCAAAGTATTTTGCTGAGCATGCTCCCGATCTCGACTTCCGCGTGTGGCCCGATGCCGGCGATCTCCGTGAGGTCGATTACGTGATCGCCTGGCAGGTGCCGCCAGGGTTCCTCGCTGGGTTGCCGCGATTGAAAGTATTGTTCTCGTCTGGTGCCGGCATCGATCACATCGATTTCTCTGCGGTGCCGGCGCACATCCCGGTGGTCAGGATGGTCGAGCCGGGCATCATCAACGGCATGGTCGAATATGTGAGTCTCGCCGTGCTCGCTCTGCATCGCGACTTGTTCGATTACGTGTCGGCGCAGGCAGCACGCGCCTGGAATCCCATCGAAGTGCCGTCCGCGTCGGCGCGCACGGTCGGGGTCATGGGTATGGGATCGCTCGGACGCGCCGTGCTGGAGAGGCTGGCAACATACGGCTTCCGGCTGCGAGGTTGGAATCGCTCGTTGCGTTCTATGGTCGGCGTGGAGTGTTTTGCGGGCAACGATCAGCTGCCGCTGTTTCTCGAAGAATGCGCTGTTTTGATTTGCCTGCTGCCGCTGACGCCGGCGACGCGGGGCGTGCTGAATCGTAACGTTTTCTCGGCACTGCCGGCCGGAGCCGCCGTG
Source organism: uncultured Steroidobacter sp. (assembly GCA_946478975.1). The sequence continues at coordinate 2,484 of CAMLEO010000368.1, forward strand.
ATCAATGTCGGCCGGGGCCAGCACCTGGTCGATGCGGATCTGCTGGAGGCGCTGAATTCAGGCCGGCTGTCCCGTGCGATTCTCGATGTGACCGATCCGGAGCCGCTGCCACGTGAACATCCATTCTGGATCCATCCGCGAGTGTTCCTGACACCTCACGTCGCGAGCATGACTCAGCCCGAAACTGCCGCGCCCATTCTGTTAGCAAACATTCGCCGGCATGAGCGCGGCGAGCCGCTCATCGACGTCATCGATCGGTCCCGCGGCTATTGATCGACAGGGGGTAACGGGACAGCCGATCACATTCAAGCACTAGCTGATCTCTTCTGCCGCGATCAACGTTTGCAAACGTAGTTGGCAGCATCGCGACTGTCGCCTTTGCCAGCGTATTGTGCGTAGGCCGGGTAGGGGCACAGCGGGCGGCTTTCGCCCGGGCTGGATGTGACGTTTGCAATCACTCGATCGGGCGCGCGGCCGTGCTCCACCCATTCGACGATGGCGTCGAGCAAATCAAAACGTTCGAGCGTGCGATCGCCGCCGCCGCAGTGACCCATGCCCGGGATCAGAAACAACCGGCTCCATTGATCCAGCGGCACTTCATCGTTATCGACGCCGAGCCGTTCGTAGTACTGTACGGTGTCCTGCGCTGAGAACCACGGGTCGCTGACGCCGTGCGTGAAGATCAGCTTGCCGCCGTGTCCGCGGAAGGTGCTGAGATTGGTCCATGCGTTGGAATCACCGGCCATCGCACGTGCCGACATTGCGTCGGCCCACGCAGCGTCGACATCCATGGTCGTGGCCACGGGCGTGCCTTCGGGAATGGCCGGACCGACCAGCACGCCGGCCAGACCTTTTGAAGCCGCGATGCCGGTATCGTAGTAATAGCCTGGATAGACCTGCCGCCCGGACGCTGTACGCGGACCCTGCATGACAGTGCGCACGGCGTTCACCTGGCCGGATGTGAGACAGCCTTCGGTCTTGCCCGCCGGGCACTGGAGCGTGCCCGGGTCGAAGTTACAATGGTGAGGCGCGAAGATCAGGCCGTCACTGTTGCCGTCTAGGGCATCGCAGGTTTTCATGACGTTGTCCATGATGAGCTGGCGGTCGGCGTCGCTCAACGCTGCACGCGTCAGCGGTTTTCCGTCGGCGTCCCGGGGTGCAATGGCATTGAGCGCCGCCGCTGCATGTCGCAATCCCAAGTTGGAAAGGCTGGTGCGCATCGCCGGTGCGCCCGCGACGATGCCGTCGAAGTAGTCGGGAAATCGCTGTGACATGATCATGGCTTCGCGGCCGCCGGTGGAGCAGCCGACGAAGTACGCGCGATCATTCGGCCTGCCATAGTGTTCTGCAATGATCTGCTTCGCGACCACGGTGACGGCCGGGATGGCCTGATACAGAAAGTCCAGCGTGGCCTGCTGGTCGCGCAGGAAAGTCGCGTCGAATCCTCCCGTGCCGACGTGTCCGGAGTCGGTGCTTGCTACCGCGAAACCGCGTTCGAGCGCCGAATGATCGCCTGAAAACGTTGCGCCCAGCGGCGGCCGCACGCTGCCGTTGAGACCGCCGCCGCCTTGAAACAAAAAGCGCCCGTTCCAGTTCGGCGGGAGCGCAACCGCGAAGCCGATGCCATACGGTTTGCCGTCGCGACCGGTGCGTTCGTCGATGACGCCTTCGACGCGACAGTGCGCCGGCACGTTGGGCGCGACGCCGGGGGCGCTGGCGGGCACCTCTTGGGTTTGCTTGATGACGACACGCTGGCCCGCGATCGAAAACTTCTGGAGCGCGGAACAAGGACTGGCCGCACTGGCCGCTGCAGCCGAGGCAGTCAGGACAATTGCGCAAATGTATCTAACAGGCGCATTCAGCATGCTTCGATTCCTATGACGACGCAAAACAGATATTCCTGCAAACCTGGAGCCTGCAGCCTTCTTGGCTGCGACCCATGAAATAACGAACGGCAGATATATTAGTATTTATATGCGTCGCTGTACCACGTTGTCAGCCAGCGCTCGAATTAGTAAAACAACTTGATTTAAAGAGAATCGATGGCTATCTTGGCAGCGCTGTCAATCGGGTTGTGACTCGCAGAAGCCCGACACGCGCACTCACAAAATGGGGATGACCGGGGCGGCGTGAGCAGACCGAGCCGTATGCTCGCGCTTGCATCGGATATTAAAAATCGCTGCGTCAAATAACGAAGATCTGATGCAGTCACGGAGGGCACAACGGATGGGTCGCCGTTCAAAGCAATTCCGGGCAACTTCGAAGACACTCTCCACGATCGTGGGCGGTGCAGTCCTCATCAATCCCGCCTTCGCTCAGGAACAGTCGGAGCAGAATCTCGAAGAAGTGGTCGTTACCGGCATCCGCAGCAGCCTGAAGGCCTCGATGGACATCAAGCGCGACGCCATCGGCGTCGTCGATGCCATCAATGCGGAAGATATCGGCAAATTTCCCGATACCAATCTCGCCGAATCTTTGCAACGCATTTCCGGTGTCTCGATCGATCGCGTGAACGGCGAAGGATCGCGCATCACGGCCCGCGGCTTCGGTCCGGGCTTCAACATGGTCACGTTGAACGGCCGCGCCATGCCGACTGCCGACGTGGTGGTCGTTGGCTCGGGTGGTGACGGCGATTTCGGCACGTTCACCAGCCGCGCCTTCGATATGTCCAACCTCGCTTCCGAGGGCGTGACGGGCATCGAGGTCTACAAAACATCGCGAGCTGCGGTTGCCTCCGGCGGCATCGGCGCCACGATCAACATCAAGACCATGCGTCCGCTGGAGAGCCCGGCGCAGGCCTCGTTTGGCGCCAAGGCCGTGTACGACACCAGCGTGGAAAAGACCGGCGATAAAGTCACGCCCGAGGCTTCCGGGCTGTGGAGCTGGCGGAACGCCAACGAGAATTTCGGTGTTTCGATGTTCGGCAGTTATCAGAAGCACGACAGCGCGGAGGTGGGCGGCTCGAGCCAGGGCTGGAATGTCGTCCCTTTGAATAGTTTCCTCGATCCGAACACGGGTCTGGTGCGCGCCGACAACCCGGCGACGCCCGAAAACGAGGCCACGCAGTTCACCAACGTGCCGGGCGGCAATCCGCTGGTGATCTTTCCAAACAACAGCGATCTGCCGTTCTCGGAGGCGGAGCGTACTCGCATCAACGGTCAATTGACCCTGCAGTTTCGTCCGCTCGACAACCTGACGCTGACCCTCGATGGTTTGTATGCGTCGAACGAGCAGCAGGAACAGCGAACCTCGCAAGGCAACTGGTTCAACCGGCCGTTTGCACAAGTCGGGTTTGGCGACCCGCACGGCGGCGTGGTGGCGGTCAACTTCCTGCAGGAGACATTGAGCGCACCGAAAGATATCGCCTGGTCTCAGCAGTGGCGCGAAACCAAGGACGAGTTGAAGTCGGCGGGCTTCAATGCCGCGTGGGCAGTGACAGACCGATTGTCGCTGCTGTTCGACGTCAACACCGCGAAGGCTGAAAGTGGACCCAACGGGCCAGGC
>CAMLEO010000369.1 GCA_946478975.1 uncultured Steroidobacter sp.
CGCGGCGCGTGGATCACGCTCGAGGGCGGTGACGGCTCGGGCAAGACCACGCAGTCGGACCTGCTCGCCTCCTGGCTGTCGGAGACCGGCCATGAGGTCGTGCGCACGCGCGAGCCCGGCGGGTCGGAGGTCGGCCAGCTGATCCGAGACATCGTGCTGCACTCGCAGTTTCATGCGCCGGCCGGTGCGCTCGGCTTTTTCGGACAGAAACCGTTGCAGCGAGCTGGCGCGGTCGGTGCCGACGAAGTCGTTGTCCAGCGTGTCCGCGAAGGCCAGCTTGGTGGACGAGGCGAGCCGATGCTCGGGTGATGTCACGAGCACGAAACGATCGGTGCGGAATGGAAACACTTCCAGGCCGGTGATGTCTTCGGTGCCGGCAACGATGCCGATGTCGGCCTTGCCGTCGGCAACGGCAGCGACGATTTCATCGCTCAAGCGCTCTTCCAGATCGATGTTCACCTGCGGATGCGAGGTGAGGAACTGGCCGAGCGGCTCGGGCAGGAATTCGCTGAGTGCGTTGGTGTTCGATTGCAGCCGCACGTGACCTTTCAAGCCGTCGGCATATTCGCCCAGTTCGGCACGCATACGCTCGGCCTGCAACAGCATCTGGCGAGCATGATGAACCAGCGTGCGGCCTGCCGGCGTCGGCTGCACACCCTGGCGTTCGCGATTGAGCAGCGGCGTGCCCAATTCGATTTCCATGTTGCGAATCCGGGTGCTGGCGGCGGCCACGGCGAGATGCATGCGCTCGGCGCCGGCGGTGATGCTGCCGGCTTCAACCACGTGCAAAAACAGCTTGAGATCGGTGAGGTCGAATCGCATCGGGGGAGTTTATACGTTATCGAGATACCAGTCGTAGTCGATCGTAGATACCTGCGCGTTGAACTTTTCCCATTCCTGGGACTTGATGGCAATAAAGCTGCGCACAAACGCTTCGCCCAAGGCTTCGCGCAGGAATGACGAAGCCTCGGCCGCCGCGATTGCGCCCCGCCAGTCGCGAGGCAGGGTCGCCGCGATCCCGCTTTCGTAACCGTTGCCGGTGACCGGCGGGCCGGGATCGAGCCTGCCGACCATCCCTTCGTAAACACCTGCCAGAACGGTTGCAGCAACCAGGTACGGATTTGCATCGGCACCGCTGACCCGATGCTCGACATGCCGGCTGGCGGGCGCGCCAGCCGGCACGCGCAGGCTCACCGAACGATTGTTGATTCCCCAAGTCGGCGCCACCGGCGCATAGCTCTGGTGACGGAAGCGTCGATAGGAATTCGCGTTCGGCGCAAAGATCAGCATGCTCTCGGCCATGGTTTTCTGCAGCCCGCCGATCGCCTGTCGCAGCAGCGGGGTGCCGGCCGGATCGTCGGCGGCAAACGCGTTGTTGCCGCTCTCGTCCTGCAGGCTCACGTGCACGTGCATGCCGCTGCCGGCGCGATCGGCGAACGGCTTTGCCATGAAGCAGGCGGTCAAGCCGTGACGTAGCGCCGTGGCGCGAATCAGGCGTTTGAACAGGATCGCATCGTCGATGGCTCGCAGAGCATCGTTGCGATGGAGCAATGTGATTTCGTATTGGCCCGGTGCGTATTCGGACATCAATGTTCGCAGCGGCAGCCCCTGCGCTCGGGCGGCGCTGTAGATTTCATCGAACAACGGCGCCATGTCGTGCAGCTTGCCGAGTCCATATGAATCCAGTCGCTGCGGCGAGCGTTGCGAAAGCAGCCCTGGCGCAGGCATCAGCTGGCCCGTGGCGTCCTTCGCCACCAGGTAGAACTCAATTTCTGCTGCCATGACCGGACGCAGGCCGAGTCGTTGCAAACGTTCCACCGAGCGTGCGAGCGCGTGACGAGGATCGGCGAAGCACGGCTGGCCGTCCATTTCATACATCGTCATGAGCACTTGCGCGCCGGGACGTGACATCCAGGGGGCACGCACCAGTGTTCCCGGTACGGGCCGGCACAATCGGTCCGCATCACCTACAGACCATACGAGGCCCGTTGCTTCGACATCTTCGCCGGTGACGTCGAGCCCGAGGATGGAGCCTGCGACACAGCGGCCATCGGTGAACAACGGCAGCAGTTCTTCGCGTGCAATCAATTTGCCGCGGGCCACGCCGCCGGGATCGGTGATCAACAGCTCGATGGCTTCAACGTCCGGATTCGCATCCAGGAACGCGCGTGCTTCGTTGGCGTCGGTCATGATAGTTCGTCGATGAATCCGGCAAAGCCGGCCAGCAGCAGATCCACTTGCGCGCGGCTGGTGGCTGGGCTCACCAGCATCATGTTGTGAAACGGCGTGACCAGCACGCCGCGATTGAGCAGATACAAATGCAGCAGGCGCTCCAGCTCAGGGTTGGACGCGGCTAGTGACTCTCTGGCCGTTCGCGGCGGCTGTGCGGTGAATATTAGTTCGCTCCGGGCACCAACCTTTGTGACATGCCAGGGCAGGGCGCGCCGGGCGATCTGTTGTTTCAGTCCTTCGACGAGCGTGGCCGAGAGTTGCAACATATGCTCATAGGCAGCGTCAGTCATGACGCTTTCGAGACTGGCGACCAAGGCCGCGGTCGCGAGTGCGTTCGCGGCCAACGTCGTGCCCATTCCGGAATGGCCGGCGGGTTTGGTCGCGAGCAGATGTTCCATCCGCTGCGCGAGCTCGGCGGTGAAGCCATAAACCGCGGTCGGCACCCCGCCCGCAATCGCTTTGCCGACGATCAGAAAATCCGGCGCGAGCCCGATGCGATGGGCGTGACCTTGCGGCCCGCTGCTCAACGTATGCGTCTCGTCGATCGCAAGCAATGTTTGGTAACGGGAGCACAGCTCGCGGGCTCGCTGCCAGAAGTCCGCCTGTGACAGCACCATGCCGGCGTTCGTCATCACCGGTTCGGCCAGCACGCACGCGACTTGCCCATCAGCGAGCGCGGCTTCGAGAGCGGGCAGATCGTTGAACTCGACGACGCGAGCATGCGAGGCAAAGTCCGCGACCTGGCCGATCTGCCCTGGGCGGGTGACGACCCGATCGCCATCGAGCCGGACCAGCGTGTCTTCGAGCGAGCCGTGATAACAACCGTCGAACACCAGAATGTGACGACGGCCGGTCAGCGCTCGCGCCCAGCGAAGCACGGCGCGGTTGGCATCTGTCGCGGACTGTGTGATTTGCCAACAGGGCAGGCCGAAGCGGGCCGAGAGTAATTCGCCGGCGCGTAACGTGTGTTCGGACGGGAGCATGCACGTCAGGCCACGAGTCGCTTGCTGGCTCAGTGCCGCTGCGATGGCAGGCGGCGAGTGGCCAAACATCGCGCCGGTGTCGCCGAGGCAGAAGTCGGCGTATTCGCGACCATCCACGTCGATCAGCGTCGCGCCGGAGGCCTCGCGCACGATCAGCGGGGCGGGCAATTGCCAGTCGGTCATCCATTGCATCGGCACGCCATTCAACCAATGCGCTCGTGCGACGCCGTGTCGGCCCACGGCTTCTGGATGTTCGTCGATGAAGCGACGCTGCTCACGTTCGAGCAGAGCGTCGATGGACCGGCGGGTGCTCATAGGTGCGCATCTTAGACCATCGCCGCGGCATCAGGCGTTCCCTGAAAGGGGAACCACTGACTGCATCCTGGGGCCGCGATGCCGATAGAGCAGACGTATCCCCATGATTCGCGCCAGGGCCGGCATATCGGGGGCGTTTCAACCAGCAAAGCGAAAGTCATGTCCGCATTTACGATCAAGGCCCGGATGTATATCAACCTGGGCGTACTAGGCACCGCGATGGTGCTGGTCTGCGCCGTCGCCCTGAGCGCCTTCGGCGACAGCGCGAAACGCATGCAGCAGCTGCATGCCGAGAACCTGGTGCCGATCACCCAGATCAACGAGATTTATCAGCGTTCGCTGCAGAGTCAGCAGTATCGCCTGGAAGCCTACGTGCACAAGGACCCCTCGTTCACGCAGGAGAACTACGCCAAGGTCAAAGAGAACCGGGGCCGCATCAACGACCTGACCGAGCTGTTCAGCAAATATCCGCTCACCGACGCAGAGCGTCGACTGCTCGATGAAGTGAAATCGCAGCGGGGCGCGATCGTCGACGCCGGCAAGAAAGAAATCGAGTCGCTGCTCGCCGGCGATTACGAAGGCGCCGGCAAGGTGCGCGTCGGCCAGATCGAGCCGGTCATCGATCGCATGGACCAGACCACCGAAAAGCTCGCGCAGGCCCGGATGGAAGCGGCCGAGGTGATGATCGCCGAGGCGCAGCAAGAATTGAATCGAGATCGTAACGTGATGTTGGGCTGTTTCGTGCTCGCGCTCGCCGTGGCGATCTGGTTCGCCTGGCTGCTGACGCGTCATATTTCTAATGGCCTGGCACGTGCGGAAGAGCTGGCAATGCGCGTGAGCCGCGGCGAGCTGGGCAACCAGGTCGCGATCGACGGCAACGACGAGATCTCCTCGCTGCTGCGTTCGTTGAAAGAAATGGATTCGAAGCTGTGCGAAACCATGACTCAGGTGAGCTTCAGCGCTTCCGAAGTCGATCGCGCCGCTCAGCAGCTGTCGCAGGGTAGTGATGATTTGAGCCAGCGCACGCAGGAACAGGCTGCGGCGCTGGAAGAAACTGCCGCCAGCATCGAAGAGATGACCGCGACGGTGAAACAAAACGCGGACAACGCCAAGCACGCGAATCAGATCGCCGAGAGCACCCGGTCGCAGGCGAATCACGGCGGCGTGGCCGTGCAGCGCGCGGTCGGTGCGATGGGTGAGATCACGAGTTCGAGCAAGCGCATCGAAGACATCATCGGTGTCATCGACGAGATCGCGTTCCAGACGAATTTGCTGGCGCTCAATGCGGCCGTTGAAGCGGCGCGTGCCGGCGAGCAGGGTCGTGGCTTCGCCGTCGTTGCCGGTGAGGTGCGCAACCTCGCTCAGCGCAGTGCCAGCGCGGCACGTGAGATCAAAGAGCTGATCAGCGATTCGGTGAGCAAGGTGAGCACGGGCTCGCAGCTGGTCGGCGACTCCGGCAAATCGCTGTCGGATATCGTCAACGGCGTCGTGAAAGTCACGAACATCGTTGCTGAGATTGCCGCGGCCACGTCGGAGCAGTCGATCGGCATCGATCAGATCAATCACGCGATTACCAACATGGACACCGCGACTCAGCAGAACGCCGCGCTGGTCGAAGAGTCAGCTGCGGCTGCCAAGTCGATGCAGCAGCAGGCGCAGCGGTTGCAGGAGCTGGTGTCGTTCTTCCGGCTTGGCGGGCAGGCGGCTTACGCCGCCCCCTCATACTCGAGCAGCGGTCACAGCACCGACTATCAGCAGCCGATGGCTCGCGCCGCGTAAGTCATCGCCTCGCCGCCGACTGTGGAGCTGGCGGCGAGGCATTCCTTGCATAACTTCTTAGAACTCCGCTCTCGCCCCAAGATGCCAGGACCGCCCGGGCAGCGGGGCGATGTCTTTTAGCGGCGAAGCGTGTTGTCTCGCATCCTCATCGAGCAAGTTGGTTCCTTTGAGGAATAGAAACACGCTCGAAGACCCCACGGGCAGCCGATAACTCGCATCTGCTTCAGCGAGCGTGAAGCCATCGGTCGGCAGCTCGTTATTCGCAATCTTGTCCTGCTTGTTGTAATAGAACGCTTGCACTCCGAGGTGCCATGCGTCGCGGTCGTAGTGCAGGCCGCCGCCGAAGCGCAGAGGAGGGATCTGCGGGAGATCTTCGCCGCTGTCGAGCTTCGCGCGCACGTAATCGGAAGCGAGGCGCAGCTCCAGGTGCTGGCCGTTGTCATCGATCAACGGCACGTTGATCTCAGCTTCGAAGCCGTGAAACTTTGCGCCGCCCTGCAAGTACTGGAACACCGGTAAGTCATCCGCGAGCTCGCCGGTCGGGTTCGCGTAGATGTAATCGCTGTAGTCGTTGTAATACGCGCTGAGCGTCCAGCGCACATTGTCACCGGTGTGGCGCAACGACAGGTCGGTCGTGATGGATGTTTCCTGATCCAGGTT
>CAMLEO010000370.1 GCA_946478975.1 uncultured Steroidobacter sp.
GTGCTGGAACGGGCTCATGGTGCCCGGATCGACGTTGATGTACGGATCCAGCTTCACCATGCTGACTTTGAGGCCGCGGGATTCGAGGATGGCGCCCAGGGACGCTGCGGCAATGCCTTTACCCAGCGAGGAAACGACACCGCCGGTTACACAAATAAAACGCGTCATCTTAAGCACCGTCGCAAGAGAAAGGTGGGATCTGGAGCGGTGACGCACCTCGGGAGGGTGGGCGCATCACTGGAATCACGACGGGAGCGCAGTGTATCTCAATGGACGCACCGCGCATAGATGCGCGGGCGCTGCTCCCAAACGATGGCGCACGCAGGCTCGCCCTCTTGCGCCACGAATTCAGACTCGATCCACAAATCGCCGACAGCAAGCAGCTGGCCGCGCGCGTAAATCAGCGGTAGTCGATCCCGCCACCAAGGCAGGATCGCCGCCGCCTGCAACAGTTTCTTCAGCTTGCGGTGATGCTCATCGCCGGCGGGCTGCAACGATTCGCCGCCGGTGCGGAAGCGAACTTCCAGCTCTTCGCCGACCTTAGCGGCGCTCAAACCGCCCGACGCGCAGCTGACGACTCGCAGCTCGCCCAATCCCGACGGCAGCGTGAGCGGATTTGACAGCTGCCATTGCAGCCGCTGATCGAGATCGATCTGCGGCAGGCGCGGCTCGCAATAAAGCAAATCGCGATGACGCCGAAGCTCCCAACCGTCCCAGCCCAGGCACGGAATGCGATCCGCGCTTGCGGCCAGCATGTCGTGGTCGATGGATGCGAGTTTGCGAGTGGACGGCGCTCGCGCTCCGCGCTGCCGGATCCAGTAGCGCAATAGATTGCGGCGTCGCTCTGGATCGAGCGCACGCAAGCGCTCGACGTCCAGGCACTCGCCGACGATCGCGCCGTCAGCATCGAGCGCCGCAAGCTGATCGAGCGCCCGGCTCGCCGCCTGCAAATGTTCGGTCGATCGAGTCGCCGTGTGCGCGGCGGAGGGCCATCGCTCGCGCAGCGGTGCGACGATTTTCTGCCGCAGGAAATTTCGATCCAGCGAGAGATTGTCGTTGGAAGGATCGGACAGCCACGTCAGTTGCTCCGCCCTCGCCCACTGCTCGAGCTGCGCCCGCGTGAATGCCAGCAACGGTCGGGCGAGCCAGCCTTTTGCAAACGGCTGAATCGCCGGCATCGCGCTCAGGCCCGGCAATCCGGCGCCGCGCATCAACGCAAGCAACAGCGTTTCGAGTTGATCGTCGGCGTGATGGGCGCTGAGCAAATATTCGCCTTCACGCAAAACCCGGCTCAGCGCTTCATAGCGTGCGGCCCGGGCCGCAGCTTCCAATCCGACCTCGGCGATGTTTTCGACTCGGACGGTTTGTGAGATCAGCTCGACCTGCAGCGAGCGAGCCTGCTGCTCACAATGCGCTCGCCAGGAGGACGAGTCGGCGTGCAATCCGTGGTCGATGTGAACTGCGCGCAGTCGATAACCCTGCAGCCGAGCCATGGCATGCAACAACCCGGTGGAATCGAGACCGCCGCTGAAAGCGACGCAGACCGCCGCGTCGGGCGGCAACGCCAGGCGGTCGAGCTGCTGCTGAAGTGCGGACGGTGAAAACACGCCCGCCCATTCTGGCATTGCTATCCGGCGCTATAAACACCGTAGCCGCGCAGCCGCTGCTCGCGCGAGGTCATCAGCTGATCCAGCGGCCGGGACTGCAGCTCGTTGAGATGACGCAGCAGCGCTTCTTTCAAGGTATCGGACATCATCTGCGGATCGCGATGCGCGCCGCCGAGCGGCTCCTTCAGCACCTCGTCGACCACACCGAGCTTGGCGATGCGCTCGGCGCTCACGCCCATCGCTTCGGCCGCGAGATCTTTCTTATCGGCGCTTCGCCACAGAATGCCGGCGCAGCCTTCCGGCGAAATCACCGAATAGATGCTGTACTGGAGCATCAGCAGCCGGTCGCCGACGCCGATCGCCAGCGCGCCGCCCGAGCCGCCTTCGCCGATCACGACGCTGATGATGGGCACTTCCAGAGTCGCCATCTCGAACAAGTTGCGGGCGATGGCTTCGCTCTGACCGCGCTCCTCGGCGCCGACGCCGGGATAAGCGCCGGAGGTATCGATGAAGGTGATCAGCGGCAGCTGGAAACGTTCGGCCAGGCGCATCAGGCGCAGCGCCTTGCGATAGCCTTCCGGCTTGGGCATGCCGTAATTGCGACGCACGCGCTCCTTGGTGTCGCGCCCCTTCTGCTGACCGATGATCATGATCGGCCGGCCATCCAGACGCGCGACGCCGCCGACGATGGCGTGATCGTCCGCATACATGCGGTCGCCGTGCAGCTCCTGGAAATCCGTGAAGATGGAACTGATGTAATCGAGCGTATAAGGCCGCTGCGGATGGCGCGCGAGCTGCGCGATCTGCCACTGGCTCAAGTTGGAAAAGATGCTCGTGGTCAAGGCGCGGCTCTTGGCCCGCAGGCGAGCGATTTCCTCGCCGATGTTGACCTCGGCGTCATTGGAGACGAACTTCAGCTCGTCGATCTTTGCCTCCAATTCGGCGATCGGCTGCTCGAAGTCCAGGAAATTCATTGCCATGCAATCAGTTGCCTCATCTTTGGAGGCGCGAACATAGCGGGCCGGCCGCGCCAGGGCAAGCACGGCCGTCGCCATTCCCCATCTTGGTTCGAACCGCAGGCCAAAGGCACAAACTTCCTGAACGCCGCGCTTGACCCGTTCGGCGAGCTGCGCTCGTTACAACTGTCAGCCTTTCCTCACGCGGAGCTGACATGCGCCAGGCGCTTTTTGCCGCTCTTCTGCTGCCCCTCCTTGCCGGCGCGCACGCCGATTTCGACTCGCCGGGCAGGCTTGCGGGCGTGGAGATTTACGACCGGACCGATCGTCAAACGCTGCCCATCCACGAGCACCAGGGGCGGCTGTACGTCGCCGGGGAGCCAGGGCACCAATATGAGATCCGCCTGCGCAACCGTTCGAGCGAACGCGTGCTCGCCGTCACCAGCGTCGATGGCGTGAATGTCATCAACGGCGAAACGGCACAAACCGGCCAGTCCGGCTACGTGCTCTCGCCCTGGGACGGCGTGCAAATCGACGGCTGGCGCAAGAGCATGGACGAAGTCGCCACGTTCTATTTCACGCGCTTGTCCAAATCGTATGCCGCGCGTACTGGCCGGCCGGAGAACGTCGGCGTCATCGGCGTCGCTTTGTTTCGAGAGCGGCAGCGGCGCCCTTACTACCTCGACGAACGAGCTGCCACCGCTCCGTCGGCCCCGCAGGCACGCGATGAGGCCGGAGCCAGTGCACGCGAAAAGCTCGGCACCGGGCACGGCCACCGGGAATCATCGCCGGTCGAATATGTGGATTTCGAGCGCGCGTCGAGCACGCCGGAAGAAACGATCGTCATCTATTACGACTCGGCCAGCAACCTGCTCGCGCGCGGTGTGATTCCCGAGCCGCGCAAATATGCCGACCGCCGCCCAAATCCGTTTCCGAACGAATTCGTGCCGGACCCGTAGCATCACTCCGTGTCCGGTGCGCCGCCGGTCTTGGCCAGGTCCTGCTGATTGACCTTGTCGACGTTGAATTTCGCCAGCCGCTCTTTCATGGTCTTGAGCACTTCGGACAGCGGCGGCGGCTCGTCTTTGATCCAGCGCAAGGGATTCACCCTCGCCACCACGAACGCGCGCAAGTAAGGCGACACCAGGCCGCGCTCTTTCAACTTATCGATGATCTGGATCACGCGCTCGTCGAGCTCGAAGATCTGCTCGGCCACCTTCTCGTGCCGGGTGAGCGATTTTTGCAACGAATCTTCCGAGAACTCCTGCAGCCGCCGCAGGATCGGGTGATACGCGCCGCCGGCGAAATTGCCTTTGCGCTCGTAACACAATCCGAGCGTCACCAGCGACGCCTCCTCCAGGTAGAACGCGAACTCTTTTTCCGGCCGGCGCGGATCTTCGTCGATCAGCCCTTTGTAAATGCGGATGACTTCGAGCGAGCGCTCCTTCAGGTTGTGGGCTTTCTCGGTGTTGAGCGCCAGGATCTGCCAGGCGATCTCACGTTTCGGCACCACCAGCGCAATGATGGATTTCGCACCAAGGCGGCGCATCGCTTCCAGCCGGTGGCGGCCGTTGGGGGTCCAGAACCCTTCCTCGGGCGCGGTGATCGCGATCACCGGATCCAGAAACAAGCCGGTGCGATCGATGACGCCGGACAGTTTCTTGTGATGCGCATCGGACAGGTCGCGCTGAAACGGCGTCGGCTCGATTTTGTCGATGGGCAGCGCCGCAAGCAGCAGCGGCTGCCGGCCGAGCGGCTCGCAGTAGCTGGCGATCAACAATCCGCCTTCGTCCTGAATGCGCTGTGCGGCTTCGGCGGCCTCACTCGGTAACTCTTCCAAGCGACATTCGTTGGCCAACACTCCGCGGGTGCGCGGCGCTGCCTTTTTAGGTGTTTTGCGCCGGGCGGGCGCTCGCTTGCGCTTGGCTGCAGTCTTGGTTTTTGTGGCCATGCGCGAGCTTAGGAAAGAGCGCAGGGAACATACAAGGGGCTCGAATGGTTAAATTAGACGTCCACAGCCCATGTCGAGTCAGGAGGTCACCCATGCGAAACGGCGCTTTGCACTCCCCCATCCGAAACCTGCGCAAAGATCTCCGTAACGTCGCCCGGGATGCCGAAGAGCTGCTGCGCGCGACCGCCGACGTTACCAACGATCGCGTGCAGGAAGCCCGAACCCGGGCGCAGCAAACCGTGTCCCAGGCGATGGATCATCTTTATGGCCAGCGCCTGCAACGTAAGATGCGTCGCTACGCGCGCTATACGAATACGTATGTTCGCGACCATTCCTGGTCGGTGATCGGCGCCGTCGCCGGTGTCGCACTGCTGATCGGTCTGCTCGCCCGCCGCGATTGAATCAGGGTCGTGGCTTCGATGCCCGACCCCGAGTCATTAAATCAGTTCTGACCGAGGTTCAGCAGGTTCGCCGGCGAATACTGATCGGTCAGAACTCGCGCATTGCGCTGCCAGTCCTGCTTGCGCGAGAACAAGGGAAGCATCTTGCTCGCGCTGAAGCCGAATGTATCGAACGCTCTCTCGAACTTCTCGCTGTTGGCTCGCAGCTGCGCATCGTCGGGCAACGGCCCGTTGCTCGCGATGATCACGCGATTCTCGCGCTTGAGATTGAAGAATTGCGGAAACACCGAGGCGTACGTGGTCGACTCGTGATCGTACAGCCGGCTGGACGAAAACGTGTTGGCCGCGAGCACGCCGCCCGGCGCCAGCAGCGACTTCACTTCCTTGATGAATTCCTGGGTCAGCAGATGCTCGGGAATGTATTCGTGATCGAACGCATCGAGCATGATCAAGTCATAACGCTGCTCGCCGCGTAACGCGCGCTTCACGTGCACGCGGCCGTCGGCTTCGATCACATTCAACTTGCTGCTCTCGCCCAGATCGAAATATTGGCGCGCGACGTTCACGACCGCCGGATCGATTTCGACCACATCGATGCGCGCATCCGGAATCACTTCCTGCAACGCTCGCGGAATCGTGCCGCCGCCCAGGCCGATGATGAGCACCGAACGCGGCTCGGGCTTCACGAACAGCGCGCTCAGCATCATCTGCGGATAGTTCATCACGATGTGATCGGGATGCTTCACGTCCTGGCAGGTCTGCCGGCCGATGCGACAAAAGCGCGTAAAGCACATACAGCGCACGCTGCCCGTCTCGTACACGAGCACTTCACGATACAAGGAGCGCTCGGAATGCAATAACTTCATGCCGTCCGCGGAGGCGACGCCCGACCAGAACAATGACCAGGACAATAGCAACAGCCACCAACTACTGCGCATTCGCTTCTCCGCGTATCAGGCAGGCCGCGCCGCCAATGGCCGCCGATATCGCCATCAGCGCGATCAGGATGTGATTCACCTCCATGATCAGCACCAGATAAA
>CAMLEO010000371.1 GCA_946478975.1 uncultured Steroidobacter sp.
CGAGTACGAGCGAAGTGACGCTGCACATCAGGAACGTGTTACGCAGCGCGCCCGCTGCGACAGCCTGCTGTGCATCCCAACCGATTGCGCTGATGAGCAGGCCCGCGACGATCCAGCCGATCGTGCCCCACACGCGGATCTTGCCGAACTGCGCGGCCGGGTCGGTCAGCTGACGGAACGACACGGAATTCACCAGCGCCAGCGTCGGCATGTAAATGATCATGTAGCCGAGCACGTAGGGATAGAACGCCGAGAAGCTGCCGGAGCTGTACATCAGGTACATGAGCACTGCGCCGACGAGGTGGAGCACGCCCAGGATGCGCTCCGCATTGAAGAAGCGGTCCGCGACCAGGCCGATGATGAATGGAGCGATGATCGCGCCCCAGCTCTGCGTGGAGAAGGCCTGGCCGATCTCGCCGCCGGAGGCCGAGAACGCGGAGCCGAGGAAGGTTCCCAGCGTGACGAACCATCCTCCCCAGATGAAGAACTGGAGGAACATCATGACGCTGAGCCGAATGGTGATCGGATTCAAAAGCCCCCCAGTAACCGGTGCGCCGCGCGGTTCGACTGCTTCGAGTTGGATTCTGTAACGGGTTACATCGCGAAGGTTTGCAGAAACCGGCGCTGCCTGTCAAACGGCAGCGCCGGCGGGATCATTTGCCGAGCCTGGCGACGCTCACTTCTTTGAAGTACACGACGTCCTTGTCGCTGTGGTTCTGCAGGCCGATGTAACCGCTCGGCGCGCGCTTGCCGCGATCGGGCTCGTATTTCTGTTTCTTTTCCGGCACCGGATCGCCTTCCTTGTAGTCGGTGACCTTGGTGCCGTTCACGGTGACGGTGGTGCGGTCGTCCCGGATCGTGATTTCCATGGTGTTCCATTCGCCGACCTTGGGCTGCGCCAACGTCTTGGTGAACGAGTACAGCACGCCGGTGCGATGCCAGTCGTCTTCCTTGTCGCAGATCTGCACTTCGTAGCCCTTGTTCACGGGCATCCACGGCTCGGTCGGTTGTTCCGGGATGCGAATGAACACGCCGGAATTGGCTGCCTCGTTCGAGGTGCGATACACGACCTTGATCACCGAGTTGCCGAATTTCTCGCCGGTGTACCACAGCAGGCCCATGCCGCCGGTGGTCTTGAGCGTGCCGTTCTCGATCACGACTTCGCCGGGGCCGACGTGCTGCCAGCCGTCGAGATTGCGGCCGTTGAACAGCGGCTTCCATTTCGCATCGGCGCCGTCGGCGGCGCTGGCGGTCGAGATCGCACAAGCGGCGACGACTGCAGCCCACACGGCCATGTGTTTGGATTCCATCGACATGAAGGTCTCCTCGTGACTTACGCTTTGAGCGTGCTCAGGTACTCGAAGCTGGCGCGCACCGCGTCCAGCGTCGAGCCGGTGAAGTTTTCCTGCTCGACAAAGTAATGTTTGATCTGTTTCGGATCGCAGGCGCCGAAAATGCGCGTCCAATCCATCTTGCCGCGGCCGACTTCCGTGGTTTGTGACTTCACTTCGGTCGACGTCGTGACCGCATCCTTGCGCACGTCCTTCACGTGCAGCAGTGAAATGCGATCCGCATATTTCTTTAGGTATGCCACCGGATCGGCGCCGGCGGTGACCACCCACGCGAGGTCGAGCTCGAACTTCACCAATGACGGATCCGTCAGCTTCAACAGCTCGTCGTATGCGACCGTGCCGTTGTAGTTGCGGAATTCCATGTTGTGATTGTGATAAGCGGCCTGCAGCCCGGCCTTCTTCGCCACTTCGCCCAGCTTGTTCAGCTGCTCGGCATTCCATTTCCAGTGGTCGAGCGTGATGGCGCTCGCAAGGGCAGTGCTGTTGGGCACCGACGCACCGGGCGGCAGCGCCGGGAACGCACAGACGAAGAATTTGGCGCCGACATCCGCCGCACCCTCGACCAACTGCTGCATGTTCTTCTGGATGTCGCTCATGCTGCTGTGGGCCGAAGGCGCCGTCATGCCGTGATCGGCGAACAGCTTGCGCAGCTCCTTGCCGGACTTGCCGTAGAACCCGGCGGTTTCGACTTCGCGATAGCCGATGCTCTGCAGCGCCTTCAGCGTGCCGAGCAGGTCTTTGTTTGCTTCCTCGCGCACCGTGTACAGCTGCAGGCCGATGGGCGTGCCCAGCGGGCCAGTGCCGGCGCCAGCGCCGGCAGCAACTGTTTTGCCGCTCATAGCCGCCATCATGGCGAGCGAGCTGCATTCGAGAAAGGAGCGACGCGTGATGCTCATGAGCTCTCCTGGTACAAACGTTTTGTCAAGTATTAAGCGATCGCGGTCCATTGATTCGAGGCCGAAGAATGCAGCACCGCCTCGACGATGCTCATCGAGCGCGCGCCGTCGGCGAAGGTCGGCAGGCCTTCATGACTTTCGCCGCGCATGGCTGCATAGGAATCGCGGACGAATGCTTCGAACGAATCGCCCCAGCCCTGCGCGTGACCGGCGGGCAGAACGGCGAGGCGACGATGCTCCGGCGAGCCCTGCGAAGGATCGCGCACGAACAGCGTCATGCCTTCGCGCTTGCCGATCCACAGCTGCTCGGGGCTTTCCAGATCGAAGATCGCGCTTTGTTTTGCGCCGTCGATCTCGAACCACAGGCGATTCTTGCGGCCGGCGGACACCTGGCTGACGGTGAGCGATGCGAGCGTGCCGCGATCGGTGCGCAGAATCAGGCAGGCAACGTCTTCGGTGGACACGGGCTTGGTGTCTTTGACCTCGCCGCTGGCTTGGAACGCGACTCGGCTCGCGGCCGCAGAGCGCTCGGCAATCGGTGTGCCCAGTGTTGCAATCAACGAAGTGAAACGTTCGCCAGTGATCCACTCCAGCAGGTCGCACAGATGCGAGCCGATGTCGGCGAACGCACGCGACGCACCGCCGGCGGACGCATCGACGCGCCAGTTCGTATCGCCCGCTTGCATCAACCAATCCTGCAAGTACGAGCCCTGAATCAAATAGAGCTTGCCCGTCTCTGCGCTCTGCACGCGTGCTCGCGCTTCGCGCACCATCGGATGAAAGCGATTGACGAACGGCACTGTCCCGACCAGGCCTTTGCGCTTGGCCAGTTCGGTCAGCGTGACCGCATCTTTGAGCGAGGTCGCAAGTGGCTTCTCACAAATCACGTGCTTGCCGGCTTCGAGCGCCGCTTGTGCAACTTCCATGTGATAGGAGTTGGGCGTGCAGATGTGAATCACATCCACGTCTTTGTCGCGTGCCGCTTCGAGCCCCGAAGCGAAGCTGCGAGGGACTTGCATCGACTTCGCCGCTTCCGCCGAGCGCTCCGGCGTGGAGGCCACGACGCCGACGACTTCCGCGCCGGCCAGCCGTGCACAACGTACATGAACCCGGCCGATGAAACCGGTTCCAACAACAGCCGCGCGTAAGGGTTTGGACATACGAGTGGACACTTGCAAAGGGAGTTAGGGAGCGGACGCCGCCCCGGCATATTTACACGCGGCCGGGTCGGATTTCACGTAGTAATCGCGATAGGTCGAAGCTTTGGGATCCATGCAGCCGGCCAGGTTCAGCAGCTCCACTTTGCGGAAATCGATCGGATGCGATTCGCTCTGGAGCGAAATGTAGCCGCCTTCGAGCAATTTGCCGACCGGCTGCGCTTTGGGATCGTGGTTATGCACCACGCCGCCGCCGAACTGCGGCAGGGCGTATTCGAGCACTTTTTCGCCGTTGACGTAGTGGGTGATCTGGCCCGAGCCGAGCACCAGGAACTCCGCCCGCACCCATTGCTCGCCGTCGAACGTCTTGGAGGTCGAGCTCAAACAATGTTCCGGGTAGATGCTGCCGTCGACCACGATCTCCGTGCCCGGCGTGCAGACATTCAACGTCGGCCGGGGCTTGCCGTCGCTGTTGCCGCCGAGGAGCTGGCCTTCGATGGAGATCGGGAAATCCTGATCGCGCGTCATGGTGCGCGGGTCTTGTGAGTGGAGCATCGCGCCGCTGTTGCGCAGGGCCCAGGCACCGGGGCCCCCTTTGGCCTGCTCGCCGACGAAGCGATATTCGACCACCAGGCGGTAGTAGGAATACGGTGTTTTATAGAAGAGGTGACCGAACTGATTGTCGAACGCGCCGGGATATTTGTCGTAACGAACCTGCAGCAGGCCGTCCTTGACCCGGAATGTATCGGCAAAATTTTCACCGAGGTCGTGCTTGCTGATCTTCGGCGTCCAGCCGGTCAGGTCGCGGCCATTGAACATTTGAATCCACTCGCTTTGGGGCACCTGCTTCAACGGTGCGTCCGCGGCCTGCGCGCCTATTGAGCACGTGAGCGCCAGCAAGGCGCTGGCCAGCCGCGAGGAAATGGTTCGCATCAATCGCTCCCCCGAAGGATTCATCGTGTGTTCGTGTTGCGCCCGGCGAGCGCACGCTGCGACCATAGCTGCCCCCGCTCCCCGGGGCAATGGTTTGGGCAACGGTTTGAACAGCGCTTCCAACTCGGCGACCCCGCCCGCCACAATTGTGCTGGTCCACGGCTTGTGGATGTCCGGCTTCCAGATGAAGCTGCTCCAGCGCCGGCTGGAGTCCGCCAGCAATTGCCGCGTTGTCTCTTATTCCTATCCTTCGATCTCCGGCGGGATGAGCGATCACGTGCGTGGGCTCTTGGAATTTGCGCGCAAGCAGAATGCGGGTGAGCTGCACTTCGTTGGTCATAGCCTCGGCGGCTTGGTGATTCTGCGAGCGCTGGAGATCACCGACGATTTGCCTCCAGGGCGAGTCGTGCTACTCGGCACGCCATCGCAAGGATCGCGCGCGGCGCAGGGAGTGGCGCGCGTTGTGCCGTTTGGAAAAGCTATTCTCGGCGCGGCGATCAATGCTGAATGCATCGAACACTCGCCGCGTGAGTACCAGGGCCATCGCGATGTCGGCGTGATCGCCGGCTCCGCAACGCTCGGCTTGGGCCGACTGTTCGCCACCCTGCCCGGCGATCACGATGGCACTGTGCTGGTCGAGGAAACCTATCTCCCCGGCACCAAAGATCACATCATCCTGTCGATCTCACATACCGGGATGTTGTTTTCGACGGAGGTGGCGGAGCAGGCCGCTTTCTTCTTACGGTCTGGCGCGTTCCGCCGCTCGTGAGTGACCTCTCATCCGGCGGCCAGCTTCTTCAATCGATACAACGCATCCAGCGCCTCACGGGGCGTCATCGAATCTGGATCGATGCTGTTGAGGGCGGCGACGGCTTCGTGCTCGACGACTTCCTCTTCCTCGGGGAATTCGAGCAACAACTCCTGCTGAGGCTTCACTCCCTGAGCCGCCGCGGAGCGGCGCTCCAGCTCGTGGAGATATTTTCGAGCGGCGGAGATCACTTTGGGCGGAACGCCGGCGAGGGCGGCGACTTGCAGGCCGTAGCTTTGATTGGCGGGGCCGTCTTTGACGGTGTGAAGGAAGATCAGCTTCTCGCCGTGCTCGGTCGCGTCCAGATGCACGTTGGCGCAGCTGTCGAGATCCGTCGCGAGCGATGTGAGCTCGAAGTAGTGAGTTGCAAACAACGTGAACGCCCGCACGTTGCGGCCAATGTGATTCGCGCACGCCCACGCGAGTGACAAACCGTCGTACGTGCTGGTACCGCGGCCGATTTCATCCATCAGCACCAGGCTGTTGGCCGTGGCGTTGTTCAAGATATTCGCTGCCTCGGTCATCTCGACCATGAACGTCGAACGTCCGCCGGCGAGGTCATCGGATGCACCGATGCGAGTGAACACACGATCGACCGGCCCGATGCGCGCGGAGCGGGCGGGAACATAACTTCCCATGCGCGCCAGAATCACGATCAGCGCCGTCTGGCGCATGAAAGTCGACTTACCGCCCATGTTCGGGCCAGTGATCACCAGCATGCGCCGGCTGTTGTTGAGCGACAGATCGTTGGGCACGAACGGCTGATCGATGAAACGTTCCACGACCGGAT
>CAMLEO010000372.1 GCA_946478975.1 uncultured Steroidobacter sp.
GGAGGCTTTGTTCGTGCCCACGACGGTCTCGCCAATGTTCGCTGCCGAATCGACGTAGGTCACCAGCCCGAGCCAGGCCTTGCGAGCCGCCGGCCCGTAACTTTTCGCATCCAGCCAGCCGCGCTTCACGCCCTCGACCATAGCGAACGCAAACATTGCGCTGCCCGAGGTTTCCGGCCAGAAATCCGGCTGATCGATGAGCTGCAGCCACAGCCCGTCCGGGTTTTGATACTTCAGCAGCCCGGCCATCATGAGTCGATAGCTCTGCATTATGCGAGCGTAACGCGGATGCTCAGGCGGCAGCACCGAAAGCACTTCCGCCATGCCGGCGGCGACCCAGCCGTTGCCGCGGCCCCAATAGAAAGGTGAGTCGGGGCTGTGAAGAAACAAACCGTTCGGCTGTTGCAGCTTGTTCAGGTACGCGACCATCGTCAGCGCCACGCGATCCAGATATTTCGGATCCTGAGTCGCGCGATAAGCCTGAACCTGTAGCACCGGCAGCATATAAAGATCGTCGGCCCAGTAGCGCGCTTCGACGCTGATGCCGTCGGGCGTGGTGTTCTCCCATTGTTTGTCTGCGAAGTCGCGGCCGAGCGTGAGATAACTCGGATTGCGGTTGATCCGATAGATTTCCAGCGGCACGACGCCGGTGATGCGGTAGTCGACGTGCGCGCGAGGGCTGAGCCGTCGCGCGCCTTCGGGCGTGAGGAATTGATCGAACTTGCCGACGAGCTGCTGAGTCAGGCGCTCATCCGAGGTGAGCTCAGCCACTTGCAGCGCGCCGTACCAGGCGCAAACTTCCGGATAAATGATCCAACGATGAAACGAATTGACCTGGAAGTCGAAGCCGCGGGCAACGAAGTTGTTCGCGATGCGCCGGCCGACTTGCGCTGGATCGGTTCCTTGCGGCCAGTCGCTGAAATATTTCTTCGCGATCGTCGCTGGATCGGACGCTCGCTCGGGGGCTGCGGCGGGAGTGCCGCAGCCGCCGACGATCGAGACGCCCGAAACCAGCGCCGCCAGCCAGCCCACCTGCCGTCGAGCGATCTGGAGCATTCTTCAACCTCAATACGTGTAGCGCACGCCGAGCAGAATCTCGCGACCCGTATGGCGATAACGCGAGACCAGGTTGTCGCTGTCGACGTAAGCGTCGGTGTATTCGTCGGTCAAGTTGATGCCTTCCAGCGAGACCGTGAACTTGTCGGTGATGTTATAGGACGCGGACGCATCGATATTGTTCGAATCATTCACGCCTTCCTCAGTCGTGCCGTTGCCGCCCGGGTAGGCGGTAAGGTACTTGCCGCGGTACGCCGACGAAATACGTGCGCTGAACTTTTCGGTCTCGTAATAAACAGTCAGGTTGTAGGTGTTGCGCGAGAGGTTCAGCAGATCCTTGCGGACCGAGTCGCCGTTCGCGTACTTCACCGCCGACTCGATGTATGTGTAGTTGCCGATGAAGCCGAAGTTGCTGAAGGCGCCCGGCAGGAACGTAAACGGCTGCTGATACTGAAACTCCAGGCCGCGAATCCAGCCGCCTTCGCCATTGATGTTGCGCGTGACTTCGAACGAAGTGGCCGGATCCAGGCCATTGAGCAGCGCGACCGGCAGGCCTGTGTCGGTGAAGGGCAGGCCGCGTGTTTCACGAACGCTGAACGACTTGATGTCTTTATAGAACAAGCCGAGGCCGACCAGCGCTTCGTCCGTAAAGTAATACTCGGCGCCCAGGTCGAAGTTGGTCGCGCGGAATGGGTTGAGCAACGGATTGCCGAAGCTCACAGTGCGCGAGCCGACGTTGACAGTGCCGCCGGGAGTCAAATCGCCGAGCGCGGGACGTGCCATGACTTTCGCGGCCGCGAGGCGCACCAGGAAGTCGTGACTCGGCTCCAGCACCAGGTTGATCGAAGGCAGGGTGTCGGTGTAGTCGTTGTCGACCTTCACCAGCTGATTGCCCACCCCGGTGCGATTCAAGATGCCTTTGGAAGTCACATCCGTTTGCGCGTAGCGCACGCCGGTCGTGCCACGCAGCGGCATGTCGAACACGTCATATTCGAAGTCCACCGCCATGAACGCGCTGGCATCGTCTTCGCTCACAGTTCGCGTATCGCCGGTGGAAACCGTCAATGCGTACGCAGGATTGGTGAACAGGCCCACGTAGTCGGCAGATTTCCAGACATCCGGCACGATGTAGTTGCGGTCCGAGCCGGCGGGAATATCCAGATCGCGGCCGACCGGCAGCGAACGTGCGATGTTGCCGACGCCCACGAGCTGCGCGCTCGCGGGCAGCACGCCGCCGGAAGAGAAGTCCTTCATATCGACTGCGAATTTTTTCAGCAGCGCGCCGCCTTTGAGGGTCACGCGGTCGGTGAGGTCATATTCCAGCGCGAACTTGCCGGTGTCGTAGCTGTTGACGATGGAGCTTTCGCGACGACGCGCTTCGGTCAGCGTCCACAGCGCCGGATTGGTCATGTCGATGCCATGAACCAGGTACGGCATGCGGTCGTGGCCATTGCGGAAGTCATACGTGTAGCCGTCGACGTTGAGCGCGTCATAAGCAAACGAGAAGTTGTACGGCGTCTGCAGGTCGTTCTTGCTGGTGCCGAGCAACGCGTTGAGCCGGAGCGTATCGCTGAATTCGTGCGAGCCGCTCAAAGTGAACTGGTGATACTTGGTGATGTGACGCTCGAAGCCGTTCTCCGAACGCAGATCTACGTTGTCGAACACGCCATAAACGAGATTGGCGCCGTCCAGCGCGTAGTCGCGCACGATGGTTTCATTGATGCCGGTGGCGTTGGTGCGGCTGAAAGAAATCGAGCCCGCGTTCGCGTTCTCGGTCTGGCTGCTGTAGTACGCATACAGCGCGTCGAAGTTGATGAGCGTCGACTCCGCTGGTGCCCACTGCAGCGCGCCGGTCAGGCCGTAACGTTTCTGATCCAGCAAACTTTCGGCGTAACGCGGAATGCGCGGATGAAATGCTTCATTCACCGCGTTGAGCTCTGCAGCGGATGTACAGGGCGTGCAACCGCCGAAGTTGCCGGTCGGTCGCGCAGTACTGCCGGGAGTGCGATCGATCACGGCCTGGCCGTTATCGCCCCAGCGCGTCGTGCCGAAACCTTCGTCGAACGGATTTCGTTCGCTGTACGCCGCCGAGAACAGAGCACCGAACGTGCGGTTGTCGTTCGACCAGCTGACGAGGCCGGCGGCGCGCGGATTGGTATCTTCAGTCACATCGTTGTAGCTCGCCTGGCCGGAGAGGGCAGTGCGAAAGCCTTGGAAATCGAACGGACGCGCAGTCTGCAAATCGACGGTGGCGCCGAGCGAGCCTTCATCCAGATCCGCGGTTTGGGTTTTGCGCACCACGATGCTTTGAAACAGCTCGGACGCGAACACGTTGAAGTCGAAGCCGCGGCCGCGATTGCCGGTCGAGCCCGCGACCGTTTCCATACCGTTGATGTTGGTGCGTGTGAAGTCGCCGCCGAGGCCGCGAACTGTGATCGTGCGGCCCTGGCCGCTTTCGCGATTGATGGTGACGCCGGGAATGCGCTGCAGGGCTTCGGCCAGGTTCAGGTCCGGAAAGTCGGCGATGTCTTCGGCCATGATGGCGTCGACGGCGCCGATCTCTTCACGCTTCTTGTCGAGCGCGAGATTCAGGCTCTCGCGAAAGCCGGTGACCACGATTTCTTCCAGCTTGTCCGAGCCGCTCGCTTGAGCCTGGCCCGGCGCGGCGTCTTCGGCGAGCGCCGGCGACACGGAGCTGGCAATGGCGACGGCCGCGGCCGAGTGAACGATCGCCGAGCGAACGGCCCAACGAAGCAGGCCGCGTTGCGAATGCGTGCGCATGATCAATCCCCCAACTGACGTTACTGATCGTTTCCGTGACACCGGTAGCAGCCACCGTGCACAGGCCTGCTTAAGCAACACCGTCACGCCCCACGCATTCGCGCCGATGATTGTGAATGATCGAAAATGATTCGATCACCCGAAGAGGCCTATGTTGTATGACAACTTTACGGGGTTTTTTCGGGAGCGCAAGGGGAGGTTTTTCAAAAAGAGTCAAATCACGGCAAATTCGCGCAACTGGAGAACCCAGTGCGACGGGCACTGGTACGACGACTTGGATTGGTGGTTTTCTCTAATGAGTGCCGTCGGGCGCGGCCACTTTGCAGCATTCTGTGGGCGCAACTGCCCTATGCTGATGCGCTTTCGATTTGCGCTTCACTGGAGAGAGTTCGATGTTTCAGACGCTCGATGTGCCGCCCGAGGATCCGATCCTTGGCCTGATCGCCGCCTTTCGTAACGATCCTTCGCCGGACAAAGTGGATCTGGGCGTCGGCGTGTACCGCGATGAGCGCGGCCTGACGACAGTATTGGAAGCGGTGAAAGCGGCGGAGCAGCGGCTGGTCACTGAGCAGGATTCCAAAACCTATCTCGGCCCGACCGGCAACGAACGTTTCAACGAAGCCATCGCGACGCTGGTGCTCGGTGCGAAACATGCCGCGCTTCGGGACGATCGCGTGCGAACCATTCAAGCGCCTGGCGGCTGCGGCGCGTTGCGCATCGGTGCCGAGCTCATTCACCGGGCGAACCCCCAGACGCCGATCATGGTGAGCGATCCCACGTGGGCGAATCACGTGCCGCTGCTTTCGAGCGCCGGCCTGCAACTGCAACGTTATCCGTACTACGACAAAGCGACCGGCGCGGTGCAGTTCGATCGCATGGCGAGCTCGATCGACGCGCTGCCTGCGGGCACAGTCGTGTTGGTTCATGGCGCATGTCACAACCCGACCGGTGCGGATCTTTCTCAGCAGCAGTGGCAGCAGCTCGCAGATTTGTTGAGCCAGCGCGGCCTGGTGCCGTTCGTCGATCTTGCGTATCAAGGCTTGGGCGATGGATTGGATGAGGATGCGTACGGCGCACGACTGCTCGCCGAGAAGCTGCCTG
Source organism: uncultured Steroidobacter sp. (assembly GCA_946478975.1). The sequence continues at coordinate 4,939 of CAMLEO010000372.1, forward strand.
AAGTGCTGATCGCCGTCTCGTGCTCGAAGAATTTTGGTTTGTATCGAGAGCGCGTCGGTGCATTGATCGTCATTGGCCAGACGCGTCAGCATGCGGATGCTGCTGCGGCCAATCTCGGGAAGATCGCTCGTGGCATCTATTCGATGCCTCCCGATCACGGCGCCGCCATCGTCTCTCGCATTCTCGAAGATGCAAAGCTGGCGACTCAATGGCGTCGCGAGCTCGCGAAGATGCGCGAGCGCATCGGCACTCTGCGCAAGGCGCTGAGCGAGGCATTGACGCTTGCATGCCGGGGTCGGGACTTTTCGCAGATCGTCGCTCAACGCGGCATGTTCTCGATGCTGGATCTGACGCCGGCAGGTGTCGAGCGGCTGCGCAAAGACAAGCACATCTATATGCCGGGCGACGGACGCATCAACATTTCCGGCCTGCGCGAACAGCGCGTGGACTATGTCGCCTGGTCGGTTGCCGAGGAAATCGGCAAGCCGCCCCGTTAGCGACGGGCCGCTGCCAGGGAGCGGCCTGAGATTTCATGGAAGGGCCGGGTAGTCGATTGACTTCTGTAAAGAAAAGAAGAAGCTACCCGGGCTATCGAAGGTCGGAATCACCCGACCTGCGTGCGGAAGGCTCTTCTAGACTATGACGGACCAATGGGAATTCGCTGAGCTCAGGCAGCCGCTCTCGGGCGACGCGCCGTGCGGCGAAAACTTGGAAGATTCGCAGCTGCTCGCCTCGTTCGACGCTTTTCGTCTGTTCGGCCAGAGCGTGCCGTTGAACCCGCCGCCGGTGTGGCGCGATATCGAAACGAAATCGCGGACCGCGCTCGATCAGAGCAAGGACTTCCGTTTGCTGGCGCATTTCGGCGCCGCAGTGCTGCGCACTCAGGGGCTGCCCGCGTTTCTCGGCACGCTGGGCGTTGCTGCCCAGTGGCTGAATGAGCATTGGGCGCAGGTCTATCCCCTGGTCGATGACGACGCCATCCTG
>CAMLEO010000373.1 GCA_946478975.1 uncultured Steroidobacter sp.
CCAGGCCGACACCAAATATTCCCAATACTATCGCGGCGACGGTGCCAACTCGCAGTTCGGCGTGCGTGGCGGCTGGGCCATCGGCGACGGCGGACACGTCTCGGCGACCGTCGAATATTCGGACTCCGATGAGACTTCGCGCACGCGGCAACGGCCGGATGCGATCGCATTTCAGCAGGCGCATCCCGACCTCGACGTGCCCGATCCGGTGCAACATTGGGGTCAGCCCAAGTTGGAAACGTATCGTGCCGCCGTCGATGCCGCTATGCCGTTCGCGAGCGACAACGAGCTGTACGCGTTCGGCACTTACTCGCAGGGCAAAGGCGAGAACGATTTCAACTGGCGCAATCCGGACAACACTGCGAGCGCCTATGCGCCGTCGCGCGCCTTCCCCGGTTTCAATCTGCGGAGCCTCTATCCGACCGGCTACACGCCTCGCTTCGGCCAGGAGCACGAGGATTATCAGCTCAACGTCGGCGCTCGCGGCCCGCTTGGCGACGCTTTCCGCTGGGACCTGCATACGTCGCAAGGAAACAACCAGATCGACTACTTCATCAATCACACCATCAATCCGTCGCTCGGGCCGCAAAGCCCGACCTCGTTCGAGCCCGGCACCTTGATTCAAGATGAATTCAACTTGAATGCCGACTTCGTGTATCGCTGGAATGACATCAATATTGCGTTCGGCACCGAACGCCGCGTCGAAACTTATGAAATCCAGGCGGGCGACTACGGTTCGTATGCGGTCGGCCCCGGCGCCGCGACCGGTCTTGCGTCAGGATCGAACGGCTTTGCCGGTTTCAATCCGGATCAAGCCGGCGAATGGGATCAGACGAGCTACGCCTTCTATACAGACATCGAAGTGCCGCTGACCTCTCGTTGGACCGTCGGCACAGCGCTGCGCTACGAAGATTTCTCCGAGTTCGGCGACAAAGTGACGGGACGCCTGGCGACCCGCTTCGAGCTCACGCCCGCTGTTGGCCTGCGCGCTTCAGCATCAACGGGCTTTCGCGCGCCTACGCCGGGACAGCTGTTCTCGACCAGTGTTTCGCAGGGACTGGACACTCGCACGTTGCAGATATTTGCGACCGGCCGCTTGTCGCCCACCAGCCCGGTGGCGCAGTTCTTCGGTGCGAAGCCGCTGAAGCCTGAAACGTCGGAGACGCTCAGCGCCGGCCTCACCTGGCAGCTCGACAGCGGCCTGTCCGGCTCGGTCGATGTGTATCAAATCGAAGTCAGCGATCGTTTCAGCCAGTCCTCGACGTTCACGGTGACTCCGGCGATTCGCGAGCAGCTCATCGCGCAAGGCGTCCCCGGCGCGGAAACATTCACCGGCGTGAGCTTCTTCACCAACGATTTCGACACCCGCACTCGCGGCGTCGATGTCGCGGCTTCGTACGGCTGGCAGTTGCCCACCGGTCGACTGCAGCTGACCGCGAGCTACAACTTCAACGACACTGAAGTGACTGCCGGCTCGCTGCTCAACTCCGAGTCACAGCGCGTGGTGTTCGAAAAGAGCATTCCGAAGCACAACGCAGCGGCCTCGGCGACTTACGGCTGGAACGCCTTCAAGCTGGTCGGGCGCGCACGCTACTACGGCGCATGGACGGATTCTTCCGGCAACACGACCGGCGACATCTTCCAGGAATTCGGCGGCATCACGTTCGTCGACCTCATGTTCGGCTGTGACATCACGCCGAACGTGACGGTCGCGCTCGGCGCAGAAAACGTGTTCGATGAGTACCCGGACGAAGCCACCAACCAGGCCAATCGCGGGCTGATATATTCGCGGAATGCACCCTACGACACCGACGGCGGGCAGTATTACCTGCGACTGGACACTCGCTTCTGAGGCGAGGCGGACATGGGCACGATCTCCAGGCGCGATCTCATCATGACCGGGGCAGTCACCTCCGCTGCCCTCGCCACCGGCGTGGCCGCCGCGAAATTGCCGGCGCGACCGACGACTGCACCGGCCGTGCTCGCGAGTGACGAAACGTACTGGCGGCAGGTCGCCGCTCAGTACGACATCACCCGCGACGTGATTCAACTCGAGAACGGCAACTGGGGCTCGATGCCGCTGCCCGTGCTGGCCGCTTACGAGCAGCACCAGCGAAAGGTGAATCAGCAGAACTCATATTACGGCCGGCGCGAGTACTACCCCGAGCACGAGAAAGTTCGCGCACGCGTCGCGGCGGCACTCGGTGTGAGCGTCGAAGAGATCGTCCTGACCCGTAATGCGACCGAAGCGCTGCAAGCGCTGATCGGTGGCTACAACTCGTTACGACCGGGCGATGCGGTGTTGTTCTCCGACCTCGACTACGACTCCATGCAGATGAGCATGCGATGGCTCGCCACTCGTCGCGGCGTGCAGGTCATCAATATCGATTTGCCGGAGCCGGCGACCCACCAAGGCGTCATCGACGCCTACGCAGCCGCATTCGCAGCGCATCCGCAGATTCGCATGATGCTGCTCACGCATGTGAGTCATCGCACCGGCCTGCTGCTGCCGGTGAAAGAAATTGCCGCGCTCGCCCGCAAGCACAACATCGATGTGATTCTCGATTCGGCGCACGCCTGGGGCCAGGTGGAGTTCAGTCTGCCGGCGCTGGGCGTGGACTTCGTTGGGCTCACTGCACACAAGTGGATCGGCAGCGCCATCGGTGTTGGCGTGATGTATATCCGCCGCGAGCGCATCCTTGCGATCGATCCTTACATGGGCGAGGACTCGTATCCGGACACTGACATTCGCGGTCGCGTGCACTCAGGCACGAGCAACTTCGCCGCGTTTCTCACTGTCGCCGATGCACTCGACTTTCACGAGGCCATCGGTACGCCCGCTAAAGAGGCACGCTTGCGTCACTTGCGCAACCTGTGGGCGGAGCCTTTGCGTGAACATCCGGAGTGGGAAATTCTCACGCCGCAAGACGAGCGCATGCACGCGGGTATCACGTCATTTCGCCGGCGAGGCCGCACGAGCTTGCAAGAGAACATCGCGCTGGCGCGACGGCTGCTCGACGACGCGAAGATTTTTACCGTGCACCGAGTTGGTCTGGCGTCGGGCGCGTGCGTTCGCGTGACGCCGGCGGTTTTCAACAACCCGGATGAAATTGCGCAGCTGTTGAAGACGCTGACTGGGCCGGCAACGCGCTGGTAACGAGCGCGGCTGGCGCCACCGATGACGTCATGGCGCGTTGGCAGCTTTACGCAGATTCGTTCTTGGCCGGCGGCGCATCCGTTTGCGTCGCCCGGCCGCTGAACAGCGCCCGGCCCGCGTCGAATCCGCCGACCAGCTCCAGTTCCAAACGACGCTGATCGCGCTGGCGAATGCTCGCGCTGATCTCGGCCACCTCGGCGGGACTCGTGCCGAGTCTCTCCAGCGCCGTGGCGCCGAGCACCAGCGCCGATTCGAATGTTTCCCGGATCTGCACATCCACGCCGGCACGGATCAAGTCGATGCTGTGACGACGATCGTTCGCGCGAGCGATCACGGTCACCGCCGGAAACTCGGCTTTCAGCAGGTGCACGATGCGAGAGGCGTCCTCGATTCGGTCCACGCACACCAGGATCACACGAGCCCGGCCGGCGCCCGCCGCGTGCAGAATATCCAGCCGGGTTCCGTCGCCGTAGTACACCTTGAAGTCGAACGTGCGCGCAGCGTCGATCATTTCCACATCCGTATCGATGATGGAAATATCGTAGTTTCGCGCCAGCAGGAACTGACTCACGATCTGCCCGACGCGGCCAAAGCCAATCACCAGCGCGGCGCCTTTCAGCCCATCCGGCCGCTCGTACCCTTCGGTCGATGTCCCCTGGCGACTGCGAACGAATCGCAAGCCCGCGAGACACACTGGCGTGAGCACCATCGAGAGAATGATGATGGCGGTGAGAATCGCGTTCTGCTCGCCGTTGATGATGCCGGCAGCCGCGGCGGCAGCGTACAGAACGAACGCAAACTCACCGCCCTGCGCCATCTTCACCGCACGATCCACCGCCTCGCCATTGGGTGAACGAAACAAACGCGCGACGATATAAATGCCCAGCGCCTTCACCGCCATGTATGCGGCGACGTAGAACAGCACAGTGCCCCAGTTTCTCGCGACCACGGCGAGATCCAGCGACATGCCGACGGCGAGGAAAAACAAGCCGAGCAGAATGCCGCGGAACGGCTCAACGTCCGCCTCTAATTGATGTCGATAGGTCGACTCCGAGAGCAGCACGCCGGCGAGGAATGCGCCCATCGCCGCGGAGAGTCCACCAAGCTCCATGACATACGCAGAGCCGATGACGACCAGCAACGCTGCCGCGGTCATGATCTCGCGCGCTCGTGCATTCGCAAGCAATCCAAACAACGGATTGAGCAGGTATCGACCGGCGATCAGCAGCCCCGCGATGGCGCCGGCGCCAATGGCGATCTGCAGCCAGTCGATGCGGTGACTTTCAGCAGCGCTGCCCGGCGCGATCGGCGCGAGGAACGCCACCAGCGCCAGCAGCGGCACGATCATCAAATCTTCCAGCAGCAGAATGGAAACGACGCGCTGGCCCGCGTCGGTGTTGATCTCGCGACGCTCTTCCATCAACTGCATGACGATGGCCGTCGACGTGAGCACGAATCCGGCCCCCGACACGAACGACGCCGCGACCGGAAAGCCGGTGACCACTCCGACGCCGGTCAGCAGCAGCGAGCATACGATCACCTGCGTCAAGCCGAGCCCGAAGATCTGACGCCGCAGCCCCCACAAACGCGAAGGCTGCATCTCCAGCCCCACGATGAATAGGAACATGACCACGCCGAGTTCGGCCACCTGCAGGATCGATTCCGGATGCGTGAACACGCGCAGGCCGAATGGGCCGATGGCGACGCCGCCGGCGAGATAACCCAACACGGCGCCCAATCCCAAGCGTTTGAACAGCGGTGCCGCAATCACCGCGACTGCGAGCAGCGTGATGATCGGGAGCAAGTCGATGCCGTGATGTTCGGTGCCCATTCGGCATATCGTACCCGCCCCGGGGAATTTTCGAATCGGCCCGTCGCGAAATCAGCTGACTGCCAGCAGCAGCTCAGTGACGACGCTCGCTCCCGCCGGCAGGCTGGCCACACCGGAGACCATGCGAGTCGATGTTTTCTCCGCACCGAACACGCTGGCCAGCAGTTCCGATGCGCCATCGGCGACTTTGGCGTGATCGCGGAAGTCGGGTGTCGTCACGAGCGATACCGTCAGTCGCACGACGCGCGTTACTTTGTCGAGCGATCCCAGATGCTGTTTGGCCAAAGCCAGCGCATTGAGTGCCGCCAATCGTGCCGCGTTCCGCGCGTCTTCGATGCTGAGCTCGCTCCCGATCCTGCCCATGAATTTGGGAGCGCCGCCCTCCAAGGGCAGCGTTCCACTCAAGAACAGCAGGTTGCCAACCTGCACCGCCGGAACGTACGCACCGAGCGGCTTGGGCGCCGGCGGCAAGGTGATTCCGAGCTGTTGCAAACGTTCTTCGGCCGCGGCGTTCATGATTTCACCACTTGCCCAGGTGCGAGCCGCCGTTGACGTGCAGGATCTCGCCGGTGACCTGGCTTGCTTCGGTGAGATACACCACGGCGTCGGCGATGTCCTTGGACGTGCCGATCTGGCCCATCGGCGACAGCGAGCGCAGGAAGTCCTTCGGCACCGTCGCGAGTAACGGCGTCTCTACCACGCCCGGCGCGACCGCGTTCACGCGAATGCCCTGCTTCGCATATTCCATCGCGAGGCTGCGAGTGACGGCGTTGAGACCACCCTTCGTGATCATCGGCACCGATGCCGGCAGCGCCGCGAGCGGATGATCCGCAATCGACGCGGTGATGGTGACCACGCTGCCGCCGCGTTCCTGTGCCAGCAATCGTTT
>CAMLEO010000374.1 GCA_946478975.1 uncultured Steroidobacter sp.
CACGACGTCCGTGTAACGATCCGGCGCGGTCGCCTTGAGATAGTCGAGCAGCTTGCGGCGCTGATTGACCATCTTCAACAAACCGCGGCGGGACGCGTGATCGCGCTTGTGCGTGCCGAAATGCTCGCCCAGGCCGTTGATGCGGGCGGACAGCAGTGCGATCTGCACTTCCGGCGAGCCGGTATCGTTGGCGTTGCGGCGGTACTGGGCGACGATTCCGCCCTTGTCTTCAGTCGACAGTGACATGCTTAACCTCAAGTGCGGCGGACGAATCGCCGCGTGAAGAAACGCTGGCTGGAAGCCAGGCATATACAAGTTGCTCTCTATAGAGAGCCGCGCATTGTACCCGCGCGGCCCATAATCTCAACCAGAATCTCAACAAAAACCATGAATTAGCGCCGGGCTCTGCGCCCATCGCCCAGGGACACGAACAGCCGTGAAGGTTTGACCCGGCCGCCCTCCAGTCCCTCGCCCAGCCCCAGGAAACCGCCGCTTGCGCCATACAGACGAACTTCTCCAATCGGCGCCGGGTTCGGCGGGCTGGTGGTTTGGCCGAGCAGCAAGTTGTATTCAGTGGAGCGGTCCAGATCCACGCGCGGCAGGTCGGTAAAAGCCATATCGACCGCCAGCAGCTTGCCTGCCAGTCCCTCGTGCGACTCGGCGGACAGCGACTCCAGGGTGAACATCGGCAGGTCGCCGAACGGATCCACCGACAGCCGGCGCAGCCCTTTTACATAGCCGATCGTGCCCAGGCGGACCGCGATGTCGGCGGCCAGGGTGCGAATGTAGGTGCCCTTCGAGCAGTACACGTCGAATTCGAGCAGGCTGGCAGCCAGGCCCTCGTCCGGCGTCACGCGAGCGATGCGATGGATGAAGATCGAGCGCGCCGGCCGTTCGACCGACTCGCCGCGCCGGGCGAGTTCGTAAAGGCGCTTACCTTCGAACTTCAGCGCCGAGTGCATCGGCGGGACTTGTTGCTGATCGCCGAGGAACTGCGCCAGCACCGAATCGACACCAGCCGCAGTTAGCGCCGGCACCGGCGCGCGCTCGGTGACTTCAGTTTCAGCATCGCCCGACGGCGTGAGCTCGCCGAGCTGCACCAGCACGCGATACGTCTTGCCGGAGTTCAGCAGTCGGCCGCAGACCTTGGTGGCCTGTCCGAAACATACGGGCAGCAGCCCGGACGCGAGCGGATCGAGACTGCCGGCATGGCCGGCTTTGAGGGCGGCATAGAGCACGCGCGCCTGTTGAAGCGCGGCGTTCGAAGACACGCCGAGAGCTTTGTCGAGCAGCAGGATGCCGTCGACTTCACGATGGAAGCGCCGCATTGGGTGGTCCGTTAACGCCTCGGCCGCGACGATGACGAATCATCGTCGGCGTCTTGATCGGAATCCGAGTCATCCTCGTCCGAGTCGTAGTGAGCGTCCTCGTCGCCGTCATCCCCGGACGCATCGTCATGTGCTTCGCTCGACGGCGGATCTTCGACGTGAGTGGCAACGTCCTTCTTCACCGCTTCATTGATCAACGCCGACAGACGCGCGCCGCTTTCGATCAGCTCGTCTTGCACGAATCGCAGCTCGGGGCTGTGACGAATCCCCAGCGCGCGGCCCAGCCGGCCGCGCAGGAATTCGGCAGCTTGAGTGAGGATTTCCTGGGCCAGGTGCGGATCCGCACCCAGCACCGAGTAATAGACCTTGGCATAGCCGAGGTCCGGTGACATGCGCACGTCGGTCAACGTGATCATGCCCAAGCGCGGGTCGCGCAACTCGCGACGAATCAACTCGCTCAACGCGCGTTGAATCTGTTGGCCGACCCGCTTGGCACGGGGATATGACTTCGACGCCATTACTTGGAAATCACCTGCTAACTCGAGGCCAACTCACGCGCGACTTCGACGCGCGAGAAACACTCGATCTGGTCGCCCACCTGCACGTCGTTGTAGTTCTTCACGCCGATACCGCACTCGGTGCCGGCACGAACTTCATTGACGTCGTCCTTGAAGCGACGCAACGACTCCAGCCCGCCTTCGAAGATCACCACGTTGTTGCGCAGGACGCGGATCGGATTGTTGCGACGGACGTAACCGTCCGCCACGATGCAACCGGCGACCGTGCCGAACTTGCTGGAGCGGAACACTTCGCGCACCTCGGCGAGGCCGACGATCGTTTCCTTCACTTCCGGCGCCAGCATGCCCGTCAACAGCGCACGCATCTCGTCGATGGCTTCGTAAATGATGCTGTAGTAGCGAACGTCGATGCCCGCTTCCTTGATCATCGTGCGGGCCGAGCTGTCGGCACGCACGTTGAAGCCGATGACGCGTGCGTTGGACGCCTGCGCCAGAGTGATATCGGACTCGGTAATGCCGCCGACGCCGCTCGACACCACCTTGACCGCCACCTCGTCGGTGGACAGCTTGGTGAGCGAGTCGCGCAACGCTTCGGCCGAGCCCTGCACGTCCGCCTTGATGACGACATGCACGGTCGCGACCTTGCCGTCGCCCATCTGCGAGAGCATGTCTTCGAGCTTCGCCGGGCCCTGCTTCGCCAGCTTGGTATCGCGGAACTTGCCCTGGCGATACAACGCGACTTCGCGTGCCTTGCGCTCGCTCTCGACCACCAGCAGCTCATCGCCGGCATTCGGTGCACCGGACAAGCCGAGCACCACGACCGGCAACGACGGACCTGCTTCGGTGACCGACGCGCCGGTTTCATCGAACATCGCACGAACGCGACCGAACTCGGTGCCCGCAATGATCGGGTCGCCCGGCTTCAGCACGCCACGCTTGACCAGCACCGTCGCAACGGCGCCGCGGCCTTTCTCCATGCTGGACTCGACCACGACACCGGCCGCGAGGCCCGAACGCGTCGCTTTCAATTCCAACACGTCCGCCTGCAGCAGGATGGTGTCGAGCAGCTCGTCGATGCCCTGGCCGGTGCGTGCCGACACGTTTACAAACATCGTGTCGCCGCCCCACGCTTCGGGCAGCACGTTGTGCTGGGCGAGGTCGTTTCTCACCTTCTCCGGATCGGCATCGTGCTTGTCGATCTTGGTGATCGCCACGACGATCGGCACTTCAGCCGCCTTCGCGTGCTGAATCGCTTCGATGGTCTGCGGCATCACGCTGTCATCGCCAGCGACGACCAGCACGACGATGTCGGTGACCTGCGCACCACGCGCACGCATCGCGGTGAACGCGGCGTGGCCCGGCGTATCGAGGAACGTGATGATGCCTTTCGGCGTCTCCACGTGATACGCACCGATGTGCTGGGTAATGCCGCCCGCTTCACCCGCCGCGACTTTGGTGCGACGGATGTAATCGAGCAGCGAGGTCTTGCCGTGGTCGACGTGACCCATGATGGTGACGACCGGCGGACGCGGCTCGAGCTCGTGCGAGGCGTCGGTGGCCTGCAACTCGTCCTCGATCGCGCTCTCTTTGTGAATGACTGCGTTGTGGCCCAGCTCTTCGACGACGAGCACCGCGGTGTCCTGATCGATGGGCTGATTGATGGTCGCCATCACGCCCATGTTCATCATCACCTTGATGACTTCGTTGGCCTTCACGGCCATGCGCTGCGCCAGCTCGCCGACCGTGATGGTCTCGCCGATCTGCACATCGCGCTTGACCGGCGCGGCCGGACGCTCGAAGCCGTGCTGAGCCGTGACGTTGATCTGCGTCGGACGACCGCGCGATCGAGTCGCTGCGGCGGTTTGTTTCTTTTTCTTGAAACGCGCGCTCGCATCGCTCGACACGTGCAGCTCGGTACGCTGCGGACGTTCGGCGGCACCACCGCCACGAGCTTTGCGCTCGTGTGCCGGCGCCTCGCGAGGCGGCTGCTTCGCAGCCTGCTCCTGCTGCTTGCGTTCGACTTCGGCGCGAATGCTGACTTCCGCCATGCGACGCGCCTCGTCCTCGGCAGAGCGACGAGCTTCCGCGTCGGCCTGCTGACGAGCTTCCTCTTCCATGCGCTGACGCTCACGGGCCGCAGCTTCGCTGGCTTCGGCTTCCGCCTGCTCACGTTGCCGACGGGCGGCTTCATCGCGAGCCTGCTGAGCCGCAGCCTGGGCTGCACGCTCCGCTTCGCTCTGAGCAGCCGCTTGCGCCGCTGCTTCGGCAGCAGCTTGGACCTGCGCCGGAGTCGCCGCGGTCTGCGTTTGCGTTTGAGCTTGAGTCACCGCCGGTTGGGCCGGTGCCTTGCGAGCGGCTTCTTCGCCACGGCCGTCGCCGCGAACCACTTGCGGTTCGACCGGCTGCGGCTGTTCCTCAACCTGCGTCGGTTGCGAACGCGCGCCGGCACCCGCCGCCGCGGCCTTTGTTTCCAGCGCTGCACGATTGAGATACGTCTTCTTGCTGCGTACCTCGACGTTGACCATGCGCGCACGACCCTGCGACGAGGCGACTTTGATTTCGCCCTGCGATTTGCGCTTCAGCGTGATCTTCGGTGGCGCAGTCGTGCCTTCGGTGCGCCCATGCGAGCGCCGCAGGAACGTCAGCAGTTCCATCTTCGCGTCATCGCTGATCAAATCATTCGCGCCGGACACTTGAATCCCGGCTTCATCGAGCTGCGTCAGCAGGCGCTCGACAGGTACTTTCAGTACCTCGGCAAACTGGCTAACAGTCACATCCGCCATATACGCCCTCCCGCCCGGCCCCGGCTATTTACGATCACGACGCCGCTCAAGCTTGTTGCCCCGCGGAGTCGAACCAGTGCTTACGTGCAGCCATGATGAGCGCACCCGCGCGCTCGGCATCCACGCCGTCGATCTCGGTCAGGTCGTCGATCGCCTGCTCCGCCAGATCTTCCCGCGTCACGATGCCTCGGCTGGCCAACGTCTGCGCCAGGTCTTTGTCCATTCCATCCACCTGCAGCAGATCGTCCGCAGGCTCGGCGCTCTCGATCTCTTCCTCGCTCGCGATCGCCTGCGTCAGCAGCACGTCGCGGGCGCGATTGCGCAATTCCTTGATGATGTCCTCGTCGAACTCTTCAATGTTGCTCAGCTCCGAGGCAGGCACATAGGCGATCTCCTCGATCGTCGAGAAGCCTTCCTGCACCAGGATCTGCGCCACGTCTTCATCCACATCCAGCTGCGCCTTGAACAGGTCGACCAGCTTCTGCGACTCGCCTTCGCTCTTGGCTTCGGCGGCCTGCTGCGTCATCACGTTCAATTCCCAACCGGTCAGCTCGCTCGCGAGCCGAATGTTCTGGCCGCCGCGGCCGATGGCCTGCGACAGCTTCTCTTCCGTCACCGCGATATCCATCGAATGCGAGTCCTCGTCGACGACGATGGACACGACTTCCGCCGGCGCCATCGCATTGATCACGAACTGCGCGGGATTCTCGTCATAAGGAATGATGTCCACGCGCTCGCCGGCGATTTCGTTGGAAACTGCCTGCACGCGCGAGCCACGCATACCCACGCACGCACCGACCGGATCGATGCGGCTGTCGTTGCTCTTGACCGCGATCTTGGCGCGGACGCCCGGATCGCGCGCGGCACCGAGAATTTGAATCAAACCCTGGCCCACTTCCGGCACTTCGAGCTTGAACAGCTCGATCAGGAACTCGGGCGCAGTGCGCGAAAGAAACAACTGCGGACCGCGCTGCTCGGTGCGCACGTCCTGCAAATACGCCTTGATACGATCCTGCGAACGAATCGGCTCGCGCGGAATCATTTGATCGCGCGCCACAAAACCTTCGGCATTGCCGCCCAGATCGACGAACACGCCGTTGCGATCGACGCGCTTGACGATCCCGGACACCAGCGTGCCCTGGCGGGCCTTGAACTCATCGACCACCTGCGCACGCTCGGCCTCGCGCACCTTCTGCACGATGACCTGCTTGGCGGTCTGGGCGGCGA
>CAMLEO010000375.1 GCA_946478975.1 uncultured Steroidobacter sp.
GCTCGCGCCGTGCAACTCATCATGGAAGCCAAGGGCCGAGTGCTGCTGGTGGGCGGCCGGTTCAGCCGTCACATCGCCGCGATGCTCGCGGGCTATCTCACTCAGTTTCGCTCTGGCGTGATCGCGGCGCCGGCGCTTTCTTCGGAAACGTTCGATCTGCTGCTCGATACCGGCCCGCGCGACACGCTGGTGGCATTCGATCATCGCCGTTATCAAACCGATGTGATTCGTTTCGTCGAACAGGCCGCGGAGCGCGGCATGCAGGTGGTGTTGTTCACGGACGTGTGGCGTTCGCCCGCCGCCGAACATGCGAAAGTGGTGATCGTCGGGCCGATGGAAGCCGACTCGCCTTACGACACGCTCGCGCCCGCGGTGGCGCAGATGGAAGCGTTGGTCGCACGCATCGTCGCCGAGCACGCGGAGAACAGCGGCACGCGCATCGAAGAGCTGGAGCGCATTCGCTCGCGTAACACGGCAACGATCGATGGATCGAAAGCCGCCGCCGCCAAACGCGCGCCAGCGAAAAAGAAATCGCGATGACGGCTGCAAACACTCCGCCGGGCCGGCCGCCTGCCGTTGAAATCCTGAACAATGAGGGCCGCTCGCCATTCGTGCTGATCTGCGAGCACGCGTCCAATTACATTCCGCCGGAATACAACAAGCTCGGCCTAGATGATAACGAGCTCGCTCGTCACATTGCCTGGGACATCGGCGCAGCCAACGTCACACGGGCGCTCTCGAAACGTCTCGACGCGGCGGCATTTCTCGGCGGCTACTCGCGCCTGCTGATCGATCTGAATCGGCCGCTGCACGTTGCCGACAGCATTCCGCTGCGCTCCGAGTCCACGGACATCGTCGGCAATCACTCGTTGAGCGCCGCCGAACGCGAGCGGCGAGCCCGCCTGATGTTTCATCCATTTCAAGACAGCCTGCGCGCCCACATCGATCAACGCGCTGCCGACGGCCGGCGCAATATCTTGGTTGCTGTTCACAGCTTCACGCCGGTCTATCTGGGTCAGACGCGTTCCTGGCATGCCGGCGTATTGTTCGATAAAGCAGAAACGCTCGGGCAAGCGTTGATCGCCCAGCTGAGTCGCGATCCCATGCTGAACGTGGGCGCGAATGTTCCGTATAGCGTCAGCGCCGAAGCGGATTACGCACTGGTCGTGCACGGCGATCTGCTGGGCAATCCCGCCGTGTTGATCGAGATTCGCAACGATCTGATCTCGGACACGGCGGGTGTGGCGGAATGGACGGACAGGCTCGAACGAGCGCTGTCCGCCATCGCACCGGCGTCAGGTTAAAGCTAGCCCGGCAAAAGTCACGCCTTTTGCCGGGCGTGTCGAAAGGGCCTCGGCCGCTTTCGACCAAAAAATTATCCCCACAGGGCCGGCGAGGGCCACGCCATCACGCCGGTCTTGTCATATTGAATGGGGTTCGGCCAATCCTCCGCTTGCAACAGCGGGCCGTCGAGATCGACCACTTCGCACAACTGCGCCAGCACCATTCCGGGCGCCATGCCGATCGAGCCCGTGACCATGCAGCCGACCATCAATCGCAAGCCCGCCGCGCGGGCCGCGTGAGCAAGCTCCAGCGCCGCGGTCAGACCGCCCGTCTTGTCGAGTTTGATATTCACGAAATCGTAGCGGGTCTTCAGCCGCTCCAGGTCGGCGATGGTGTCGATGGCTTCATCCGCACACACCGGAATCGGCGAGCGTCCCGCAACCAATTCGTCGTCGCCGTTCACCGGCACGGGTTGTTCGAGCAAATCGACGCGCAACTCCGCGAAGCGCGGCCCGAGCGCATAAACAGTTTTCACATCGAGCGCTTGATTGGCATCGACGATGAGTCGTGAATTCGGCGCGCCGCGCCGCACGGCTTGCACACATTCGAGCGGCCGATCCGCCGACACCTTGATCTTCAGCCAGCGAAACTGCGCCAGCTCACGCGCCGCTTTCTCGTACGCGTCGATCGAACGAATGCCGATCGTCACCGCGCTCGCGATTTCACGAGCACTGCCGACGCCCGCGAGCTCCCAGGCTCGCCGTCCGGCGCGTTTCGCTTCCAGATCCCAGAGCGCCGAATCGAGCGCGTTGCGCGCGCCGCCGATCGGCAACACCTTCAATAGCTCAGCACGCGTGACGCCCGCTTCGATCCGGCTACGCACCGCTTCGAGCTGCGCCATCATGCTGTCCGGCGTTTCGCCGTGATAATCGACGCCCGCCGCCTCACCGCGGCCGACGAATTGCCCGTCCTGCAACGTCACGATGATCACATCGCTGTGCGTGTACGTGGCCCGCGAAATGACGAACGGCTCGCGCAACGGCCAAGCCTTTTTCTGTACTGTTAACTTCACATCGACTCCTTTCGAGACCCCCACCCCGGGGCCGAGCATAGCAAGCCGCGAGATCCGCTAGAATCCGCGCCCATGCCGATTCAATCCCTGTTTCCCACCCGCATCTATACCGCGCCGCTGCAACGAGGCGACTGGCGCAAGCTCAACAAACAATTGCTGCGCGAATGCCTGCAGCTGCAGGTGGACGACGAAGCTGGCGTGCGTTGGTCCAAGACCAACTATCCCGGCGGCTATACGTCCTATCACTCTGCGCATCGCATGCAGCAGATCTCGCCGACGTTTACCACGCTGGAGCGGAGAATCGACCGCCACGTGAAGTCATTCGTCAAGGCGCTGGAGCTGGACATGAGCGGACGCGAGCTGGTGATGACGGACTGCTGGGTGAACATCATGCCGCAGCAGGTTGCGCACAGCATGCACTTGCATCCGCTGTCGACGATCAGCGGCACGTACTACGTGCAGACGCCGAAAGGCTGTGCCGGATTGAAATTCGAAGATCCGCGCTTGGAACGATTCATGGCGGCACCGCCGAGACGCGCGGATGCGAAGCCGGAGAATCGGTTGTGGTCGGTGGTGCCGGCCGAGGCCGGCAAGCTGGTGTTGTTTGAAAGCTGGTTGAGGCACGAGGTGGCGGCCAATCCGATCGCGAGCGATCGCATCAGTATCAGTTTCAACTACAATTGGTTCTAGCGTCGCCTCCCAAATCAGCGGGCACATGACCAATTCCATTCGGCTGAAGGACCACCGAGCGGAGCAACAGCTCTTCCAGCAACGCGCCATGGTTGCCGGCATCGTCATGGTGCTCGCGCTGGGAGCTGTGATCGTCCGCTTGGTTTGGCTGCAGGTGGTACGTCACGACTATTACGTCGGCGAGTCCCAGGGCAACCGGATCAAAGTCGAGCCCATACCCGCAACCCGCGGTTTGATTCTGGATCGGAACGGACAGCCGCTCGCAACCAACGCTCCCTCGTTCCAACTCGAGATCACGCGGGAGCAGGTCTCGGATCTCGACGCCACGCTGGCCGAACTCGCCGCGCTCGATCTGGTCGAGCCCTCGGATATTCCCCGCCTGCGCAAGGAGATTCGCAGCCGCCGCGGCTTTGACTCGGTGCCGGTCAGGCTGCAGCTCACGGAACAGGAGCTCGCCCGTTTCGCAGCCCACCACCACAACTTTCCAGGCGTCGACATCGTGCCGCGCCTCACCCGCTACTATCCGCTGGGCAGCAGCAGCGTCCACGCCATCGGTTATGTTGCCGCGATCAGCGAAGAGGATGAGAAGAGCCTCGACATGGCCCGCTACGCCGGCACCACGTTGACCGGAAAGAGTGGCGTGGAGCGCGCCTACGAAAATGAATTGCACGGACAGCCGGGCGTCAGGCAATTGCTGGTCAACGCGCAAGGCCGCCGCGTCGAGCGCATCGGCCGGACGGACGTGGTCCTGGAAACACGGCAGCCGATTGCCGGCAACGATTTGTTACTGACGATCGATCTGCGCGTTCAGCAAGCCGCCGAAGAAGCTCTGCGAGGCCAGCGTGGCGCGGCCGTTGCAATCGATCCGAATAACGGCGATGTGCTGGCGTTCGTGAGTACGCCCGCATTCGATCCGAATTTGTTTGCCCGCGGCCTGAATCGATCGCAGTATCTCCAATTGACCGAAGATCCGCAGCGGCCGATGTACGACCGCGCGTTGCGAGGTGTCTACCCGCCGGGCTCGACCATCAAACCTCTGTTCGCTCTCGCCGCGCTCGAGTACGGCATCGTCACCTCGCACGATACCCGCTATTGCCGGGGCATGTGGTCGGCGCCAGGCTATGGGCGCGCACGTCGAGATTACAATTTCGACAGAGGGGGGCATGGCACCGTCGATCTGCAGAAAGCCATTGCCACTTCCTGCGACGTGTACTTTTTCGACATCGCGAGGGCGATGGGCATCGATCGCATGGCGATGTTTCTTTCCCGGTTCGGCGTCGGCGCGGCCACCGGAATAGATATCCAGGGTGAGCGCCTGGGGATCTTGCCGTCGACTGAATGGAAGAAGCGCGCCTATAAACGTCCGGAGCTGCAGGCCTGGTTCCCTGGCGACACCATCAGTGTGGGCATCGGCCAGGGACAGATGTTGGTCACACCGCTGCAACTGGCTCATGCCGTTGCCACGCTGTCCGCTCGCGGCACGCGTTACAGGCCCCGCATGGTTCGAGCCATTCGGGACGTTCGTACCGGACGAGTTCACGAACTGCCGCCGGTGGCGCTGGCGCCGGTAAAAACCGCCGATCCCGCGGCATGGGACGTAGCCATCGCCGGGATGGTCGATGTTGTAAATGCACCGTACGGTACCGCGCGGTCGTTTCTGTCACCCTCGCCGGAATACAAAATGGCGGGCAAGAGCGGCACGGCGCAAGTCTTTACCGTTGCGCTCAACGAGCGCGTGCGTAAACCGGGTGAATTGGACGAGCATCTGCGCGATCACGCGTTGTTCGTTGCTTTCGCGCCGGTCGAGGCACCCACGATCGCGCTCGCCGTCGTCATCGAAAATGCGCCCGGCGGCGGTTCTCGATTCGCGGCGCCCATCGCTCGCAGGATCCTCGACACTTACCTGCTCACGCCAGCGGCTAACCAAACACCGCCGGCAGCTCCTTGAGCGCGCGGTGCACGAACTGCACGCACACGGATCCTTCACCCACTGCTGAAGCGATGCGCTTCACGCTGCCCGACCTCACATCGCCGACCGCGAACACGCCGGGCAGGCTCGTCTCCATCAAATACGGCTGACGCGGCAGCGACCAGCGGGCCGCCTTCAACTCTTCGGCGGTGAGATCCGAGCCGGTGCGCACGAAACCTTTGTCGTCGAGATTCACGCAGCTCTTCAACCATTCCGTATTCGGCGCAGCGCCCGTCATCAGGAACACGTGACGAATCGGCCGGGTCTGCTGATCGCCGGTGCGATCGTTGATCCAGGTCACGCGCTCCAGCTCGTGCTCGCCTTCCAGGCACGTAATCTGGGTGCGCGTATGCAAAGTGATATTGGGCGTCTCTTCGATCCGGCGGATCAAATAATGCGACATGCTCTCCGCCAGCCCGTCGGAACGCACCAGGATGTGCACGTGACGGCAGCCGCCGGAAAGAAACACGGCCGCCTGGCCGGCGGAGTTGCCGCCGCCCACGACGATGGCTTCATCGCGCTGACACAGCTTTCCTTCCAGGTGCGTGGCGGCGTAATAAACGCCGGTGCCGGCATACTTGGCGAGATTTTCGAGGCCGGGCTTTCGATATTGGGCACCGGTCGCAATGATCACGGCGCGAGCACGCGCACTGCGGCCATCGGCCATCTCGATGCGATACGGCCACTTGTCACAATGCAACTGGACCGCGTCGATGGCGACGTTGAAACACGCGCCGAACTTTTGCGATTGAACGACGGCACGGCCGGCGAGCGCCTGCCCGGAAATGCCAGTGGGAAA
>CAMLEO010000376.1 GCA_946478975.1 uncultured Steroidobacter sp.
CGACATGAACAAGCGGCGGGATTCATCGCTCAAGGCATCGCACGCATCACCGGCAAGGCTGGTGTTTGTTTCGCGACGTCCGGCCCGGGCGTGACGAATGTGGTGACGGCGCTCGCCGATGCGAAGCTCGATTCCATTCCCATGGTGTGCATCGCAGGCCAGGTGCCGACGGCATTGATCGGCACCGATGCGTTTCAGGAAGTGCCGACCATCGACATGGTGCGGCCGATCACCAAATACAGTTACTTCGTGCGCGACGCGAATGAGCTGTGGCGCGTGATCCCGGAAGCCTTTCGTATCGCCGAAGGCGGACGACCGGGCCCGGTGCTGATCGACGTGCCCAAAGACGTTCAGCTGCAACTCACCGACGCCGCCGATAGCGCCGTTCCTGAATCACAGTCCGATGCTCCGGAATCAGGCCTGGCTGAACAGTTCGCGCAGGCGGCGCAGATGATTCATGCCGCTCAGCGTCCCGTGCTGTACGTCGGTGGCGGAATCGTGAAGGCGCGCGCTCATCATCTCATTCGTGAACTCGCCGAACGCGCCGGGCTGCCGACGACGTCGACGCTCATGGCATTGGGCGCTTTGCCAGCGGAGCACGCGCTGAATCTCGGCATGCTGGGCATGCACGGCGCCCGCTTCACCAACCTCGCAATCGACGAATGTGACTTGCTGATCGCCATCGGCGCGCGCTTCGACGATCGTGCGACCGGCAATCCCCGCAAGTTCGCGCCGCACGCTCGCATCATTCACATCGACATCGACCGTCGCGAGTTCGGCAAGATCAAGCGCGCCGAGCTGGCCATTCGTGCCGACGCCAGGCTCGCGGCGACGGAACTGTTGAAGCGCATCGAGCCGACGCGACGCTCGCTGTGGCACGCGCGAATCGCGCAATTGAAAGCCGCTCATCCATTGCAAACACCGGATATCCACGAGCTGTGTTCGCCGTACGGCATCGTGCAGGCGGTCGGCGCAATCGCTCCCGACGACTGCATCGTCACGACCGACGTCGGTCAGCATCAAATGTGGGTGGCGCAAAGGTTTCCGTTCACACGGCCGGATCGTTGGCTCACGTCTGGCGGGCTGGGAACGATGGGCTTCGGTTTGCCGGCTGCGATCGGCGCTGCTTTGGCGGAGCCAGCGGCGACGACTATTTGCTTCACGGGTGACGGCAGCCTGCTCATGAACGTGCAGGAGCTGGCGACCCTGGCCGAGCTGGATTTGAACGTGAAAGTGATTCTGCTCGACAACGCCGCGCTCGGGCTGGTGAGGCAACAGCAGGAATTGTTTTATCAGCGTCGCTTCGTGGCGTCCGTGTATGCGCAGCCGAGTCGCTTCGTTGCCATTGCGCAGGCCTTCGGGATTCCGGCGTTCGATTTGGGCAATGTTGACGAACCGCGCGAAGCACTCGCGAGCGCGTTGCGACGTTCCGGACCGATGCTGATTCGAGTGCCGATCGCGGCGACTCAGCACGTGCTGCCGATGGTTGCTCCGGGCGCAGCGAACACGGAAGCGTTGGATCACGCTGTGCTGTAGGCTATCCGCATGCAGTTCAGTGACATTCTCGCGTCGATTCGCGGTCCCGACGAAGATCTGCTCGTGACCGTGTCCGACGATTGGTTGCAAGGCCGTGCGACCTTCGGTGGCCTGGTCGCGGCGGTCGGCAACGAAGCCATGCGCAAGTTCGTGCCTCGCGATCGTCCATTGCGCTCGTTGCAAACGACGTTCGTTGGACCGGCTAGCGCAGGCAACTGGAACCTTCGCGCTCGCATGCTTCGCGCCGGCAAAGCGGTGACGCTCGCTCAATGCGAAATCGTCGAGGGCGGCCAGGTGGTCGCCGTGCAGACCGGCGTCTATGGTGCCGATCGCGAGTCGGCCGTGCTGGTGAAGCCAACACCCGTCGATCCGCCACGCGGTGTCGATGAGATCAATGAGCTGCGCTACGCACCGGATCGCGGCGCGCCTGCCTTCGTGCAGCACTTCGCCCTGCGGTTTGCACTAGGTGCGAAACCCTTCACCAGCACGCGCTCGCCGTCCAAGGTGTACATCCGTCATCGCGATCCGTCGCCGCTGACCGAATCTCACATCGTCGCGCTGGTGGATTGCATCCCCACGCCGGCCTTGTCGATGTTCAAGGCGCCGGCGCCCGGCAGCTCGCTGGTGTGGACGCTGGATTTTTTCGAGCACGAGCTGGCGTTTGCACCGGACGCGTGGTGGCGCATCGATACGGACATCGACGCTGCGACCGGCGGCTATGTGAATCAGACCGGCCTGCTGCACGATCCGAACGGACGGCCCGTGGCATTGAGCCGCCAGTTGTTTGTGGTGTTCGGCTAGCCTGGCGTATCGAAAGGGCCTTGGCCGCTTTCGATCATAAAAACACTTCAGGAGGCGCGTGCGACCTTAGCTACGTCCAGCACGCCGTTGATGATGAACTGCACGCCGATGCAGATGAGCAGAAAGCCCATGATGCGCGCCATCGCATTCATACCTGCGACGCCGAGCACGCGCGACAGCCGGGTGGCGGCTTTCAACACCCAATAAGAAATCACGCCGACGATGGCGACGCCGATCGCGATCAGGATGTGGCCGATGACGATGTGCTGGCTCTCCTGCACCGTCGCCGACATGCCGATCACGACGGCAATCGAACCCGGCCCGCTCAACCCCGGCATGGCCAGCGGCGTGAACGACACATCGTGCTTCGCCGCCGCCTCGACCTGCTCCTGGCGAGACATCGCGGCGGTATCGGGAAACAGCATGCGGAAGCCGAGATAGCTCACGATCATGCCGCCGGCGATGCGCAGCCCCGGGATGGAGATGCCGAAGAAGTTCATGATCAGGCCGCCGGCGACCAGGAACGAGGTCAGGATGAAGAACATATAGATGCAGGCGCGCCGGATCTGCTCGGTGCGCTCCTGCTCGGTCAGGTTGGCGGTGATGGTCATCACCATGCCGACCGCCGACAACGGATTGACGATGGGCAGCAGCGCACCCACCGTGCTCAGGATGTACAGGACGCCTTCGGATAACCAATTCATCTTGAGGACGATACCGTAAACGACTCAGCCGGGATGCTACCCTGCGCCGCATGTCCCGAGGTTACAAAATCACATTGCTGATCGCCCTGTACATGGCGCAGGGGCTGCCCTTTGGGTTCTTTACGCTGGCGCTGCCGGTGCTGGTGCGGCAGGCGGGGTATTCGTTGACGGCCATCGCGGCGCTGAATCTGCTGGCGGCGCCGTGGCTGCTGAAGTTTCTGTGGGCGCCGTATCTCGATCACACCGGCAGCCGCCGGCGCTGGCTGCTCACATTTCAGGCAGCGGCCATTGTCGGCGCGCTGCTGCTGTCGCAAGCGGGCCTGAACGGCGATCTCACGCTGCTGATGGTGGCTGCCTTCGCGTTCAACTTCGTGGCCGCTTCTCAAGACGTGATCACCGATGCGCTGGCGGTGCGCTTGCTCGATACACGCGAGCGCGGGCTGGCGAATGCGATTCAAGT
The DNA here is from genome assembly GCA_946478975.1 of uncultured Steroidobacter sp. Next base: position 3,502 of record CAMLEO010000376.1, read on the forward strand.
CGGCGCTTATCGATTCGGCATGATCCTCGGCGGCTTCGTAGTGCTGACGATTTTCGCGCGCACGAACTGGCAGACGACGTTTCTATGCATGGCCGCCCTGCTGTCGCTGACGATGCTGCCGGTGTTCGGTCTGAATGAATCGATCGAGACATCGCAAACGCCGAAGTACACACCAGCGCAGCTCGCCGCCAGTTGGTTCAAGCGCATGATGCAGCCGGGCATGCTGGCATTCGCCGGCATCATCGTGCTGTATCGACTCGGCGATCAGATGGTGTCGACGCTGCTGGGTCCGTTCCTGGTCGACCAGCACCTGGACACGGCAGCGATTGCGAAGCTCAAAGGTGGCGTTGGCTCGGCGACCAGCTTGTTGGGTGCGGTCCTCGGCGGCTGGTTAGCGTTCAGCACGCAACGACGCACAGCCGTGCTCTTCAGCGGTGTGGCGCAAGCTGCTTCATACACGCTCTACATCGCCGCGGCGCTCGGCTTCGGCGGCGTGCAACTGCTATGGGTCGCAACGATCTGCGAAGGCGTCATCGGCACGATGGCGACGGTCGCATTGTTCACATTGATGATGGACGCATCGGACCCCGAGCACGCCGGCACCGACTACACGCTGTTCGCGAGCCTCGTAGTGCTCATGGGATTGCTCGGCAACCTGGCGGGAGCGCGGCTCGCTGATCTGATGGGTTATGCGACGGCGTTCAGCATCGGCACGATCGTCGCGCTGCTCGGCACTCTGGCAGTGGTTTGGATTCTGGATCGGAAGCGAATGCCCGGCCGGGTGGCCGAAGCGTGGCGCCCATTCAAGCGGGCAGCTCAATCGTAAACGTCGAGCCTTCGCCGGGCTTGCTCTGCGCCCAGACTTTGCCGCCGAGCCGCTCGATCGCCTTGCGCACCAGCGCGAGGCCGATGCCGGTGCCGGGATATTGATCGTCCCGATGCAGCCGCTGGAACAGCTTGAAGATGTGATCGTGATACTGCATCTCGAAGCCGATGCCGTTGTCGGTCACGGACAGCAGCACCGTGCCCTCCTTCCGACGGCACACGATCGAGATGCGCGGCTGCACGGCTTCACGCGTGTACTTCAACGCGTTCTCCACCAGGTTTCTCAGCGCCAGCGCCAGGCCGCTCGAATCGACACGCACCGTCATCGGCTCGACGACGACGGATAGAGCGATGTTCCGCCGCTGCACTTCGTCCTGATATGGACTGAGCACTTGGTCCACCAGGTTCGGCAGACTCACGACGCTGGACTGCAGGCCGCGACGATCGATGTGCGAATACGCGAGCAGGTCGTCGATGAGCGTCGCCATCTTCAGCGAGCCGTTGCGAATGCGTGTTAGATGCTCTCTCGCACGGTCCGTGAGCTGCCCCTGCATCTCATCTTCGAACAGATGCGCAAAACTATTGATGGCACGCAGCGGCGCCTTCAGGTCGTGCGCGACGGCGTACGAAAAGCCTTCGAGCTCATCGTACGCGCGCTTCAGCTCGGTCGTGCGCTCCCCAACGCGCTGCTCCAGTTCCGAAGTCAGCTCTCGATACCGCGCTTCGCTCAAGCGCAGCTCGACGTTTGCATCCTGCAATTGCTGATTCGTGACCACCAGCTCGTCGGTGAGCAGCTGGGATTCGCTTTGGATGTATGCCTCGCGCGCACCCAGAATCACTGCAAACAAAATGAACAAGCTCGCCACCGACCACGCCACGCGCGGCGTGAGCATGGCAGTGCTGCTCATCGCGACGATCACCATGATGATGATCAGCAACGCCGGCACGACCGCTTCGAGCCAGCGCTCCCGCATCTGCATTTGTTCGGTGAGGTCGCCCTGCTCGTGCCCGGTGAGCCACACCTGCTCGTAAGCCGCGCAGGCCAGCACGCCGAAGATCGCGAGCCAGCTGGCATTCACCAGGTCGCTCGGCAGGTAATTGCCGATCAGCAGCGAGTGCGCATAGATGAGATTCGCGCCCGCATAGATGCCAGTGGCAAACACGAGCAGCAGCATCGGCGTCCAGGATGCCCCCCAACGGAACGTCCACAGTGCGCTCAATGCAGCCAGGAACGTGCCGGATACGAGCACCGTATGCGCGACACCCAGCCACAGGAACGTCGTCGTCACGCCCGGATTCTGCAGCGCCGGCTCGAGCATCCCGAGCACCACCGTCACCGCCAGGCAGCAAGTAATCAACCCGAGGTTGCCGACGTGCTTGAGAGTAAACGGCGCGCGATTACGGGCTTCAGGAAGAATTCCATCTTGACGCCGGCGAGCTCGATGACGTCGTGGTCCTTG
>CAMLEO010000377.1 GCA_946478975.1 uncultured Steroidobacter sp.
ATGGCCATGCTCGAACGCGGTGGCAATGCGTTCGACGCCGCCGTCGCCATCGGCTTCACGCTGCAGATCGTCGAGCCGCATCTGTGCGGGCCGGCGGGCGAAGTGCCCATCATCTTCAAGACTGCGGGCGACGATCAGCCGAAAGTGCTGTGCGGCCAAGGTGTCGCTCCCGCCGCTGCCACGATCGAGCGCATTCGGGCGCTGAATCTCGATATGGTGCCGGGCTCCGGATTGATCTCTGCCGTCGTGCCAGGCTCGTTTGACGCATGGATGACGTTGCTGCGGGATCACGGCAGTCTGCGACTTGCGGACGTGATGGAGCCGGCGATTCATTACGCCGAGGCTGGACATCCGCTGCTGCCTGGCGTGATGCGCGCCATCAGTGATGTCGCCGATGCGTTTAGAAACGAATGGCCGACGTCGGCGCCGATCTGGTTGCCCAACAATCAGCCGCCGCAGCCGAATCAACTGTTTCGTCAGCCGGTGCTTGCGGCCACTTGGCGACGCATTCTGAGCGCGGCGGGCGAAGGGACGCGAGAGCAGCAGATCGAGCGTGCCCGCGCCGCGTGGTCGACCGGCTTCGTTGCCGAAGCTGTGGATCGATTTTGTCGCACCCAAGAATTGATGGACGCGAGCGGCCGACGTCACAAAGGGTTGCTGACCGGTAACGACATGGCGCGCTGGAGTGCGAGTTACGAAGCGCCACAAACATTTCGCTATCGCGACTGGACGTTCTTCAAGACCGGTCCTTGGGGACAGGGGCCGGTGCTGTTGCAAGCATTATCGTTGCTGCAGGAATTCGATTTCGCGGAGCTGCCTGAGCCGGAGTTCGTGCACGTCGTGCTCGAAGCAATCAAGCTGGCGTTCGCCGATCGCGAGGCGTACTACGGCGATCCGGCTTTCACTCACGTGCCGTTGGATGTGTTGCTCAGTGAAAGTCATGCGGCCGAACGTCGCAAGCTGATCGGCGAGAGCGCATCTCACGAGCTACGGCCGGGCGTGCTGCCCGGGTTCGAAGCTCAGGTTCAACAGAGCATGCGTATGGTGCGTGTGGCCCGCGGCGAAAGCGCCGCGCTAGGCATCGGCGAGCCGACGATGATGCATTTGAAGCCGACACTAAAGCCCGGCGACACGGTTCACCTCGATGTGATCGATCGTCACGGCAACATGGTGACCGCCACGCAGTCCGGCGGCTGGCCGCAATCCTCACCGATCATTCCCGAGTTGGGTTTCGCGCTGAACACGCGAGCGCAAATGTTTTGGTTGGAGCCGGGGCTGCCCGGCAGCCTTGCGCCCGGCAAGCGCCCGCGTACGACGCTCACGCCGACGCTCGCGATCCGCGACGATGGCACGCAGTTGATCTGCGGCACGCCTGGTGGCGATCAGCAGGATCAGTGGCAGCTGATCTTTTTGTTACGTCACATTCATCGCGGGCTCGATTTGCAACAGAGCATCGACACGCCGTTGTTTCATAGCGTTCACTTTCCCGCTTCGTTCTATCCTCGCGAAGCGATGCTCGGGACGGCGGTGGTCGAGGAGAGCTGCGGCGACAAGCTCATCGCGGAGCTGCGTCGTCGCGGTCACAAAGTGAAGGTGGCGCCGCAATGGTCGGCCGGTCGGCTCACTGCCGCTTCGAAAGGAACTGATGGAATATTGCGGGCCGCAGCCACGCCTCGTTTGATGCAGGCGTACGCCGTCGGAAGGTAGCGACGGTCAGCGTTTGATCAGCAAATAAACTTTGCCGTTTGCGACTTCGATCGGCCAGGTCCGCAGCGGTTGTTTGCAAGGCAGGCTCTGCGCCCTGCCGGAACATACATCGAAGCTGCCGCCGTGCATGGGGCAGAACACGATGTTTCCTTGCAGACGCCCTTCGGAAAGGGACGCGATCGCGTGCGTGCATTCGTCATCGACCGCGTGGAACCTGCCGGCGACGTTACAAACCAGGATGGGATCCATGCCTTCGGGATGAACGCGCACCATCTTGCCCGGCGTGACTTCCTTTTCCTCGCACAGGGGCAGGCGATCGACAGGGCTCAAGAACGCGATTCCTCGGGCAGGGATCATGGTTGTAGTATTGTCATACAAAGTGTGTCCGGTCAACCTGGGGATCATCCGACAGCTGAGGGTAGGTACCCGGTGGCTGTCCAAACGGATCAGTGGGTGTCCAAAACTCAGCCGGGCTGGAAGCGTTCGGCGCGAATTGCGCTGGGGTGAACGCCGAAGCTCATGAGTGTGGTGCGCGCGGCGTTGACCATGGGCGGTGGGCCGCACAAGTAACATGCGGTGCTTGCGTCGAAATCGTTGGATTGCAGCAGCGACACGGCAGTGCCCGCGCGCACGTCGCCATCAGCGCCTTCCATCACAGCGATGCGCACTTCAAGCTCAGGCATCTCTGTCGCGAGAGTCGCGAGCTCACGTTCGTAGAACAACTCCGCGCGCCGCGTGCAGCCGAAGCAGAGTAGTGCACGCTGACCGCGGCCACGTAGAGAACGAACGATCGACAGCGCCGGCGAGAGTCCGGTGCCGCCGGCAACAAACACATGCCGCTGTGCTCGCGCGTCCAATCCGAATGCACCAAGCGGTGCCTGCAGCTTCACGCGGTCGCCGATCTTCGCCGTGTGTTGCAGCCACTGCGACGTCTTGCCCTCAGCGACCAATCGAATCATCAGTTCGAGTAACGGCAGATCCGCCTGCGTGCTCGCGATCGAGTACGCGCGTGCTTCGCCGACGCCGGACGCGGCGAGTCGCACGTATTGGCCACTGTGAAAGAACAAATCCTCGGGATGATCGAGCTGCAACGTCAGCAGTACGACCGACGGCGCCGCGCGCCGGATGTCGACAATGCGCGCAGTATGTTTCGACGGTTCGGACGGCGGTGAGTGGCGCGGATACGGAAGCTCAAACGTCGCGTCCGTCACCAATCGCGTAAGGCAAGCAGGACGCAAGCCCGCGGCGAATTCCTCGGCGCTGACGGGCAATCGGTCCGCCACATCGACGCGCGTCTCGCCCGCCGAGCACTGCACGACACAACTGCCGCAAGTCCCTGAGCAACAGTCATAACGCAGCGGCGCATTCAGGCCCAGCGCGCCTTCCAGCAGTGTCTGCCCAGGCGCCACCGGCACGGACACCTCGGCACCGTCCTGAAAGATCAACCGCGCACGACGCATCGTTCAATCCATATTGCATGATTATCATACAATCATATAACGTTGCCTCAAGAGGCGAACCATGGATCCGAGAGTTGGCGAGACCGCGCAATCACTGCTGGGTGCGTACACGGGCGCGCTATTGCCCCCGATCCGTACGCGTTTCGAGGCGGGCGACACGCGCACGGCCTACGCGATTCAACAACAGCAGATTGCGCACTGGGTCGATCAAGGGCGGCGACCGGTCGGTCGCAAGATCGGGCTGACTTCACCAGCGGTGCAGAAACAGCTCGGCGTCGCCGAGCCCGATTTCGGCCAGCTGTTTGCGGACATGGTTTACGGCACCGGCGAGACGGTGCCGATGTCCCGCCTGCAGCAGCCACGAGTGGAAGCCGAAATTGCGCTGATCCTGTCGCGTGATTTGGATATGGAGCATGCGACCGTGGCCGATGTGATCGCATCCATCGGCTGTGTGTTGCCGGCGCTGGAAATCGTGGGCAGCCGCATCGCGGGTTGGAACATCGACATCGTCGACACGATCGCGGACAACGCATCGTCGGGAGTGTTGGTGCTCGGCGGCCCCGCGCAGCGTCTGGAAGGACTCGATCTCATCGACTGCGCAATGACCATGACACTCAACGGCAAAACCGTTTCCAGCGGCTACGGGCGCGATTGTCTCGGCGGCCCGCTCAATGCGGCGGTGTGGCTGGCGCGTCGTTCGCGCGAGCTCGGCCGTCCTTTGAAACAAGGCGAGTTGGTGATGACCGGCGCGCTCGGGCCGATGGTGTCGGTGCACGCGGGCGACGTCGCGCACGCCACCATCGCCGGCATCGGCCAGGTCGGCGTGCACTTCGCCTGAGTTAACAAACCCCCATTTCTATAAACATGGCAACCAGTAAGGGACTCACTGAAACATGAGCGATGACGCGCACACACCGGAAAGCGTTCGCCCTGAAGTTGCCGCAGCGGTCGGCGACTGGCGCGCCTATGTGGAAGCCAAGATGGGCTTTCGCAATCATTGGTACCCGGTGCGCTTTTCTCACGAGCTGAGCGAAGGCCAGCTCACGACGGTGCAGCTGCTCGGCGAAAAGCTGTTGATCAAGCGCATCGAAGGCAAGGTCTACGCGATTCGCGACCGATGTTTGCATCGTGGCGTGCCGCTGTCGCGCAAGCCCGACTGTTACACCAAGGATACGATCACCTGCTGGTATCACGGCTACACGTATCGTTTCCAAACCGGCGAGCTGGTGAACATCCTGGCCGTGCCGGACAGCCGCCTGATCGGCCGCCGCAAGATCATGAGCTTTCCGGTCGAAGAGGCGAAGGATTTGATCTTCGTGTTTCTCGGCGACGCCGATCCGGTGCCGCCGCTGCGCCAGGATGTGCCGCCGGGATTTCTCGACGACGATGTGATGATTCTCGGCAAGCATCGCGTCGTGAATTCCAACTGGCGCATCGGAGCGGAGAACGGCTTCGACGCGCTCCACATCTTTATTCACAAAGACACGACGCTGCGTCACTACCGAACATTCAATTTTCCGATTGGCCACACGCCGCTGCCGGGCGCGGTCAAGGTCGTCGAAGATGCGGATGGACCGAAAGGCGTGATCGACGACTTCGCTCAACACGCGCCGGTGTGGGACGGAATCATCGACGGTCGCGTCGTCGTACGCGGGCCGCGATCGGAGCAGGTGAAAGGAACGTCCGCATCGGTTGGCACCTCGATCTGGCTGCCCGGGGTGTTGAAAGTTGAATCGTTCCCTGCGCCTGGGCTGACGCAGTTCGAGTGGTATGTGCCGCTCGATGCGAAGACGCATTTGTATGTGCAGACCATCGGTCAGCAAGTCCGCAACGATGCTGAGCGTCAGCAGTTCGCGAACGACTTCGAATCCATCTGGAAGCCGCACGGTCTCGATGGCTTCAATGCCGATGATATTTGGGCGCGTGAAGTCACTGAACCGTTCTATGCGGATGATTACGGCTGGGTCGATGAAATGTTGTGCGAGCCGGACAGCACCATTCTGGAATGGCGTCGGCTCGCGAGTCGTGGCAATCGCGGCATTCAAACACCGCAGGATCTTCGCTGATGAGCGCAGTGGAGGTCACGTCGCGCTTTGTCGATCTCAACGGCATTCGCACGCATTACCTCGAAGCCGGCAGCGGCCCGACGTTGGTGCTCATGCATGGCGGCGGCGCCGGTGCTGATGCGTACGGCAACTGGCGCGACTGCATTCCGATCTTTGCGAAGAAGTTTCGAGTCATTGCGCCGGACATGGTCGGCTTCGGCCGCAGCGACAAACCTTCGCCGGAGGCGTACACGTACGATCAGCCGGGTCGCAATCGGCAGCTGGTGAGCCTGCTCGACGCGCTGGATCTGCAGAAGGTGTCTTTGGTCGGCAACTCCATGGGCGGCGCGACTTGCATCGGCGCGGCGCTTGAGCGTCCCGAGCGCGTCGAACGTTTGGTGTTGATGGGCAGCGCGGGCCTGCCGATTCCGGAAAAGCCCTCGCAGCAGCTGCTGCACAACTTGAACTATGACTTCACGATGGACGGCATGCGTCGAGTGATCGCCGGCTTGACAGCGCCGGGCTATCAGCCGTCGAAAGAGCTGGTGAAATATCGTTATGACTTG
>CAMLEO010000378.1 GCA_946478975.1 uncultured Steroidobacter sp.
CGTCGGAGCTGCGCGTGTCGTAATGAACCGTCGCGGTCTCGCCCGACTGCAGCACGCCTCGCGCACGTTCCATCAAGTCCGCTTCGAGACAGCCGCCGCTCAGCAGGCCCGCCACTCGCCCGTCGGCGGCGATGAGCATCTGCGCGCCGGCCTTGCGATACGTCGAACCGAGCGTCTGGACGACCGTCGCCAGCACCAGAGGTTCGCCCCGGCCGACGCAGGCGCGAAAGAAATCGTCGATGGAGACGCCGCTGTGGATCAGGGAGCTCATGGGATCGTGGGTACCTCGGCGCGAATTGTCCCAGCTTCGGTGCGCTGCTGCCTAGCGGGAGAGCGCGGCGATCGTTGCCTAATCCTGCGTATTTCACAGCGCAGGACTTGGAGTACTTCGGGGGCAATTCTGGACACGGCCGCGGTGCCTGCGGCATACAATGGCCGCATTCCAAGACGACGATTCGTGGGGGCATGAATGCCGGGGTCCGAGCAACCCAATCCAGCGTCGACGCCGGCTTCCGACGTCGTGATCATCGAGGTGCTGCCTCAGCATCGGCTCGATGAAACTGCGCTGTGGAAGTATCTGCAGCAGCACCTGGAAGATTTCTCGCTGCCGGCGCAGCTGCGCCAGTTTCAGGGCGGGCAATCCAATCCCACGTATCTGATCGAGACGCCGGCGAAAAAATTCGTGCTGCGTAAAAAGCCGCCCGGCAAGCTGCTGCCGTCGGCACATTTGATCGAACGTGAATATCGCATCCTGCGCGCGCTGCCCGAAACGGAAGTGCCAGTGCCTCGTGCGCGTTTGCTCTGCGAAGATCCGAGCGTCATCGGCACGGCGTTTTACGTCATGGATCACGTCGAGGGCCGCGTGATCACCGCGGTGACACTGCCGAATCTCACGCCTGCCGACCGACGTGCGATTTACACCGATTACGCACGCATTGCCGCCAGGCTGCATGCAGTCGATTACAAAGCTTGCGGCTTGAGCGACTTCGGCAAGCCGGAAGGTTACGTCGCGCGTCAGCTCGATCGCTGGACCAAACAATACCTGGCGTCCAAGACCGAAGAGAACGCGGATATGAATGCGTTGATCGCGTGGCTCGCGTCGCATGTGCCCGCGAACGATGAAACCGCGATCGTTCACGGCGACTATCGCATCGGCAACACCATTCTTCATCGCACTGAGCCGCGCATCGTCGCGGTGCTCGATTGGGAACTGGCGACGCTCGGTCATCCGCTCAGCGATCTGGCGTACGCGTGCATGTACTACCGCATGCCTTCGAGCAACGAAGGGACCGGTGGTCTGGCGGGCATCGACATCGCGGCGCTCGGCATTCCGAGCGAGCAGGAATTCATCGATCTGTATTGCCGGTTCTCGGGCCGGGAGCGCATTGCCGACTGGCCGTTCTTCCTGGCGTTTGCGAATTTCCGCATGGCTGCGATTACCCAAGGCGTGTATGCGCGAGCGTTGCAAGGTAACGCCGCGGACCGCCGCGCGATTCTCTATGGCGAGCACGCGAAGAGCTTTGCTGCCGCCGGTCGCGCGCTGACTGAGATGAGGTGAATCATGTCCGCACAGTTGAGCTCGGAACAAATGTTAGAAAATTTCCGTCGCGAAACGCGCGCCTGGCTGGAAGCGAATTGTCCGCCCGAAATGCGTCAGCCGGTGGCGGATGAAAGCGATGTTTGCTGGGGCGGGCGCCGGGCCAAATTCAAGAACGACGCGCAACGAGTCTGGCTGCAACGCATGGCGGAGCGCGGCTGGACGGTGCCGGACTGGCCGAAACAATACGGTGGCGGCGGGCTGAGCAAGGACGAAGTGCGCGTGCTGCGTGAAGAAATGGCGCAGCTGAAATGCCGGCAGCCGCTCACATCGTTCGGCATTTCCATGCTCGGACCGGCGCTGCTGAAGTACGGCAACGAGCAACAAAGCAGGAGCACATTCCGAAAATCGTGCGCGGTGAGATTCGCTGGTGCCAGGGCTATTCCGAGCCCGGCGCCGGCTCCGACCTCGCATCGCTCAAGACGCGCGCTGACGATCACGGCGATCACTTCCTGGTGAATGGCTCGAAGATCTGGACCAGCTACGGCGACAAGGCCGATTGGATTTTCTGCCTGGTGCGCACCAGCTTCGAAGGCAAGAAACAGGAAGGCATCAGCTTCGTGCTGTTCGATATGGAAACGCCGGGCATTTCCACGCGGCCGATCCGCCTGATCTCCGGCTACTCGCCATTCACCCAGACGTTCTTCGACAACGTGAAAGTGCCGAAAGAAAACCTGGTCGGCGAGCTCAACAAAGGCTGGACCATCGCCAAATATCTGCTCACCCATGAGCGGAACATGATCGGCGGCATGGGCACGCAGCGGGTTACCCCGCTGAGCCAGCTTGCGATCAAGAGCATTGGCTTGTCGTCCGGGCGGCTTGCCGAGACAGCCTTGCGTACTGACATCGCCCGATTCGAGATGGATGCGCTGGCATTTGCGCTGACGATGAATCGCGTCACCGACGAAGCCAAGGCCGGCAACGAAACAGGCGCGATGTCCTCCATGCTGAAGTACTACGGCACCGAGCTGAACAAACGACGTGCGGAGCTGACGATGTCGGTGGCGGGCAGCGAAGGTTTGAAGTTCGGCGACTCGCACAGCGAGGAGCAACTGGCGGCGATGTGGCTGCGGACCAAGGCCAACTCCATCGAAGGCGGCACGTCCGAGGTTCAGCTCAACATCATTGCCAAGAACGTGCTGCGGCTGCCGGGCGCCTGATTGTCGATAGGGCGGAGAATTCACATGACGTTGGTGCTCACCGAAGATCAATTGATGTTTCGCGACGCTGCGAAACGCTTCGCTGCCGAACGCGCGCCGGTCTCGCAGCTGCGCAAGCTGCGAGATGACGAGGATCCGCACGGTTTCAGCCGCGAGCTGTGGAAAGAAATGGCGGACATGGGCTGGGCAGGCGTGCTGGTGCCGGAAGAGCACGGCGGCGTCGGCTTTGGCTTCGTCGGCGCAGGATTGATAGCGACCGAGGTCGGGCGCAACTTGAGTGTCACGCCCATGTTATCGAGTGCGGTGCTCGCGGTGACTGCGCTGGTTCGCGGCGGCTCGAAATCGCACAAAGAAACATTGCTGCCGGTCATCGCGAGCGGCGAGCTGTTGATCGCGCTGGCGACGGATGAAAATGCGCGTCACTCGCCGCATCACGTTGCGACTCGTGCCACCGGTAAATACAAACTGAGCGGGCGGAAGCTGCATGTACTCGACGGTCACGTGGCGGACCAGCTCATCGTGTCCGCGCGGACCTCGGGCGATATCGGCGCTCGCGATGGCATCACGTTGTTTCTGGTGAATGCCAAAGCGCCCGGCGTGAACGTCACTCGCTCATCGATGGTCGACAGTCACAACAGCGCGACCGTTGAACTTCGCGATGTTGCCGTGACTGACGCGGACATCATCGGCACGGTCGACAAGGGAGCCGCCGTTCTCGATGCGGCGCTCGACGCCGGCCGTGCTGTGCTCGCGGCTGAACTGCTCGGTGTTGCCGAAGAGGCGTTCGAGCGGACTTTGGCGTATTTGCGCGAGCGTGACCAGTTCGGGGTCAAGATCGGTTCGTTCCAGGCGCTCCAACATCGAGCGGCGCACTTGTTTTGTGAGATCGAATTGGTGCGTTCGGTGGTGCTGCGCACGTTGCAGGCGCTCGATGCGCAGGAATCCAACGCGGCCAGCCTGGTGTGCCTGGCCAAGGCCAAAGCCAGCGACGTGGCGCGCATTGCCACCAACGAAGCAGTGCAGATGCACGGCGGCATCGGCATGACCGACGAGTTCGACATCGGCTTTTTCATGAAGCGGGCGCGTGCCGCCGCCGAAACATTCGGCGATCAGTACTACCACACGGACCGGTTTGCGCAGCTCGCCGGCTATTAACCCAAATTAAGTTCCAGTCATCGTTCTGTAATGTAGGGACGGGGAACCTTGGGTGAGGGCGGCTCGTTTCGACCGAAGCGTGCGTCACATTGCGCGCGCTGCTTATTGCACCCGATTTCGACCTTGTGATCCGCTACTCCACTGGCGCTTCGCCATGGAGGTAGGGTGATGGACAGGCGAGCCGACGAGTCACTGAAGATTATGACAATCGAGCGCGAATTCGACCCCGATGCCACCGTGGAAATGCCTCGGCCGACCCAGATCGACACCGATCTGGAGGAAGAGGTGGATCCGGAGCAAACCGTGGTCCGTGAGGACTGGGAAACCACCGTGATCCGGCGCGTCGCGCCGCACCTGGCGGCGGTGCAAAGCGCTGTTGCCGAAGACTCGAACGCTGAGGCTCGTTTCGGCTGGGAAACGGAAGGGTTGCGTCGCCTCTCGCGTGAAATGGCTCGCGAGCGCGGCGAGTAGCTCACTCAGCTCGCCCGGTCTCGGGCCCAGGTTACATCCAGCCGCTGACCCACTTTGAGTTCACCGCCGAGGCCGGACGACAGGACCAGGTTCTGGCCGAACGTCACGCCCCGCAGCGTGCGATCGAAGCGAAACTCCTTCAGCGTCTTCAACGGCTCGTCCGTGGTCCGCTCCCCGGTGATCTGATCGGTCGTCGGGATCGCGCAGCGAGTGCACGGCTTTACCGCTCGCAAGCGCACGTCCCCCGCGATGAACTCGTTCACCTCGTCTTCGCCGAAGGGCGCGAGCCCGTCCACCACGATGTTGGGACGAAAGCGGTTCATGGGCAGCGGCTGTTTCAAACGCGTGTTCAGCTCATCGAGCGACGCTTGCGAAATCAGCAGCCATGGAAATGCGTCGGAGAATTTGCTGAACGATTCGATGCCCTGAGTCCATTCCTCTGCGCATGGACGTTTGCCGCGTGGATCGAATCGCACCAGGCGCGATGGCTTGCCCAGATGCTCGGTGAGCCAGCTCGCCGCTGCATCGCCTGCGTCGAACGCCGCGCATCGATCTTTCCAGATCGTCACATCGAGCTCCGGTCCGGTCATGTTCAGCGGCACCGCCAGGTCCGCGCCGTTCGGCCTGCGGAGCACGAGCTGATCCCGCGTCAATGCAGTTTCGATCTGCGCCAGCAACGGCTGCTCACGTTGAGTAATGAACCGGCCTTCCGGTGTCGTGATCAACCATTCGCGGTCGTGTTCGAACCCGGCTTCGGTGAGGCGTGCCTGGGTGAGCGCGATTCCGCGACAGGATTTCACCGGGTAGATGTTGAGCGCTGTAATGTGCGGCATGCGCAAAAGCATACCCGGTTCAGGCGTGCTGGTGCATACTGCGCCGCCTGGCCACACCAATGAAAATCGGCAACAGACCTGGCGAATGACCACCGGCCCCCATTCACCACCCGCTGACCTCACTGCGATCGCTGCCGATACTTCGGCGGTGCCGGTCGCGAACAAGGCGGCACGCTTGTTCATCGTGCTGGCTGCTTTCCTGGTCAGCAACGCCATCATCGCCGAGTTCGTCGGCGTCAAAATCTTCGCGCTGGAGCCGACGCTCGGGCTCGCGCCGTTCAACTGGAATTTGTTCGGCCAGACCGGCTCGCTGTCGTTCACCAGCGGCGTGCTGCTGTGGCCGTTCGTATTCCTGATGACGGATGTCATCAACGAATATTTCGGCCGTCGGGGCGTGAGTTTTATTTCCTGGCTGACGGTGGGGCTGATCGTCTACGGCTTCATGGCCGCGTACCTCGCGATCACGCTGGTGCCGGCGGAGTTCTGGGTTTCAGTCAACCACGAGCGCGGCGTGCCCGATATGCAAGCGGCGTTCGGCAACATCTTCGGGCAGGGCAT
>CAMLEO010000379.1 GCA_946478975.1 uncultured Steroidobacter sp.
TAGTCCATCGCCTCTTCCTTGGTGCGCATGGTGCGGGTCTCGCCGGTGTCCGGGTTGAACAGGCGCGTCTCCTGCACGATCCGGCCGCCGCCCTCGAGCACCTCGATCTGGCGCCCGATCTCGTACTCGATCGCCTTCTCGACGAAGCGGAACGAGTTGATGTTCTTGGTCTCGGTGCGCGTGCCGAACTTCGATTCGCCCTTCTTGCGCACCGACACGTTCGCGTCGCAGCGGAACGAGCCTTCCTGCATGTTGCCGTCGCAGATCTCCAGGTACCGCACCAGCGTGTGGATCTTCTTCATGTACGCGACCGCTTCCTTGGCCGAACGCATGTCCGGCTCGGAGACGATTTCCAGCAGCGGCGTGCCGGCGCGATTCAAATCGATGCCGGTGAGGCCGTGGAAATCTTCGTGCAGCGACTTGCCCGCATCTTCTTCGAGATGCGCGCGAGTGATGCCGATCGTCTTGACCGTGCCGTCGTCCAGCAGGATCTGCAACGTGCCTTTGCCGACCACGGGCGTTTCGTACTGGCTGATCTGATAGCCCTTGGGCAGGTCGGGATAAAAATAGTTTTTGCGCGCAAAGATGGAACGCGGCGAGATCTGCGCTCCCACCGCGAGGCCGAACTTCACAGCCATGCGCACTGCTTCGCGATTCAACACCGGCAGCACGCCGGGGTAGCCCAGATCGACGAGATTCGCTTGCGCGTTCGGCGCCGCGCCGTACGCAGTGGCGGCACTCGAAAAGATCTTGCTGCGCGTGGCGAGCTGCGCGTGAATTTCCAGACCGATGACGGTTTCCCAGCTCATCATTCGTAACCCTTAGGAATTTCTTTGTGCCACAGCGTGTCCTGCTGATAGCCGTGGGCGACATTGAGCAATTTGGATTCGGCGAAATGCGGGCCGATGATTTGCAGGCCCACGGGCAGGCCGTCGATCTTGCCGCACGGGATCGACATGGCCGGCAGGCCGGCAAGGTTGGCGCCGATGGTGTAGATGTCGTTCAAGTACATCGTGATCGGATCGTCGACCTTGGCGCCGATATCGAATGCCGGCGTCGGTGACGTCGGGCCCATCAGCACGTCGACCTGCTGGAATGCACGCGCGAAGTCGTCGGTGATCAGGCGCCGCACTTTCTGAGCCCGCAAGTAATAAGCGTCGTAGTAACCGGCCGAGAGCACATACGTGCCGGTCATGATGCGACGTTTGACTTCGGCGCCGAAGCCTTCGCCGCGCGAACGCTTGTACAGATCGAGCAGGTCTTTGGGATTCTCGCAGCGATAGCCGAAGCGCACGCCGTCGAAGCGCGACAGGTTGGAAGAACACTCCGCCGGCGCGACCACATAATATGTGGGCACGGACAACGGCAGGTTCGGCAAGCTCACTTCGATGAGCTTCGCGCCGCGCCGCTCGTACACCTGCAGCGCTTCGCGAATCAGCGTCGCCATGCGCGGTTCGAGGCCGTCGAAAAATTCTTTCAACAGGCCAATGCGCAGGCCGGCGAGCGGACGATCGAGCTCGGCCACGTAATCGGGCACGGGCGTATCGACGCTGGTCGAATCCTTCGGATCGAAACCGGCCATGTCACGCATCAACATCGCCGCGTCCTTGGCGGTGAGCGTCAACGTGCCGGCCTGATCGAGGCTCGATGCGAACGCGATCATCCCGTACCGGGATACGCGACCATACGTTGGTTTGAATCCCGTCAGACCGGTGAGTGCCGCGGGCTGGCGAATCGAGCCGCCGGTGTCAGTGGCCGTCGCAGCCGGTGTGATTCTCGCGGCCACCGAAGCCGCGGAACCGCCCGATGAACCACCCGGTACTTTTTTCAGGTCCCAGGGATTTTTCACCGGGCCATACCAGCTGGTTTCGTTCGACGAGCCCATCGCGAACTCATCCATGTTCGCTTTGCCGAGCATGACGACGCCGGATTGCGACAGGCGCTCGACCAGCGTCGCGTCGTACGGCGCGACGAAATTGGACAACATGCGCGAGCCGCAGGTGGTCAATACACCGTCCGTGCAAAAAATATCCTTGTGAACGATCGGCAATCCGGCCAGCGCGCCGGCTTCACCGGACGCCAACAGTTGATCGGCGCGCTGCGCCGCGGCCAGCGCCTGCTCGGCGGTGACGGTAATCACTGCATTCAGCGCCGGGTTCAAGCGCTCGATGCGCGCCAAAAAATGCTTGGTGATCTCGACGCTGGAAAAGCGGCGCGCCCGCAGTCCCTCGTTGAGCTCCGCCAATGTGAGATGGTGCAACTCAGTCATGACTTCTTACTCGATCACTTTGGGCACGAGGTACAAATCCGCTTCCACGCGCGGCGCGTTGCGCTGATATTTGCCGTGCTGATCCTGGTCGAGCACTTCATCCGGGCGCATGCGCTGCACCTGGTCCGCCAGCGGATGCGCCATCGGCTCGACGGCGGCGATCTCGGCACCGTTGAGTTGCTCCACGAAGCTGAAGATCTTGGACAGGCTGTCCACATAGACAGGCAACTGTTCCTCGCTGAGTGCGAGCCGCGCCAGGTGCGCGATGTTTTCCACATCGTTACGAGTAAGACTCATGGAATCGAAACTCTTGTAGGAGACGAATAAGGGTTCGGCGTATTGCGCCCGCCGCGCTCGCGTGTGCTGCGCGAGGCGCGAAAAGACCGCGAAAATCCCTGAAAAAATGCGGCGTAATCATACACCTGAAGCTTGTGCTATGTGCTACCCGTTGCTAGAGTACCGCAACTTTTTTGCCCCCCTCCTTCGAGCTCAAGGTCGTTTCGCTCACACGCTCGACACACAACAACCATGTTCAAGAACCTCCGCGGATATTTCTCCAACGACCTGTCGATCGATCTGGGCACTGCTAACACCCTCATCTATGTTCGCGGCAAAGGCATCGTGCTCAACGAGCCTTCGGTAGTCGCGATCCGCGAAGAGCCTGGGCGCGCCGGCAAGAAGATCGAAGCAGTCGGCCAGGAAGCAAAGAACATGCTGGGCCGCACGCCCGGCCACATCACTGCAATTCGTCCGATGAAAGACGGCGTGATCGCCGACTTCACGGTCACCGAGAAGATGCTGCAATACTTCATCGAGAAGGTGCACGGCAATCGTCTCATGCGTCCCAGCCCGCGCGTGCTGATCTGCGTCCCATATGGCTCGACGCAAGTGGAACGCCGCGCGATTCAAGAATCGGCGGAAGGCGCCGGTGCGCGTTGGGTGCGTTTGATCGAAGAGCCGATGGCGGCGGCGGTCGGCGCTGGCCTGCCGGTGCATGAAGCTCGCGGCTCGATGGTGCTCGACATCGGCGGCGGCACCTCGGAAGTCGCGGTGATTTCCTTGAACGGCATCGTGTACGCGTCATCGGTGCGCATCGGCGGCGATCGTTTCGACGACGCCATCATTAATTACGTGCGTCGTAACTACGGCATCCTGATCGGCGAAGCGACGGCGGAAAAGATCAAGATCGAAATCGGCTCGGCCTATCCCGGCCAGCAGGTGAACGAGATTTCGGTCAAGGGCCGCAACCTGTCCGAAGGCGTGCCGCGCAGCTTCACGCTGAATTCCAACGAAATCCTCGAAGCGCTGCAGGAACCGCTGGCCGGCATCGTCGGCGCGGTGAAAGTGGCGCTGGAACAGACGCCGCCCGAACTCGGTGCGGACGTTGCCGAGCGCGGCATCGTGCTCACCGGCGGTGGCGCACTGCTGCGTGACATCGACAAGCTGTTGATGGAGGAGACCGGCCTGCCGGTGGTGGTGTCCGAAGACCCGCTGACGTGCGTAGCACGCGGTGGCGGCCGGATGCTGGAGCTCATCGACGAGCACGGCCCCGCGCTCTTCAACCTGGAATGATGGCCGTCGCAAGAAACCGACTTCGCTGAATGAGCGAACCTGTTGCCATTCATTAGTCATCAGTCACCAGTCACTTCCTTATGGTGACCCTCAGCTCCGACAGCCGGAACATCATTGGCCGAGGCCCGCCGCTCGGCGCCGGCCTGTTTTTCCTGGGACTCGTGTCGGTCGGCACGATGATGCTCGACCATCGCTCCAATTATCTGGAGACGGTGCGCATGTGGATGGGCACGGCCGCCAATCCCATTTATACCGTCGTGCAGGCGCCGTCGCAGGCGTGGGGCTGGATGACCGGCAGCTTTGCCGATCGGGATCACCTGCGGCAGGAGAATGCTGAACTGTCTGAACAGCTGCGCGTCGCGCGCGTGAAGCTGTTGCAGTTCGATTCGCTGCGCCAGGAAAACCTGCGCTTGCGCCAGGTTCGCGAGGCGTCCGCCGGCGTCGGCGGCCGGACCATGATCGCCGAGATCATGCGCGTCGATGTCGATCCATTCCGTCAGCGAGTGCGCATCAATAAAGGTGCGGATCATGGCGTGTTCCTGAGCCAGCCGGTGCTCGATGCCTTCGGCATCGTCGGCCAGGTGGTTCAGGTCGACAAATACACTTCGACCATCATTCTGATCAGCGATGCCACGCACTCCATTCCCGTTCAGGTGAATCGCAACGGCATTCGTTCCATCGCCGAAGGCACCGGCGAGTCGAACAAGCTGAGCCTGCCTTATTTAACAGTCGAGTCGGATGTGAAGCCGGGCGACCTGCTGGTGTCCTCGGGCCTCGATGGCATTTTCCCCGCCGGCTATCCGGTGGCGACGGTGAGCAAGGTCGAGCGCAATCCGGCCGAAACGTTTGCGCTGGTGGAAGCCAAGCCGCTGGCGCAGCTGGATCGGGATCGTGAAGTGCTGCTGCTGTGGGCTGAAACACCGAGCACGGTGCCGATCGAGCCCTCCGCCGCTGCGCCTGCCGCCAAGCCCGCGGCGACGACTCAGCAGCGTCCAGCAAACACTGCTCCGGCCGCGGCCAGCCCGCAAAAACCGGCAACCGCGCCGACTCCGAAGCCCAGCGCTCCAGCCGCGACGGTACCGAGCGCCGCCGAGGGGCAATCGCCGGCGGAGCCGACACCGGAACAGTCGCCGCCAGATCAACCGCTGCCGCCACCTGAACCGCAACCAGAGTAATGCAGCCCGAAGTGCCATCAGAGCATCGTTCCCGCGCCGTCGCCGGCCCGGGCCAGGAATACCATCGTGAGTGACGGTCGCATCAGTCGTGTGCGCGTCACCGGAACGGTGATATTGGCGCTGATTTTCGCGGTGCTGCCGCTGCCCGAGCCGCTCGATGCCGCCCGGCCGGACCTGCTGTTGCTGCTGGTGATTTACTGGGGCTTGAGCGCGCCCCGCATCGCCGGCCTGCTGTTCGCCTGGCTGTGCGGCCTCGCCATCGACGTATTGAAAGGCATCATCCTCGGGCAACACGCGCTGGCGTTTCTTGTGGTCGCTTATCTGACGCACAAGTTCCAGCTGCGCATCCGAATCTTCCCGCTGTCACAACAGACGATGACGGTGTTTGCCTTGTTGGCGATCTACCAATTCATCGTCTTCTGGCTCGATGGCATCATTGGCCAACCGGTCACGACCTGGATGCGCTGGCTGCCGGTGATCAGCGGCGCGATTCTCTGGCCCATCCTGGTCGCGGTGCTCGACACCTGGAATCGTAGGACGCGGTAGCCCTCGCCGCCGCACTCATCGCATGCCGCCCCGCTCCGTTCGCATCAAAGATCATCACGCCGAACAGCAGCTGTTCGAGCAGCGCGCGGTCGTGGCCGCCGTGATCATGTTGATTGCGTTCGGCCTGGTGATCTCTCGCCTGGTGTGGCTGCAGGTGGTGAAGTACGACTACTTCTCCGACCTGTCGCAG
>CAMLEO010000380.1 GCA_946478975.1 uncultured Steroidobacter sp.
CCGCGATCGGCAGCGGCAGCTCAGGGGCAATCGCCATATCTGCAGGCACCGGCGTTGCCCGCATCCTTCGCAGCGTGAGATCAGACATGCTGCAATCCCTGCCCCACCGATGGGGCGATGTCGATGCGTCCAAAACGTCGGTCGCGGCCGGAGAATTCGATCAGCGCACCTTCGAAGTCGTCAGCGTCGAAGTCCGGCCAGAGCTTCGGCAAGAAATGCAGCTCCGCGTATGCGCATTCCCATAACAGGAAATCGCTCATGCGCTGCTCGCCGCCGGTACGAATCAGCAAATCGACATCGCCAACCGGAATTGCATGATTGACTGCCGCAAGCTGACGCGAGAAATCTTCAGGCTCGATGTGCTCGCTCTCGCGTAACGCATGCGACGCCTGCATCAAGCTCCATTGCGAGGAGTAATCGATCGCGATCCGCAGAATCATCCGCGTGCAATGTGCCGTCGCCTGCTCAGCCTGGCGAATCAGCGCCAGCAACTCGCGACCGAGCCGGTCGCGGCGGCCGATGATGTTCAAACGAATCGACTGCTCCAGGCAGCGGCGCGTTTGTTCCTTCAGGTAGCGTCGAAACAAACTGAACAACGCGTGCACTTCGCCGGGCGGCCGCTGCCAGTTCGCGCACGAAAACGCGTACAGCGTCAGCACTTCGATTCCGTGTTGTGCCGCTGCTGTCACGGTGCGATCCACAGCGTCCGCGCCGGCGCGATGACCGGCTGTTCTCGGCAGACCGCGTCGCTGACCCCAGCGGCCGTTGCCATCCATGATGATTGCCACGTGCATATGAAAAGTACTCTACAGTGCAGAGTTAATGGCAGCGAATCAACCGCGCGTCGCGCGAATGACCGCCTCCACGTGATCCAGATAGCGATTCAAAGCGGCGCGGCCCGGCTCAGTGATGCGATACGCAGTGCGCGGCCGCCGGTCTTCGAACGACTTGGTGCAAGTGATATAGCCCGCGTCTTCGAGCTTGCGCGCATGCCCGCCGAGGTTGCCGTCGCTGATAGCGAACAGGCCTTTGAGCTCGTTGAAGCTCATCTCTTCACGAACGGCCAGCGCGCTCATGATGCCGAGCCGGACGCGTTCGTAGATCAAACGATCGAACTTCGATTCGGCATCGTCGCGCGTCGTCGTTGCCACCGTTTCGAGCTTGCGCCGTTCACGCGCGCTCGCGGTGGCGGGTGTACGTGCTCTAGGTTTGGTCGCCATGGAGGTCTCGAGCGATCAGAATGCCAAAGATGATGTGCAGCCCGCCGAATCCCAGCGCCAGCAGTGGAATGTGCAGCAGCGGAGGTACGATCAGCGCCACGACGCCGAGCGCAGTAAAACAGCCGCCCATCCGAGCCACCAGCGCCGTCGTGGAAACACTCGCAGAGATCAGTCCGCAGCCATAAAGCAGCAACCAGGTCCCTGGAATGGCAATCGTGCGATCGGCGCTCCACAGCACCGCTGTCATCACCGCGCCAGCAAACAACGACGGCAACAATCCCAGTGCGAGCTTGCGACCCGGCGTTCCAGTGGCAACGAAAGTTGCCACCGAGCCCGACCTCGCCAGCAACGAGGCGCCGACGATTCCGGCCAGCGGCGCGGCCAGCAGCCAGATCACCAGCCAGTACCTGGCCAGGTTCGGCGTCAGCGACAGCGCCGTTGCGACCAAGGCAATGCCGCCCATCGCAATGCCGGTCGAGCCCGGAATCGCCACACTTCCGGCGCCCTCCATCGAGGCGCGGATGTAACGAAGGGTCGCGATCGCATGCATGTCCAGATTGACGATCTTGGCCTGTGGCATTGGCGCGCGTCCTGTAGAAGGTCGCGCCAAGTTACGAAGCGCGCCCGGTTCCGTCAAGTACTCTGCGATGCAGAGTTTATGATCAATTGTGGCAGAGCTGCTGCGGATGCAACCTTGGTGCAGCTGTGGCGTCGGAATCGATCTGTTATGGTCCCTCGCCTGCGCACTCCCGAGGTGACTCCATGGTCAGCGTAGCGTCCCAGGTGCAGCCCCTGACGGAGCGACGGTTCTTCACATGGATGGCGGTCGCGATGGCGGCCACGGCCTTCGCCGGTTTCGCCCGCACCTATTATCTGAGTGGTTTTCACAACGCGCCGACGCCGGTGCTCACACCGAGCGTTCACATTCACGGCGCACTCGCGACCGCATGGATCCTGGTGCTCATCGCCCAGGTGCGGCTGATTGCCTACCGACGCCGGGACATTCATCGATGGGTAGGAATGGCCGGCGCCCTGATCGGCGCTGCCGCATTCGTCTCAGGAATTTTCGTCGCTCTTTACAGCCAGCGGCGCCAGCACACTCCCGCCACCGCCGGCACGCTGGCCGATCCCTATGTCTTTCTGATGTTTCCTATCACGACCATGGGCCTGTTCGCGGTGTTCGCAACCTTGGGCGTGCTGCAACGACAGCGCCCGGAAGCGCACAAGCGCTTCATGCTGCTTGCGACCATCAGCCTGATCACTCCCGCGCTCGCCCGACTAGTCACGCAAATCGAAGGCGCGATAGGTGTGGTCGGCGTTCCCGGCGTGGTCGGTGCGGTGGTGTTGATGAACCTGTTTTTGATCGCGCTCGTCGTGCACGATCTGCAGACCCGCGGGCGACTGCATCCAGTCACATTGTGGGCCGGCGCGGTCCTGGTGATCTCCGAGCCGCTCAGATTCCTGATCGGTTTCAGCGCGCCGTGGCAGGCGCTCGCGCAAACATTGATGAGCTGAGCGCCCTCGCCTCAGGGCTGATAGCCCGACAGGAACGCATCCAGCGCGCGATCGACGATGCGCCTGATCTGCGGACGCGTCATGACCGGCACCTCGTGCTTGAAATAGTGCCGCCACATTTCTCCGTGACTGATGAGCGCCAGGAAATGCTGCGCGACTACGGCGGCGTCCCCTTTTCTCAAGTGTCCGCGCTCCATCGCCCCCGATATGTAACGTGCCAATGCCGTGTCCACCTGGCAGGGCCCGGCCTCGAAGAACGCCTGCCCGATGTCGGAGTGCCCGGCCTGGCTGATGACCATGCGATACGTCGCAACGGCCTCCTGCGTGCTGATGAATGCGAGGAATTGTTCGGAGAACTTTCGCAGCGCCGTGCGCACGTCTTCATCGCCGCTGGCTTCGAGCTGTTCCAGCGCCGGCGAGATGTATTGCTCGGCGAGCCGCTCGATGGCGGCCAGGAACAGCGCTTCCTTGGACGCAAAGTAACCGTACAACGTGGCCTTCGAGCCGCCGACGCGTGCCGCGATTTCGGCCATCGAGGTGCGCTCGTAGCCCAGCTCCAGGAACGCGGCCCGGGCCACCTCCAGGATCTCGTCACGCTTGGCATCCGTCCGGACTTTCATCTCACTCCCGTCAGCTCATCGGTCAAAAACGAACCAAGGTGTACATTTTTGCTTGACGGGCGGCGCATGTCAATTCTAAACTGAACCGTACAGTACGCTTTTGACTGCCGGAGAAGTCCGATGACCCGCCTCGTCCGCCCGCTTCTGATTGCCGCACTCGGCTTGATGACCCTGCTCGCCGCTTGCGGCAAGCCGCCGATGATGGGTCCGCCTCCCGGTCCAAAGGGGCCGCCGCAGGTGAGCACGCTGGAAGTGCAGCCACGCAATGTGGTGCTCACAACTGAATTGCCGGGACGCACGAGCGCGGTTCTGTTAGCGGACGTGCGGCCGCAGGTCACAGGCATTCTGCAAGCACGGCGCTTTGTTGAAGGCAGCACGGTGAAGGCCGGCGAGGTTTTGTATCAAATCGATCCTGCGACCTATCAAGCGGCGCTGGAGAATGCCGAGGCTGCGCTCGCCAAGGCGCAGGCGAATCAAAACACCACGCGGCTCAAAGCCGAACGCTATGCCGAGCTGATCGCGATCAAAGCAGTGAGTCAGCAGGACGCCGATGACGCAGCCGCCGCCCTGCTCCAGGCAAATGCCGAAGTCGCTTCCGCACGCGCGGCGCTGAAAACCGCACGCATCGATCTCGACTACACGCGCGTCACGTCGCCAATTACCGGCCGCATCGGCAGATCGACAGTAACACCGGGCGCATTGGTGACAGCGAATCAAACCAACGCGCTGGCGACGGTTCAGCAGCTCGATCCGATGTATGTAGACGTAACGCAGTCGAGCAACGATGTGCTCAAGCTCAGGCGCGCGATTGCTGGCGGCACGCTCGCCAACGGCACGGCCAAGGTGAAGCTGGTCTTCGATGACGGCACCGAGTATCCCCTGGAAGGAAAGCTGCAGTTCTCGGATGTGAGCGTCGATCCGAACACCAGTGCAGTCACGTTGCGCGCCGTGTTTCCTAATCCCAAGGGTGAGCTGCTGCCCGGCCTGTACGTTCGCGCCATCGTCGAAGAAGGCACGATGCAACAGGCGCTGCTGATTCCGCAGCAGGCCGTCACTCGCAGCTCCACCGGCAAGCCGCAGGCGTATGTCGTGGGCAAAGACGGAAAGTTACAACTGCGCGAGCTGGGCACCGAACGCGCCATCGGCGATGAATGGCTGGTGACGAGCGGCCTGCAGGCCGGCGATGCACTGGTGGTCAGCGGTCAGCAGAAGGCGCAGCCCGGCATGCTCGTCGAAGCTCTGCCCTATCAGCAAACATCGCCCGCCAATCCGCTCGCTTCGCGCGCAGCTCCTGCCGTCGCCCTCTAAAGGAGCATCGCCATGGTGCATTTTTTCATCGACCGTCCGATCTTCGCGTGGGTCGTCGCCATTGTCGTGATGCTGGCCGGCGTGCTCGCCGTCACGACGCTGCCGATCGCGCAGTACCCGAGCATCGCGCCGCCTGCAATCTCGATCACCGCCAACTATCCCGGCGCTTCGGCCAAGACCGTCGAAGACACCGTGACCCAGGTGATCGAGCAGAAAATGAAGGGCCTGGACCGGCTGATGTATATGTCCTCGACCAGCGAAGCGTCCGGCCAGGTGACGATCACGCTCACGTTCGAGAACGGCACCGATGCGGACACGGCGCAGGTCCAGGTGCAAAACAAACTTTCGCTCGCAAACGCTTCGCTGCCGGAAGAAGTCCAGCGCCAGGGCCTCACCGTCGCGAAAGCCGTGACCAACTTCGTCAGCGTGCTCGCGTTCGTGTCCAAGGACGGCAGCATGAGCGCCGCGGATTTGAACGACTACGTCGCGGCGAGCATCCAGGATCCGCTGAGCCGCGTCGAAGGCGTCGGCGACACGCTGCTGTTCGGCTCGCAATACGCGATGCGAATCTGGCTGGACCCGAGCCGGCTCAACAACTATCACCTCACCGCGCTGGATGTGAGGAACGCAGTTCAGGCGCAGAACGCGCAAGTCTCCGCCGGTCAACTCGGCGGCCTGCCTGCGGTCAGCGGTCAGCAGCTCAACGCAACGATTACTGCGCAAACGCGTCTGAAGACGGCGGAACAGTTCGAAGACATCCTGCTGCGGACTCAGACCGACGGCTCGCAAGTTCGACTGCGCGATGTCGCCAGAATCGAGCTCGGCAGTGAAGGCTACGCCAGCCAAGGACGTTACAACGGCAAACCCGCCTCCGCGCTCGCCATCAAGCTGTCGACCGGCGCAAATGCTCTCGACACGATCAAGGCGATCGACGCGAAGCTGGAGGAGCTCAAACCGTTCTTCCCACCCAGCCTGGAAGTCGAGAAGCCGTACGACACGACGCCGTTCGTGCGCATTTCCATCGAGGAAGTGATCA
>CAMLEO010000381.1 GCA_946478975.1 uncultured Steroidobacter sp.
ATGTCAGCGCGACCCGGCGCAGGACTTCATCGCCCTGGGCGTGGCCGTAGTTGTCGTTGAAGCGCTTGAACTCGTCCAGGTCTAGGAAGATCAATGACAGTGGCAGGCGTTCACGTCGGGCTCGACGCAGCTCGCGATCGAGCGCCCGGTCGAAGTGGCGGCGATTGGCGATGCCGGTCAGCGCGTCGACCGCGACCAGGCGCTTGAGCCGCTGATTTGCTGTTTCGAGTGCCAGTCGCAACCGGCTCAGCTCTTCGTTGCGCGCTTCAAGTGCTTGAGTGCGCTCGCGAACGCGGTTTTCCAGGTCGTCGCGAATGCCTTGCAGTTCAGCTTCAGCGCGCTGCCGATGTTCGAGCTCCTGTTCCAGCTCGCGGGTGCGCCGCGCGAGCCGGGCATGCAAAACCAGCGCCCGCGCCAGGGCCGCAATGACCGTGACCGCCAAAGCCGCGACCACTCCGATCGACACAGATGACGTTGCGAACTCAAAGCTCATCGTCGTCGACAGCGCCACGGATCTCCTGTGGGCGTGGGGTTCAGGGAAGGGGGCCAATCAGATCACAGTGCCGGGGCGGTGGGTATCGGACTTGACGAAACGCCCCCGAGGCGCGACGAACGGCATTCCCCCGGATCGTGTCACTTATATGATGACGCCGGGCTTGCAGCTTGACGCCCTTGCGGGCACTCCCGGAAACTTGCGCCCCCTTCGAGTTCAATGTGACATGAGCAGCTCCGGCATCGATCGCGCTTTCGAGCGTCGCCTTGCGACGCTGATCAATACCCGTGAGCCGCGCGTCCTGCAGAACGGCCTGAAGGGCGTTGAAAAAGAATCGCTGCGGGTTTCGCCCGATGGCCGCCTGGAACAGAGCGCCCATCCGATCTCGCTGGGCTCGGCGCTCAGCCATGAACACATCACCACCGACTACTCTGAAGCGCTGATCGAGCTGGTCACGCCGGCGTTCCGCGAGTCCTGGCAGCTGCTGCAATACCTGTGCGATCTGCATCAGTTCGTATACCGCCACATCGGCGAGCAGCTGCTGTGGGCGACCAGCATGCCCTGCATGCTCAGCGGCGATGCGGAGATTCCGATCGCCCGTTACGGCCGCTCCAACATCGGCCGCATGAAAGAGGTGTATCGGCTCGGGCTCGGCAATCGCTACGGCCGGCTGATGCAGGCCATTTCCGGCGTGCATTTCAATTACTCGTTCCCTCAGCATTTCTGGCCGGTGCTGGCGGAAGGGCTGCAAGCCAGCCGCGCCGACCAGGGTTTCATTTCCGAGCAGTACTTTGCGTTATTGCGGAACTACCGGCGCCACGGCTGGCTGATCCTGTATCTGTTCGGCAATTCGCCGGCGCTGTGCAGCTCGTTCGTGCGAGGGCGGGATCATTCGTTGCAGGAGTTCGCGCCCGGCACGTTGTACGCGCCGCATGCGACGTCGCTGCGCATGAGCGATCTCGGGTATCGCAACAAGAGCCAGGCGGGCGTTCAGATCAGCGTCAACAGCCTGGATGAATATGTCCGAGATTTGACAGCGGCGGTGAGCACACCGCATCCGGAATATCAGCGCCTCGGTGTGAAAGTCGACGGCGAGTATCGCCAGCTCAACGCCAACCTGCTGCAGATCGAAAACGAATATTACAGTTACATTCGCCCCAAGCGCGTAGCGCGCTCGGGCGAGCATCCGTCGCAGGCTCTGCGACGGGGCGGCGTCGAGTACGTGGAGTTCCGTGCACTGGATGTGAGCGCGTTCGATCCGGTCGGCGTCAATCAAAACAAGCTGCGCTTTCTTGAAGCATTCGCCGCGCTGTGCGTGCTGAAACAGAGCGATCCGATCGGCGCCGACGAGCAGGCGCAGCTCGACGCCAATCACGCGGTGGTCGCACGCCGCGGCCGCGAGCCGGGACTGAAATTAAATCGCAACGGACGGCCCATAGAATTGCGCACCTGGGCTCTGGAGCTGATCGACTCGATGCGCGGCATCTGCGAGCTGCTCGATGAAGGCGACGACCGACGGCAATACACCGCCGCGTTGGATTTGCAACAGACCAAGATCGATGACATCGATCGCACGCCTTCGGCGCGTAGTCTCGAAGAATTGCGCACGACTGGAGAAACGTTCGCGCAGTTCGCGTTGCGCATGTCGCGCGTCCACAAAGCATATTTTCTGGATCTGTACCCACCGAACGAGCAGCGCCTGGCCGAATTCAGTGCAGAAGCTGAAGAGTCGCTGCAAAAACAAGCAGCGGTCGAAGCAGCGGACGACATGACTTTCGACCAGTTCCTGACGAAATATTTCGCACGCTAGAGTCTCGCGTCGAAACGAATAGGACAAAACGTCGGGTGCTGTTTACATATTTGATTGTCGCGACGATTCGTTTCGATTGATTTCAACGTAGTCGAATCCAGATATCGCAGCGCCGCGATTAAGAGACCGAAGTTTATTTTCCCAGCGGGCTGGTGAAAGCGGGCAACGAGGATTACTCTCACGCAGGTGAGGCAGCGGTACGCTTGAACATAATTGAGCGGCCTACACTGACCTCACGAGCCTTGTCGAGCGTCTTCGAGCCGAAAGTTCTCGTGAACGATGGCCGATCGTTTCAAAATTGAGAACTGCGCACGCTTTGATCGTCCGATGGGAAATACCATGGGCACGTTTTTTCTATCTGAATGGCGCTCACGCGCCGACGCCGACTCACCTATATGAGCACTGTAATCAAACCTGTCGTCAGCCAGTTGATCAGCGGAGGATCGGCTGCCAATGCCGATGAGCTCGGCACCGCACAGGGAGCAGCGGCGGATATCGGTATCGACACGATGATCGAACCCAGCGTCGGCAGCACCGGCGGCTGGGACGCCTACGAGGTGTGGCGCCGCTTCATCAAGGACGCGCGCGACCGGCGCAAGCAGCAGGAAACCAACTGATTGGCGGCCAGCCGGTAGATTCCCTCCAGCGAGGCGGCCCAGCGCCGCCTCGTTCGCCTTACGCATCCCAACTCGAGCGCGGCTTTTCGCGCCTGAAGTTCGACGATCCCGCGCTGGAGCGCGATTTTCGTCGCTCCCACCTGGCTCGCATCCGTGCGCAGATCAATCGCAATCTGCTGCTGGGCATTGGTTTCGTCGTCGGTTTTGCCCTCATCACGCATTTCGTCATGCCGGCGGCAGCCGGTCGGCGGCTCGAACTGATTCGCCTGATCGTTCTCGGCCCGGTATTCCTGAACGCGCTGGTCCTCGTACATACCCGTCTGTATCAGCGCTGGTATCCCATCTTTGCTCCTTATGGTGCGGCGGTCTTCGGTCTCGGCGTGGTGGCGCTGGTCATGATCGCCGCGACCGCTACGCCTAGCGTCAGCCTGATTGCTTCAGCCGCGCTCGCGACGATTTATAACTATTTGATGCTCGGCCTGGCGTTCCGCGCCGCTCTGGTTGTATCGCTGACGATGCTCGTGTCCTACACGATCGCGGCTGTCTTCGTAGATGTGCCGGCAGCGCAGCGCCTCGTGGATATCGGCGTGCTGATATTCACTAACGTCATCGGCGCCATTGTTTGTTATTCGCACGAGCGCGCCAATCGCACCAATTTTCTGGAATCGCAGCTGCTGATGGAAACGGCGCGCCGCGACGGGCTGACCGGCATCGCCAACCGGCGCACCTTCGATGAGCATGTGGATCGTGTGTGGGCACAAGCAGCGCGCGAAGGCATGCCGCTGACGCTGCTGTTGATCGATATCGATCATTTCAAAGCATACAACGATCGTTTCGGTCATCAGGCTGGCGACGAGTGCCTGCGTCGCGTGGCGTGGTCGCTGAGCGAGAACGCGCGCCGGCCGCTCGATCTTGCGGCTCGCTATGGCGGCGAAGAGTTTGCCTTGGTGTTGTACGACGCGGGCCGGCCTCACGGCGAACTGGTGGCCCGGCAAATTCAAGCGGGCATCGACGCGCTCGACATCCCGAATCCCACCGCTGCGTCGATCGGCAAGCGACTGACGGTGAGCATTGGCATCGCCTGCGTCATTCCGACCAGCAACCGCAGCCAGTTCGGCTTCATCCAGCTGGCCGACGAGGCGCTGTACGCGGCCAAGGAGCGAGGCCGCAATTGCATCGTCATCATGGATAAAGAATACGGCGACCTAAACACCGGCGCGTTCCGCAAAGGCACCGCCGAAGCCGGCGCCAGCCGGTAGCGCTCGCATAAAGAGGGCCGATAGATCAATCGGCGCCGCGTATTGGCCGCGCTCTTGCAGGACCTTGCTTAGCGGCTATGATCATTTGTATCTCGCTGCCGGGGGAAGGCAGCTCCACCGACTTCTCATTACAACGGCCCCGGCCCCGGCGCCGACGGCGAGCATGAGTCATGCCCGATAGAATCAAGAGTCTGCTGATCGCCAACCGCGGCGAAATCGCCATTCGCGTGATGCGCGCGGCGGCCGAGTTGGGGATTCGCACGGTCGCGATCTACTCCCAGGAAGATCGCTTCTCACTGCATCGCATGAAGGCGGACGAGAGTTATCTGGTCGGCGCCGGCAAAACACCCGTCGAGGCGTATCTCGACATCGCCGACATCGTGCGCATCGCGAAGGCGGCGCAGGTCGATGCTGTGCATCCCGGTTATGGTTTTTTGTCGGAAAATCCAGCCTTCGCTGAAGCCTGCGCGGCCGCGGGCCTGATCTTCGTCGGCCCCACGCCCGACATCATGCGCCGGCTTGGAAACAAGGTGATGGCCCGCAACCTCGCTGTGTCCGCAGGTGTGCCGGTGATGCCGGCGACGCCGCCGCTGCCGCGAGACGATGCAGAAACATTGCGGCTGGCTCGCGAAGTCGGCTTTCCAGTCATGCTCAAAGCGAGTTGGGGCGGCGGCGGTCGCGGTATGCGCATCGTCGAAAGCGAGAGTGAGCTGCCGGAAATGGTTGCGACCGCTCGGCGCGAAGCCAAGGCCGCATTCGGCAATGATGAGGTGTATCTCGAAAAGCTGGTCCGCCGTGCACGCCACATTGAAGTGCAGTTGCTAGGCGACTCGCATGGCAATTTGGTGCATTTGTTCGAGCGCGACTGCACCGTTCAGCGGCGCAATCAAAAGGTGATCGAGCGAGCGCCCGCGACGTTCTTCAGCGCTGAGCAGCGCGAGGCACTGTGCGGGGAGGCGCTCAAGATCGGTCGTGCCGTCGGTTACGTCAACGCCGGCACCGTGGAATTCTTGCAGGACGCCGACTCCGGCAAGTTTTATTTCATCGAAGTGAACCCGCGCGTGCAGGTCGAGCACACCGTCACTGAAGCGGTGACGGGCATCGATATCGTGCGCGCGCAGATCCGAATCGCTGAAGGCGCGAAGATCGGCGAACCCGACAGCGGCGTGCCGAAGCAGGAGGATATTCGGCTCAACGGCTACGCGATGCAGTGTCGCGTCACGACCGAAGATCCGGAAAACAACTTCATTCCCGACTACGGCCGCATCACTGCATATCGCAGTCCGGCGGGCTTCGGCATTCGTCTCGACGCGGGCACCGCATACAGCGGCGCCATCATCACTCGTTCATATGACTCGCTGCTGGTGAAAGTGACGGCGTGGTCGCCGACGCCGGCTGAAACAATCGCTCGCATGCATCGTGCGTTGTGGGAGTTTCGCGTGCGCGGCGTAGTTACAAACCTGCGCTTCCTCGATCAGCTCATCATGCATCCGCAG
>CAMLEO010000382.1 GCA_946478975.1 uncultured Steroidobacter sp.
ATTGGGCGCCACCGGCCCGACAGCTCCAGATCGCCGGTGGCGCCCAATGCCCAGCCGTAGCTCGCACCGAGCGAGGCGCTCAAGTACGGCTCGCCAGTCGGTTCGCCGGACAGGTCGAGCGGATCGGTGCCGCGCGTGATTTTACTTTTATACGTCGCGTCGATGAATTCGAGGTTGGCATAGAGCCTGAGCTGATCGACGGGGCGCCATTGAGCATCGACGTCGAGGCCCCACGCCTTCTCATCGCTGGTGTCGATCACATACTGCGGAATGTCCGAGCCGGCCACGTTGTTGACCAGCGCGATCGCTTGCTTGTTGTTGTAGATGTAATAGAACGCCGAGGTATTCAGGATTACGCCGGCATCGGGGAACACGCTCTTGATGCCGGTTTCGAGATTCCAGACATCCTCGTTCTCGAACTTCGAGCCGACCTCGGTGCTGTTGTAACCGCCGGCTTTGTACCCCTTCGCGAGCGAACCGAACATCATCACGTTCGGCGTGACTTTGTAATCGAGCACCAGGCGCGGGCTCACGTCATCCCAGGAATCCTTCTTGGTCACGCCGCTGGCCGGCGTGTCCACCTGGAACACAATGTCCGAGAAGCGATAAGCCTCGGGCGGAATCGGGAACATCGTGAAGAAGCCGGCCTGAGTGAGTGCCGCGACCACCTGGTCGAGTTCCGGTGTTTCGTGCGGGCCGTTGATCCAGGTGAACTTCTTGGTGTCGTGGGTGTAGCGCAGGCCGAAGGTGAGATTGGTGCGATCGTTGAGGTGCCAGATCACGTCGCCGAACGCCGCATACGCTTCGAAGTCGCCGCGGTTGTACATCGCTTCACGCCAGGGCATGCCGAGCATGGTGAGACCGAACGGCGCAATAAATTGGCTCGTACCGGCGTACAGCGGGAACGGAATGCCCAGCGCATCGTAGATGCCGAGATTGGTGGCGAGTGTATCGATGCCGTCGGTATAGGTATGCGTGTCGCTGATCTGGTTGGCGTCTTCCTGGTAGTAACTCACGCCGCCGACCCAATCGATCTGCGCGGTTTTCCCCGAGAACTTGAACTCCTGGTAGAAGCTCTCGTTGTCTTCGATATTGGCGGTGTCGAAGTAGCTGCCGATTAGGTTGGTGCCGTCTTCGTCCTCGCGGTTGACGGTATCGAACTGGCGCCACGAAGTACTGGAGCGAAAGTCGGCCGCGCCGAAGGAGTGATCGATAAACAAGTTCACCTGATCGAGTTGCCGCGACTCTTCGTTGCCGACCACGTCGTTATAGACCGGGGCCTTGCGGGGATCGATGTAGGTTGCGGGATTGGCCGGGAACGGGATCTGCGTCTGGCCGGCCTGAACTCGCAGCAGACCGATCGCCGGTCGCGCCAGCTGATCCAGGTCGTCGTGATCCCAGGAAAGCGTTGCGCTGGTCTTCTCGGACATTTCCCAACGCAAGGCGGCTCGGCCAGCCCAGTTATCCTCAGGCATCAGATCTCGCCCGGTGGCGGCGTCCTTGAGCCAGCCATCGCTCTTGTTATAAACACCGTTGACGCGCAAGGCGAGGCTGTCCCCGATCGGTGTGTTCAACATGCCTTCGTAATACTGCTTGCCGTGCTCGCCGACGCGGACTCGCAGCAGCGAGTGGAATTCATCTTCGGGTTGGCGCGTGACGATCGAGATCGCGCCGGCGGCACTGTTACGTCCAAACAGCGTGCCCTGCGGACCTTTCAGAACTTCGATGCGCTCGACATCGTTGAATGCGAGCAGCGATGCGCCGGAGCGCGCCGCGTAGATGCCATCGACATACACGCCCACCGCGGGATCGGTGCCGACGCCGAAATCACCGGTTTGAATGCCACGAATCTGGTAGCGCGGCTGCGTCGGGCTGTTGTCTGAAACAACCAGTCCGGGCACGAAGCCATTCAGATCGCCCAAGTTCTCGGCGGCGACATCTTTGATCAGCGTGCTGTCCACGACTTGCAGCGCAATCGGCACGTCCTGCAGCGATTGCGTGCGACGCTGCGCGGTCACCAATACTTCTTCGAGTGCCTCACTGGCAGGTTCTTGCGCGAGTGCCAGGCCGGGAGCCGCGGCCGTCAGCACTGCGGCCACTGCGTACGCGAGCGTGTTCTTGTGGTTGCTCATGAGCCGTCTTCTCCGTCGGTGAGATCACTTGGTCACTTGCAGCATGTAGCGTGCAACCGCAAGGCGCGTCTCGGGATCGAGATAATCTTGCGGCGGCATCTCAGGATAGTCGTCGCGTTTCTTCACGGGCTTTGCGATGTAGTCGGCGAGACCTTGCGGATTGTCGATATACAGCGCCTGGATCACCTGCACCGGCGGGCCGATCATGCGGCCGTTGTAGGTGTGGCAACCGGTGCAGATGCCGAGGTACACGACCTTGCCGCGTTCACCCGGTTTGATCTCGCGCGGTGGCACGGCAGGCAGCAGATAGTTCACGGTGGCTGCGGTGTTGGTGAAGTCACATTCGGCGAAGTCATTCACGCCGACAGTCACAAACTGATGGCGATTGATGATGCAGCTGCCCGGGCTCGGGCCAACGCGCACGATGTCCAGGTTCTTTGCGCCCACCTTGCCCTCGGCGAGCATCAGCGCCTTCGCTTCCTTGATGGTGTCGTAGCCGTTATTCAACATCACGTTGTCCAGGATCTTGACGCGATCCGAGTTCGGGTCCGACTCCGGATCGACAGTGATGTTCGAGGCGTGCGCGTGATCGGTGATGATGATGCCGGACACCTTGTTGTCGGAGATGACGTTGCCTTCGATCACCACGTCGTCGGCGGCCATGATCAGCACGCCGGTGCCGGCCGGGATGCCCGAGACCGTCGAGCCGGGCGCGCCGAAGTTCGCGTGGTTGTTTCCAACCACGAAGTTGTTGCGCAGGATCACATCGACCGTGTCTTTGATCGGCAGCCCGGGCGTGACGAACGCGAGCAGACCGCCGGAGTTGTTGTGCAGATAGTTGTGCTCGACGATCACGTGACGGCTGTTCTCCACCTCGATGCCCGCGACGCTGTCGAACACGTCGTTGTTCCTGACCAGGATGTTGTCGCTCATGCCGATATAGATCGCGGCATCGGCGATGCCGGACACGATGTTGTGCTCGACGATGCCGTTCTGGCCGAGCTGCGGGAAGATGCCGTACACGCCGGACTCCGAGATCACGTTGTTGCGGATCTCGAAGTTGTTGCCGGCCTGGCCCATGATGCCGTTGCCCTTGTAGTTGCGGATCTCCAGGTTCTCGGCGACGAAGTTGTTGCCCGAGTAGAGAATGGCGTCGTTGAGTTTCTTCTGGCCGTCGAGCACGGCGCGCCGGCCTTCCTCGATCACGCCGATGATGCGGATGTCGTCTTTATCGATGTACACGGTTTCGTGATACGTGCCCGGCATCAGGCGGATGATGGTTCCTTTCGGCGCCGCCTTGATTGCGGCCTGGATCGATTCACCGTCTTTCACGACCACGACGTTCGTCGGCGCGGGACCTGCGACCGTTCTGATCTCGCTGCCGGGCTTGGCGGCATCGCCTTCGCTCTTGAAGCCGCCGCTGTAGCTTGCGCCCTGGGTCGAGGAGCTGATCGTCACGTTTTGTTTGCTGCCACGGCCGAAGTGCATGCCGACGCCGAACGCCAGCACCGCGATGACCAGGGCCAGGATGAGTCCTTTTTTCATGTTTCATTCTCCTCGCTTCGATAGCATCAAACCCGATGGGACGCGCGCCGGCGGCTGAGGCATGAATGTTTCATCCGTCAAGGCGCCCAGGAAGTCGACGATTCGATCCACCTCGGTATCGGTGAGATGGGGATCCGAGATGTGCCAGTGCAGATACAGATGCATGTTCTTGGGCACCGCGTTGCCTCGTCCTTTGTTGTAAAACTCGACCGCGCTGCGCAGGTCTGCAAATGCACCGGAGTGCGAGTACGGCGCCGTGCGCGTGATGTTTCTGAGCGTGGGGACTTTGAAGCCGCCCTTGAGCTTCGGGCTCTTCAGAATCGCCTCGGCGCCGACGTCGAACGTTCGGCCTGCCGGCTCTGGCATGCCGATCACCGCGATCTGTTCGTTCGTGAACAGCGGCGGCGTGTGACATTCGGAACAGCGCGCCACGAACGAGCGGAAGACGTTCAGCCCTTGGATCTCACGTTCGGAGAGTGCGGCGTCGTAGCCGTGAACGTAACGGTCGTAGCGGCTGTTGAGCGAGATGAGCGACGTTTCGAAGGCGGTTAGCGCCGTGAATACCTGCTGCTCGGTGATCGGGCCGCGATGGGTCGGGAAAGCGTCCTGAAACAGGCGCCGATAGGTCGCGTTGCCGTTCAAGCTTTCGAGCAGCCGGCCCGGCGTGTTGCCCATCTCGCGGGGCGAGTAGAGCGGCCCAGGCGCCTGCGCTTCCAGCGAATCAGCGCGCGCATCCCAGAAGAAACGTTTCAGGAAGGCCACGTTCCATAGTGTCGGCGCCGCGCGGCCGGCGTCCTCGCCGTGAATGCCGATCGATCGTGGGCGCCCATCAGATAGACCACGTGCAGGATCATGGCAGCTGGCGCACGACAAGGTGCCATCGCCCGACAGCACAGGATCGAAAAAGAGATATCGACCGAGGTCGATCTGATACGGCGTGAAGCCGTCGCGATGAGGCGGCAGGGCGGTGCGTGTGCCGCCGAGGCCGCGATTTTCCAGTGAGTCGTAGAATTGATAGAGCGTGCGCAGCTCGCACACGCCGAGGTCGGTTTTCTCGAAGCCCGGCGGACACGTCGCCTGGAGCGTGAAATCGATCGGTGCCGGCCCGGTTGCGCCAGCGGTCCCTATGGCCGCGATCAGCAACACGAGCGCGCGAATCATTTGGGCCGGCCCTGGCTGTGAATGAAAGCGATGATGTCATCCAGATCGCGGTCCGCCGGCACGGTCTTCGCCATCATCGCCATCTGGCGGCCGGGCGTATCTTGCTGATCCGTGCCGCGCACGCCATCGCGAAAATGAGCGAACTGCCGTTTCATATACGCTGCGTCGAGCCCCGAGAGTCTCGGAGCCTTCAGCGCTGGATTGCCGTCGGCCGTGCCGCCGTGACACGCGCCGCATTTGCCATGATAAAGATTGTTGCCGTTATGTAAGTCGCCGGTCGCGGCCGTCGCCGGAAAAGTTTTCGGCAGCTTCGCGATGTAACTTGCGAGCGTCGTGACGGCTGCGTCATCACCGATCGCCGTGGCCATCGCCTGCATTTGCGCGCCGAGCGCATCGCTCTTGTGGGCCCCACGACGACGCGTCCGGAAGTTCTGCAACTGGCGTTCGAGATAGGCCGCATCCTGGCCGGCGATGGCGGGCGCGTTGAGCGTCGCGTTGCCTTCACCCTTGTTGCCGTGACACGCCACGCACGCTGCGAACAGTTTTCCACCGTCCGCGGCGAAAGAAGCTGAGCTGCACAGCAGAAACAAAACGCCAGTCAATGACGTGATCGCGAGTCGGCCAGGACGCATCAGAAAAAGAAAGATGCTGTTATCTGTTGATTGCGGGTGCGCCTGAGTTCATACCCGACCTTCCTGGCGAATGCAACAAATGGGCGTCCTGCCTGCAGGATGGAATTCGTTGCGAAGGCAATCGGCGGCGCCGCCTTGTCGCATTCTCGCCTTCAACTATCGTCGAATATCGTCGCGCGCGGCGCTCATTAAATGCT
>CAMLEO010000383.1 GCA_946478975.1 uncultured Steroidobacter sp.
CTCGAGCCCCGAGCTCCAGGGCCCGGACTTCAACCCTGCCCACGCAGACCCGAAGGAAACCGACATAATGAATTGGCGTATCAAACCTCTCGCCGAGATCCTTGCGAGCGCGGAGAAAAAATCGCTGACGCGAACGCTCGGTGCGTTCCAGCTCACCATGCTCGGCATCGGCGCCGTGATCGGCACCGGCATTTTCGTGCTGACCGCAGAGGCGGCACAGAAGGCCGGCCCGGGCATGATGATGTCGTTCGTGATTGCCGGTTTCGTGTGCGCCGTCACGGCGCTGTGCTACGCGGAGCTTGCCGCGATGGTGCCGGTCTCCGGCTCCGCTTACACCTACTCCTATGCAGTGCTCGGCGAGGTGATCGCCTGGATGGTCGGCTGGGCGCTGATCCTGGAATACGCGGTCGCGGCCAGCGCGGTCTCGGTCGGATGGTCCAATTACTTCGTCGGCCTGATGGAACGGTCGCTGGGAATAGATATTCCAGCGGCGTTCACCAGCGGCGCGTTCGTCGGCGGCGTCATGAACGTGCCGGCGGCCTTTATCGGCCTGCTCGTGACCACGCTTCTGGTCATCGGTACCAAAGAGAGTGCGACCGTCAACGCGGTGCTGGTTGGCATCAAGATCATCGCGCTGACGCTGTTCAGCTTCCTCGCGATTCCGGTCATGAACATGGACAACTTCGAGCCGTTCTCGCCCAACGGCTTCCTCGGCGAGATTTCCGGCATGGGTGTGGCCGGCGCCGCGGCCTCGATCTTCTTTGCCTACGTCGGTTTCGACGCGGTATCGACTGCCGCCGAGGAAACCAAGAATCCCCAGCGCAACATGCCCATCGGCCTGATCGGCAGCCTGCTGATCTGCACGGTGTTCTACTTGGTGGTCTCCGGCGGCGCGGTCGGCTCGGTGGGTGCGCAGCCGGTCGTCGATCCCACCACGCATCTCGCTTATGAGCCGGGCAGCGCGGAGCTGATGGAAGCGTGCCGTCTGCCGGAAAATCATTCCAAGCTGGTATGCAGCGGTGAGCCGCTGGCGCACGTGCTGGATCAGATCGGCTGGAAGAAAGTGTCGCAGCTGATCGGCCTCGCGGCGTTCCTCGCGCTGCCGTCGGTGATCCTGATGATGTTGTTCGGTCAGACGCGCATCTTCTTCGCCATGGCGCGCGACAAGCTGCTGCCGTTCAACGAAGCGCTGACCAAAGTGCATCCGCGTTTCCATACGCCGCACGTTGTGACGATCATCACCGGCCTTGCGGTCACGGTGTTTGCTTCGTTCTTCCCAGTCGGCGTGCTGGCTGATCTATCCAACAGCGGCACGCTGTTCGCGTTCCTGGCCGTCGCCGTCGGCGTGTTGATCCTGCGCCGCCGTGAGCCGGATCGTCATCGTCCGTTCCGCGTGCCCGGCGTATGGATCGTTGCGCCGCTGGCCGTCATCGGCTGCACGTTCCTGATGTTCTCGCTGCCCTGGCGCACCCAGCTCACATTCTTCATCTGGGCGGGCGCCGGTCTGCTGGTGTACGCGGTGTACGGGTTCGGCAAAAGCCCGCTGCGCAAGTAACAACAAGTAACAAAAGGGGGGCTGACGCCCCCCTTTTTTCAGGTCAGTTCCGCTGGCACGTGCGGCGCCAGCAATTCGAGCAGCGGCGCGTGCACCTTCGGCGTTCCCGCCAGGATGTTGCCGCCTTGTTTGTATTCCGTGCCTTGCAGTGAGCTCACCATGCCGCCGGCTTCGGTGATCAGCAGCGTGCCGGCCGCCGTATCCCAAGGCGACAGGCCGAATTCCCAAAACGCATCCAGGCGGCCCGCCGCGACATAGGCAAGGTCCAGCGCCGCCGCGCCCGGCCGGCGAATGCCGGCAGTCGCCTGCGTTACGGCCTTGAACATCGCCATGTAGTTGTCGATCCAGTGCAGGTTGGTGCGATAGGGGAACCCGGTGCCGATCAGCGCGCGATCCAGGCCGACGTGCTGGCTCACACGAATGCGGCGACCGTCGAGCTGAGCGCCGTCGCCGCGCGAAGCCGTGAACAGCTCCTGTCGCAGCGGGTCGTAGACCACTGCGTGTTCCATGCGGCCACGGCGCTGCACGCCGATGGAGACGGCGAACTGCGGGAAGCCATGCAGGAAATTGGTGGTGCCGTCGAGTGGATCAATGATCCACACGAACTCGCTTTCGGCCGAGCCGCCATGGGCGCCGCTTTCTTCGGCCAGGAACGCATGATCGGGATAGCTCTTACGCACCGTATCGATGATTTCCATCTCCGCCTGGGTGTCGACCTCGGAGACGAAATCGTTCTGCCCCTTCTGGCGGATATCCAGCCGATGCACGCGGTTCATGCTTCGGACGATGACTTCACCGGCCCGGCGGGCGGCGCGGACGGCAATATTGAGCAAAGGCTGCATGGAGCTTCAAAACCTCAACGGAAAGAGTGGGGCAGGCGGTGATAAAGAGCAGGAGAGCTGCGTTGGGTCCCGCAGATCTCAAAGGGGACGGTAGAATACCCCACTTACGATGAGCATTCGTGTCGTCCTGGTCGATCCCAACCACCCCGGCAACATCGGCGCGGTGGCCCGCGCCATGAAAAACATGGGGCTGAGCGAGCTGCACCTGGTGCGGCCCAAGCAATTTCCGCATGCGGAGGCGACGGCGCGCGCGTCGGGAGCCGACGACGTGCTGGACGCGGCCCGGGTCCATGAGGATTTTGCGGACGCCATTGCCGATTGCGGCCTGGTCGTCGGCACCAGCGCCCGTCAGCGCCATCTGCCCTGGGATCTGTTCGAGCCGCGCGAATGTGCCCAGGAGATCGTCTCAGCGGCGCAGGTCGGCAATGTGGCGGTGGTGTTCGGTTCCGAGAAGTACGGCTTGCTGAACGCCGACCTGGCCCGGTGCAATCGGCTGGTGACGATTCCGACCGCCTCTGAATACGCATCGTTGAATCTCGCCATGGCCGTGCAAGTGATCGTGTACGAGCTGTGGCTGGCCCGGCGCCCGAGCGCGCCGTCACCCCAGCCTCCGGAAGTCCCGTTCGCAACCGCGGATGAGATGACCCGCTTGTATGAACATTTCGAGCGCGTGCTGGAGGAGATCGATTTTCGCGACCGCACCGGCGGCGGTCACCTGATGGCCCGCATCCGGCGTCTGTTCAACCGGGCGCGGCTCGATCAGAACGAAATGAACATTCTTCGTGGCATTCTCACGGCCGTGCAGTCGCGTCGCCGGCACGCGGGCCAGCCGCTCGACAAGCCCGTTTCATCATGAACCCTGCTCAGTCCAAAGTTGTTTATCTCGACTACGCGGCGACGACGCCGGTGGATCCTCGCGTCGCGGACGCGATGATCGAATGTCTGCGCCCCGACGGCGTGCACGGCAATCCCGCTTCGATGGGCCACGAATATGGCCGTCGCGCGCGTGCGCTGGTCGAAAAGGCTCGACAGCAAGTGGCCGCGTCCATCGGCGCCCGGCCCGAATGTATCGTCTGGACTTCCGGCGCCACCGAATCGGACAACCTCGCGATCTTCGGCGTCGCGCGCTTCCACGCCGATCGCGGTCGTCATCTGGTCACCGCGCGCACCGAGCACAAAGCAGTGCTCGATCCGTTCAAACAACTGGAAAAGGAAGGGTTCGAAGTCACCTGGTTGAAGCCGGGGACCGACGGCATCGTGCAGCCCGAACAAGTGCGTGAAGCGCTGCGGCCGGACACGCAGCTCGTGTCGCTCATGCATGTGAACAACGAGACTGGCGTGATTCAGGATGTCGCCGCCATCGGCGCGATGTGTCGCGAACGTAACATCGCGTTCCACGTCGACGCCGCGCAGAGCGCCGGCAAATTGCCGTTGAACGTCGACTCGATGAACATCGATTTGTTATCTCTCACCGCGCACAAGAGCTACGGCCCGAAAGGCATCGGCGCGTTGTATGTGCGGAGAAAGCCACCGCTCGGATTGCGGCCGTTGTTCTACGGCGGCGGGCAGGAGATGGGCTTGCGCTCGGGCACGTTGCCGACGCACCAGATCGTCGGCATGGGCCTGGCCTTCGAACTCGGCGAGCGAGATCGCGAAGAAGATGTCGTCCGCATCGCGCAGTTGCGTGAGCGGCTGTGGCAGGGCCTGGCTGCAATTGGCGGCGTGGAGTTGAACGGCCACCCGGAGCAGCGCGTGTGCGGCGTGCTCAATGTTTGTTTCCACAACGTCGAAGGCGAGAGCCTGCGGTTCGCGCTGCGAGACCTGGCGGTGTCGTCCGGCTCGGCGTGCGCGTCGGGGTCGGATGAGGCGTCGTACGTACTGCGAGCGCTCGGTCGCAGCGATCAGCTCGCACAAAGCTCGATCCGCTTCAGCCTGGGCCGGTTCACGACCGCGGATGAAATCGATCGCGCGATTGCGTCGGTCACGCGTGAGGTCACGCGGTTGCGTGCGCTTTCACCCGCGAGTCCGTGCGATGGAACCTGAATACTCGGCCGTCGTCGTCGACCACTTTCGGGCGCCGCGTAACGCGGGGCACCTGGAAGGAGGCGAGGGCGTCATCAAGGGCGTCGCCGGCAGCGTGGCGCAGGGGACGATGTTCGTTCTCAGCGCGCGCGTCGCTGGCGATCGGATCGAAGCCGTGCGGTTCGAGGCTTATGGCTGCCCGCACTGTATTGCTGCCGGCTCCTGGCTCACCGAGCGGCTGGTCGGGCTCACCGAACCTGAACTCCGGCAGTGGCGCTGGCGCGCGGCGGACGAGGCCCTGAAGTTTCCGCTGGAGAAACGTGGCCGACTTCTCATTCTTGAAGATGCGGTCAAAGCATTAAGTGAAGCCTGGCGGCAGTCCGTTTCATAATCAGCCCTTGATTCACCGGCTGAGTGCCATACGCTTATGGCGTCGAACCGTTACCCTTAGCCTCATCCATTTATGGCCATTTCCCTGACTTCCGCCGCTGCCGACCGCGTCCAGTCTTTCCTGACACGCCGGGGGCATGGCCTCGGGCTGCGCCTCGCGGTCAAGAAGACCGGCTGCTCGGGCTATGCGTACGTGGTGAATTACGCCGACGACATCGGCTCCAATGACGTCGTGTTCGAACACCGCGGCGTCAAAGTCATCGTCGATCGCGACAGCCTCGATTACATCAACGGCACCGAGATCGACTTCGTGAAGCAGGGGCTGAACGAAGCGTTCCGGTTCCGCAATCCGAACGTGAAGGGCGAATGCGGGTGCGGCGAAAGCTTTAGCGTTTGATTGTCCACGTTGGGCTAACCCCTCGTCGCCATTCATTTTCTTGCTGCTCCGGCGCGTGGCGGGTAGACTGCGCGCGCGCAGCTGCCGCCGTCCGGCGACTTCAGCCGCGGCTATTTTTCAATTCATTGATTCACGGGACAATTTCATGGCGGTCGAACGCACTCTTTCCATTGTCAAACCCGACGGCGTGCAGAAGAACGTAATCGGCGAGGTCTATCGCCGCTTCGAGCAGGCTGGTCTGAAGATCGTTGGCGCGCGCATGATGCAGCTGACGCTGGCGCAGGCCGAAGGCTTCTACGCCGTTCACCGCGAGCGCGGTTTCTTCAAGGACCTGACCAAGTACATGAGCTCGGGCCCGGTGATGGTTCAGGTTCTGGAAGGCGAGAACGCCGTTCTCAAGAACCGCGAGCTGATGGGCGCCACCGACCCGAAGAAGGCCGACAAGGGCACCATCCG
>CAMLEO010000384.1 GCA_946478975.1 uncultured Steroidobacter sp.
GTATGGCGTGGGCGATCACATGAGCCATTACAACGTGAATGGTTCGCTGGCCAAGACCCTGATACAACACCTGGTGCGCTGGGTGATCGGCAGCGGCCAGTTCGATGCGTCCACTTCAGCGACCTTGCGCTCGATTCTGGAAACCAAGATCTCGCCCGAGCTGGTGCCTGGCAAAGGTGCGGCCTTGCAGAGCACGGAAGCGAAGATCGGCCCATACGAGCTGCAGGATTTCAATCTCTACTACATCACGCGCTACGGTCTGCGGCCGTCGAAGATTGCGTTCCTGGCGTGGCACGCGTGGAAAGATGTGAGCCAGGGGTTGTGGCCGGAAGGGATGGCGGAAAATGCCCGCCGCTCCTACGAGCTGCGCGAAATCAAACATTGGCTGCAGGTATTCCTGCATCGCTTCTTTGCGCTCAGCCAGTTCAAACGTTCGGCGCTGCCGAACGGACCCAAAGTGATGTCCGGCGGCAACCTTTCGCCACGCGGCGATTGGCGCGCACCATCGGATGCGAGCGCGGCCGTGTGGCTGGAAGAGCTGGAGAAGTGCGTGCCTTGAAAGCGATCAGTCGCGATCAGTTGTTGACCGTGCCGTCGCTGTTCATGCGCTCGTGATCCTTCACCGGGCCCCGCATTCGCGACAGGTAATCGGCAACCGAGGTTGCTTCTTCCGTGTCCAGGCTGTCGAGATACCGCACCAGGTCGGCATCGACGTTGAGCCGATGCCAGGACGCAATGCTCCGCATCTGGCGCACTAAATATGAATAGTGCTGGTCCCGCAGCGAGGGAATGAATCCATCGTCGTCGCCTCGCGCATCTTCTTCGTGACACGAAGCGCACTGATCCTGA
Organism: uncultured Steroidobacter sp.; assembly: GCA_946478975.1. The sequence continues at coordinate 850 of CAMLEO010000384.1, forward strand.
AAGATCGCCTCGCCCAGTTCCAGGCCGCGGCCATCGCCGGTTCCCGGGAAGCTGGCACGCGGCAGGTTATTCAAATAGCCGCTGAGATCGGCCCACGCCTGCTCGTTCGAAAGCTCCGCCTGCGATACCACGCCGTGCATCGTCCGGCTCGCACGTTCCATTTCGCTGAAGTCGGCCAGCTGTTTCACCAGGTAAGCGCGGCGCTGCCCTGCGAGTGACGGAATGACTTTCTCGGCACTGCCGAGTGCTTGCGGGCCATGGCAGCCGGAGCAATAGGTCGCGTACAGCTTTTTGCCGTGCTGTGCGTTCTGGTCCAGCTGCAAGGTGTTGCGAATCTTTTCATCGACGCTCAATGCCGCATTCTGGGCCGAACCCTGGGGCGAACCGTGGGCGCTGCCGAAGGCCAGCAGACCGGTCAGAGTTGCAGTGAGCAAAGTGCGCATGAGGCGCAGTGTCCGCGCGGGCAAGCCAACGCGGTACCTGCGGATCCCACTATTCAACCCGCGAAAACCCGCAGGCTACAGCTCGATGATCCCTCGGCCGAGTGCGATCGTCACCGCGTGCGTCCGGTCGACCGCGTCGAGCTTGGCGAGGATGTGCTTCATGTGCACCTTCACCGTCTCTTCAGAAATACCCAGGCGGGCGGCGACAGTCTTGTTGGCGGCCCCGCGCCCGACGTGTCGAAGCACATCGATCTCACGTTCACTCAATTGATCGGCAGGCATGTGCTCGGCCAATTCCACCGCGACTTCGGGATTGATCGACTTGCGTCCCGCGTGTACGGCTCGAATCGCATCCAGCATGGTCTTGCGTAACGCGCTCTTCAGCAGATAACCGCTGGCACCCGCCTGCAATGCCCGCTGTGCGAGCGCGTCGCCCTTGTACATCGTCAGCACGATGAAACGTGCGTTCGGACATTCGGCGCGAATGGCCTTGATGGCATCGACGCCGTTCATCTCCGGCATCTGCATGTCCATCAACGTGATATCCGGCAACAGGCGGCGATGCATGTCGATGGCCTCGCAGCCATTGCATGCCTCGCCCACCAATGTCATGTCGGGCTGCCGCTCGATGGCAGCGGCAATGCCTTCGCGCAGCATGGGATGATCGTCGACCGTCAGGATCCGAATCGCGCGGCTGTCCGTTGCAGACATATCAATGCTCCAGGAAAACTGCCGGGTCGCGAAACCAGGGCCATTGGAATCGGCGCGTGCGGCTCGATACATACGCGATCTGACCGAGCACTCGCAGCTCGATCTCGGTGCCCGTGTTCTTGCCGCTCCAGATATTCAAGCGGCCGCGAATTTTATTGGCTCGTTCCTGCATGCCAAGCAGGCCCCAGTGGCCCGGGCGGCCGCCGGTCTGCAGCACGTCTGCATCGATGCCGCGGCCGTTATCTCTCACTCGCAGGCACAGCTCACGCGGCGCATAAGCCACTTCCGCTTCGATCTTCGTTGCCTGCGCATGACGAAGCGCATTGGCCAGGGCTTCGCGCGCGATCTGCAATGTTTCTTCACGCACGACTGGATGCAGCGGCCGCGCCGTGCCTTCGATGGCCATTGAGAACTCGATATTGCTCGCGTCGATCAACTCAGCCGCGGCATTCTTCAGTGCTTCAGGAAGATCGATCGCGGTTTGCTGAGACTCGCGCAAATCCTTGACGCGATCTCGCCCATCGATCAGCACCTCGTCGGCACGATCCAGCGCCTGCTCCATCATGCGGCGCGCCGGCGCGTCCGCGGGAATCTCTTCGGCAACGTTCTGCAGTTTGAGAATCACACCTTGCATGTTTTGTAACAAGGTATCGTGCAGCTCGCGCGCGATGCGCTCGCGTTCGGTCAACCGTTCCTGCAAGCGCGCTCGCACCCTTGCTGTCACTTTCCGCAGCCGCCAGGCATACGCAATCCACAGGCATGCGACGACAGCACAAACAACCAGCGCGACGAACGATTTCGTTTGCACGAAAGTTGGCGGAATAGTGATATCGACAGTCGCGCCGGACTCGCTCCATTCGCCGTTGCCTTTCATCGCCGCCACTCGGAAGCGGTACTGACCCGGCCCGAGATTTGTGTAGAACGCCTCGCGACGCCCTCCGGCATCGACCCAGTCCCGATCGGCGCCGTCGAGCTGGTACCGAAAGCGCACGCGCTCGGGCCGCGTCAGATTCAGAGCGGTGTAGTCGATCTGCAGATCGCGAGTACCGGGCGACAAATGAATCGGCGCGTTACTCGCGTGCGCTTCCCCATTGGCGAGCAGCGATCGGATCACCAGCGGCGGCGGCGAGCGATCGCGATCGACATGCGCCGGATCCAACCAGCCGACACCGGTCGTGCCTGCAAACCACAGTCGGCCATCGTCACCGCGAGTCAGCGTCGGCACCGGGCGCACGCGCTGAGCCATGCCGGGGAAGCCATCTTCCGGGTCGAACAACTCGTACGGCAGCAGCTGCATTCCATCTCGCAACGCGCGCTCGATATCGAGCATCGCGATGCGAACGGCGCCGTGAAATGTATTGAACCAGACGGCGTCGCCGGCCTCGACGATTCCAGTCACGCCTTCGAGAACCGCGGGCGTCTTCGTTACCAGCTCGCGAAACTTGCCGCCGCTCAATACCGCAGCCTTGCTCTCCCCAGCCGCAATCGTGTAGCGCCCGACCTCCAACGCAAACAGAGTGCCGAATCGCAGCCCATCGGCGGCCGTATATTTCTCGACGCGATCGTCATTGACGACGGCGATCGTGCCGTCGCGATAGCCGAACCAGACTCGCCCATCGGGCCCGAGCGCATGCACCTGCGGCCGCGGCGCCGGCAAGTCGGCCAGACCGCCATTGATCTCCCACGTGCCATTGCGCCAACGGAACAGGGAACTGCGCACGATGGACACCCACAGATCGCCGCGTGCATCGATCGTGATCGCATGGATCAGCTGCTCGGCCGGCCCGGCGGGAAGATCGGCGAGCCTGCGAAACTGATCGCCGCTGTGCTGGCGCCAGATTCCCCCGGGCCCGGCAACCACCAGCGAACCATCGCCGTCGCGAGCCGCGGCAGTGATCGCCGTGATCATTCCCTTTCCTATGCGATGCAACTCGCCATTGTCATAGCGCCACAGTCCATCCGTGGGGAAGCCGACATTGCCGACCTTTGAACCGATCCAGACACCGCCATTCGCAGCTGGCACCAACGCAACGAACCCGAGATCGCTGACGCTCGCCGGCAATCTTCGAACCTGGGTCGGACGGAAACGATCCAGCCCGTCGCTGGTCGCGACCCACAGGTTGCCGTCGCCATCCTCGATGACTGTCTTGGTCACAACCTCGCTGAGACCGTTGCGACGGTCGAACGATTCAGCGGGGGTGGCGCTTTTGGAACGCGTGTTCCCGGAGCCCAGCTCCAGTCGATGCACTCCGTTGTGCAGCCACCAGAGCCGGTCGTTGCGATCGATCAAAGTGACATACGAGGTACGCGCGTTGGCCCGACGATCGGGCCCGGCGATGACGTCCTGCCCCGGCAGCAGCGTGACGCCGGCGTCGTCGGAGAGCCAGGTTCGTCCGTCGCGCGATGAGATGAATTCAACCTGCCCTTGAAACCGCAAATCGGTGCGCCTGAATGCCCGCGCGCCGCGATCCATTACAAACACTTCGCGTTCGCCCGCAACCCAGAGCGCTCCCCCTCGATCGACCGCGACGTTGCTGGCATAAGCATCCGGAAAGTTCCATTCAGTGCCGACCGCTTCCCAACGATTGGCCTGCAGACGCCACAAGCCATCCGTGCTCGCTGCCCACATCGTGCCGTCGTGCTCCCGAGCGAACGCGACCAGGCTGCCGCGGCCCATGCCTTGCTCCATGCCGAAATGCGTGAAGCGGCCGCCGTGCATGACGCTGGCCCCGCCATACGTGTAGCCGATCCACAGGTCGCCTGCATCGGTTGCGTACAAGGTGGAGATCGCCTTGGAACGTTCCGGCGGCAGACCTTCGAGCTCGATCCGATCGAAACGCACGCCGTCGAAACGATACAGCCCGGTGGGGCCGCCCAACCACAGCCAGCCATCGGAGCTTTGCGCGAGTGCCCAGCTGTCGCCCGGCGCTCCATCCTTCGCCGTCCAGCTGGTGTGGTTGTATTGGGCGAGCGTCGGCACGCTCTCGTCCGCCCACGCCTCCGTGCCGAGAAGTCGAAGCAGCAAACAAAAGCAGCTCAGCAACCGAGGATAAATGTTTGAATTCACGCGAGCAGTCTCCTCTTGTGACAACTCCCGCGCAACCTGGCACCCCCCTCGAATTGGGTATTGCCAGGTACCGAGCCTGCGGCTCTCGCCCGCAAGCAGCCTCGCGTAGCGTGAGCGCACCCAGTGGAGTGGATATTCATGAACATGCAGAAATGGTACTTGGCGCTGCTCGCGTGTTGTTTGCTCAGCGCGCCCGCGTGGGCGCAGCAGTTTACGTTCCCGAAAGGCTTTAAAACACAGTCCGTAGCAACGAACGGCATCAACGTTCACGTGCGCGTCGGCGGTCACGGGCCAGCGGTCGTTTTGTTACACGGCTATGGCGAAACCGGCGATATGTGGGTGCCGATGGCAGCTGATCTCGCTCGCGATCACACCGTCGTCGTTCCGGATCTGCGCGGCCTCGGGCTGACGTCCAAGCCCACGGGCGGGTTCGACAAGAAGACACAAGCGGCCGACGTCGCCGGCACGATGGATGCGCTCGGCATCGAGCAGGCCGTGCTCGTCGCGCATGACATCGGCAACATGGTCGCGTTTGCGTTCGCCGCTCGCTACCCGGAACGCACGACGCGCCTGGTGGT
>CAMLEO010000385.1 GCA_946478975.1 uncultured Steroidobacter sp.
AGTTTGCCGAGGTCTCCGCCAAGATGGGCGTGGCCTTTGACACCACGGGCGAGAACCCACTCGCAGGAGACATTCGCGGGACCCTGCAGGCGGGCGGCAGCATCGCGAACGGCGTCGAGCGGCAGGGTTTCAACGCGACGGCGAACGCGCTGGCCAGCATCGCGAACGCCAATGCCGAGCAGTGGCTGCGAACCATCGTCGAAACGGGCAAAGGCTGCGATGCCGTCCTGCTCTCCGGGCTCGCATCGTTTGTGGGCTTGTCCGCCGCAGAATATCTGCGCGTGCCTGCGATCGGTGCCGGGTTGATTCCAATCACTCCCACCGCGTCGTTTCCATCTCCCTTCCTGCCGCCGGGCATCGTGCCTCGCTGGTTGAACAACGCCAGTCATCGGTTCGTCAACACGATGCTGTGGCGAGCCTTTCGCAAGGCGACCAATCGCGCCCGCGCCAAGGTGTGCCGGCTGCCGCCGCGTAAAAAATTATGGACGACACACCCCATCCTGTACGGGGTGTCGAGTCACCTGTTGCCGAAGCCGTTGGACTGGCCGGGGAATGCGACGGTGTGCGGCCAATGGTTGCTGCCCTCCGCCAACTGGCTGCCGCCGGCGGACCTTTGTGACTTTCTGTATCGCGGCGAGCCGCCGATCTAAGTCGTCTTCGGCAGCATGGTCGGTTTCGATCGCAAGCACATGATGCAAACCATCGTCAGCGCCATCGGCAAGCGGCGCGCGTTGTTTTATCCAGGCTGGAGCGGCGTGGCTCCCGCCGACCTGCCCAGCAACTTCTTTGTGATCGGCGAGACGCCGCACGACTGGTTGTTTCCAAAGACCTCGCTGGTGATTCATCACGGCGGCTCAGGCACCAGCCATTCGGCGTGCCGGGCGGGCGTGCCCTCGGTGGTCGTGCCGTTCGCAGCCGATCAGTTCTTTTGGGCCGACCGCCTGCGCAATTCCGGTGTCGCCGCGCGTGTGCCGAATGGCAAGTCGCTGCACACGGCCGACCTGGCGCAGAGCATCGCCATTGCCGAAAGCGAGCCGGTGCGGCTGCGGGCTCGTACGCTGGGCAAGCAAATGCGGGCGGAAACGGGAGTGGCCAACGCCATTGCCAGCATCGAAGCGCTCATGGCTGCAACGCCGCTAAGATGAATTCGGCGGCGGGGTAGGAACCGACTGGCCTTCTCGGCGCTTTCCCGAGAAGAGTCGGATCGGGGGACGTCTTTTGAGCGAAGAACAAAGCCCGCGGCTGTGGCGCCGCCTGGCGTGGTACGCCTGTGGAGCGTTGATCCTGGCGCTGCTTCCCATCGCCAAGTACGCGGAGCTGTGGGGAACGCTGCCGCGGCCGGAAAAACTTGCGCTGGTCGTCGCCGTTGCCTCGTTCGGCGCGGCGTGCCTGCTGTCACTCTGGTTCGATCGGCTGGCAAGCTGGCCGAGTGTCCGGCGTTCGCTGGTCCGATCGTTCGCGGTGTTAGGTCTGTTCCTGGTCGGCGCGATCGCGGTTTCGATCACGCTGCCGCGTTACCTGCTGGTGCCGTTGGTTATCGCCATTGCGGTGCTCGTTCCGGCGGCCGTCAGTCCTCTCGCGCGTCGGCTCTGGCCGCTGGCTGCCGTCGCGATCGTCACAATCGCGTTCGCGGGCTATTCGGTCAGTCACATCCACACATCGTCGAAGTCCGAGCGCATCACACGCGATGCGTACTTCTCGACTGCTTATTACGCCGTGCAGGCCGTCATGCGCGAAGGATGGATTCCCGAACCCGCGACCCGCGGCGGCGGCATGAACATGCTGGATGGCGACCGGGTGCTGCTCGGGACGGGCGACGGCACGCTGTATGTTTTGAATGTTCCCAAAGATCGCAAGGGCTTCGAGGTCGAGCAGCTCGCGACGCGCGTGCCGCTGAATCGAGAGGAGTTCGCCAAGGCGTTTGGCGGCTCCTCGCGCTCGCCCAAACGTTCAGTGGATTGGGGCGATAGCGGTCCGCCTCGCGTGCAAACCTGGCGCTTCCGCGTCGCCGATATCGAAGCTGCGCTCGATGGCGACCAGCTGCACATCTACGCCTCGCACCACTACTGGAAAGAGCAGGACAGTTGTTTCGTCGTGCGCGTCTCGGAGCTCACGACCTCGTTGCAGGCTCTGCCCGACAATCTCGCCGACGCACACTGGAGCACGTTGTTCGAAAGCTCGCCGTGCGTGCCGTTGAAAGGGCCGAATCGCAAGTTCGGCAAGAATCCATTCAAGGGCGAGGAGATCGGCGGCAAGCTGCTGCTGATGGACGGCGGCAAGTTGCTGCTCACGTTGGGCGATCAGGGCTTCTCGGGCATCGATTCCACGCAGGCGTTTGCGCAGGACCCGACCGCTGACTATGGGAAGACGCATGTGATCGACCTCAACACGCACGAGCATCACGTGTTCACGATGGGGCATCGCAATCCCGAAGGTGTGTATCAGGCGGCGGACGGCAGGCTGTGGTTGACGGAGCACGGTCCGCAGGGCGGCGATGAATTGAATCTGCTGCGTGAGAACGTCAACTTCGGCTGGCCCGATGTGACTTACGGCACCGACTATGGCTTTACGGCCTGGCCGAGAAACAAAACACCGGGGCGTCACGCGAACTTCCAGCAGCCCGCGCATGCGTGGGTGCCGAGCATCGGCGTGTCGGATGTCATCGAGATCGACAGCCCGTTGTTTCCAATCTGGAAGGGCAACCTGCTGATCGGTTCGCTGTCGTCGCGTTCGCTGTATCGAGTGGTGGTGGATGGCGATCACGCGGTGCTGCAGGAGCCGATCGCTTTCGGCAAACGGGTTCGTGACATTCTGCAGATGCCCGACGGGCGCATTCTGATCTGGAGCGACGACGCTGCCGTGACGACGCTGGAGCCCGCTTCCGGCACCGATGGATCCAGCTTGTTCTCCATCAATTGCGCGGGTTGTCACAACGTCGATGACGGCCTGGCGCATCGGCTCGGGCCGGATCTGTTCGGCGTCGTCGGCCGGCCCGTCGGCAAGGCGCAAGGCTTCGGCGAATATTCTCCGGCGATGCAGGCTCAAGCCGGCAACTGGGACGAAGCGCGTCTCGATAGATTCCTGCAGCAGCCGCAAACCGCGGTGCCGGGCACGTCGATGGGATTTGCAGGTGTTGCGGACGCGGCTCAACGTAAAGCAATCATTGATTACTTGAAACAACCGTCGCATCCATCGCGATCCAGTCCGTGATCCAGATCGCGATGGAAAGTTTCATGCGCATTGCTGAATCGCGCGCAACAAACTCTTCAGGCTGACCTGATTTATCGTCACGCGTCCGACGGCGCACTCTTCATCCACGCATCGCGAAGTTGCGATGCAAGTTGATGAGGAGATGATGATGTTGACCAAGAACAAACTGCTCGGCCTCGCTGCGGTTGGCGCGCTCGCCTTGAATGCGGTGCCAGCGCTCGCGCAGGTCGCCGAGGGCAGCCAGGAATTGCATGTGTATGCGGGCGAAGCGTTTGGCGACGATCTCACCAGCCGCCCGATTTCCGGTCGCACGCCGAAGCTCGATGACGATGTGACGTACGGCCTGCGCTACGGCTTCAATTTCACGCCCGATTGGGGCTTGGAGTTGTCGCTCGGCGGGACCAAAACGTCGGTGCAAGGCCTGGCCGGTCGCGATATCGACCTGGACCTGACCACCTTGGATGTGGACGCGATCCGCCATTTCAATAGCGGCAATCGCTTTGTTCCTTATGTGGTCGCGGGTGTGGGCTATGTCACCGCGGATCTGGATCGGCCCATCGTCGGCGTGGCCAATGGACCGGTGCGCATCGAAGATGACAATAGTTTCACGTTGAACGCAGGCGTCGGCGCGAAGTATTTCGTCACTGACAACTTCCAGCTGCGCCTGGATGCGCGCTATCGCTATCTCGACAAGGTGGTCGATCGCCTGGATGACTCGCTCAATACGTTCGAGACGACGTTTGGCGTGGGCTTCACGTTCTAGAAAGAATGTGCAGCGTTGGCCGCGCGCTGGGCTTTCGGCCCGCGCGCGGTCAAATGCTGCTCAGGACTCGCACGCGGTGGCGGTGATAAGGCAGCACTTCGAGCACTTCACCGTCGCGCAGACGCTGCTGAATGCGGCGCCACCATTCGGCGGTCATGATCTCGCCGTGCGCCTTCAGGAACACTTCCTTGAGGTCGGGATCGAAGCTCAGGAACTGCATGAAGGTCTCGGGGAACACGTCGTTGTCGTTGACGTGGAACCACGGCTCGGCGCGCATCTCGTCCTCGGCGAACTGCGATTGCGGCACGTCGCGGAAGCGGCAGTCCGTCACCGGGCAGAGCTCGTCGTAGTCGTAGAAGATCACGCGCGCGTGGCGGGTGACGCCGAAGTTTTTCAGCAGCAGGTCGCCGGCGAAAATGTTGGTGACGGCAAGGTCGCGAATGCACTGGCCGTAGTCGAGCACGGCGCGCTCCGCGTTTTCGCGCGAAGCATCGCGAATATATAAATTGAGCGGCGTCATGCGGCGCTCGATGTACACGTGATCCATGATCACCCACTCGTCCTCGAAATGGACGGTGGCGGCGGCTTCATCCAGCAACTCGTTGGTGAGCTCTTTGGAAAAGCGCGAGGCTGGGAATTTCAGGCGCTTGAATTCCTGCGCATCGACCAGCCGGCCGGCGCGGTCGTGCTTGAACACCAGCTCGTATTTCTTCAGCACTTCTTCGCGAAGGATGTTCTTCGGATAGGCGAAGCGGTCGCGGATGACCTTGAACACCACGTCGAACGAGGGCAGCGTGAAACAAATCATCACCAGCCCGCGGTCGCCGGGCGCGTGCACGAATTTGTCCTCGCTCTTCTGCAAATGTTTGAAGAGCTCGCGGTAACGTTCGGTCTTGCCCTGCTTGGCGCGACCGAGCACGGTGTACAACTCGCTCACCGGCTTGCGCGGCAGGATGCTTTTCAGGAAGACGATCGCCTGGCCGACGTGCGGCAGGTCGGCGTGGAAGTACGAGCGGGTGAAGCTGAAAAGAATGCTGACCGTGCTTTCATCCATCATCACTGCGTCGATGCGGACGCCGCTGTCCGTGTTCTGCAGCGCTAGCACGAACGGCAGTTTCCAGCCCGGGCCGGAGATGCGGCCGACCAGGTAGGCGCGCGTGAATTGATAAAACACAGTGCGGATGAATTCGATCTGCTCGACTTGCAGCGGCGGCTTCGACGCGTCCGCATCGCTCTCACACTGCGCACGCACTTCGCTGCTTACGGTGCGAACGCTGCGCTCGAAATCGACGTACGGCGTCCGGAAGCGGAAGTCGGCGAGGACTTCCTCGAACAGCAGTTCGAGTGAGCCGCGATTCACATAGAGATTTGTTTCAATGGGTGCGGTGACGGCCGCGATGGGATCGAGATCCAGCGCCACGTATTCCACCGCGGGATCGACACCGATGGTGCCGAACGTGCGGCGAGTGACAGAGTTGAAGAATGTTTTATCGAACTCGCGGTCGGGCAGGGTGTCGATCAGTTCCGTAAACAGTCGCTTGATGCTCGCCCACAGCGCCCGCTCAGTGACATCTTCCCCCAGCCGCT
>CAMLEO010000386.1 GCA_946478975.1 uncultured Steroidobacter sp.
ATCGAGACAGCAAGAGCGGCGAGCAGCTTACCACTCTGTGGCTGCTGCTGCTCGCCGCGACGTTCTACTTCGTCTTAATCTGCATGGCAGTGTGTCGGTCGATGCACTGATGACGATGGCATGAACGATCCAGCGACCAAGCGAGCCAATCGCATACTGACCGGACAGCTGTGGCTGTTCGCGGCCGGTGCGTTTGCGTTCGGCTTTGCGCTGGTGCCGCTCTACAACGTCATCTGCGACGTCACCGGCTACGGCGATAAAGACAAGCTGCTGAAGGCAAGCACCATCGTCGCAACGCCCGACCAGAACCGGCGGGTGACGATCGAGTTCGTCGCCGACGTGCCGTCGTTCGGCGACTGGGAGTTTCGACCCGAAGCCACGTCGCTGGAGATACATCCGGGCCAGCTGTACGAAGCCAAGTTCTATGCGCACAACCTGCGTGCTCAGCCGGTCGTGGCGCAGGCAGTCCCGAGCATCGCGCCTCAGCAGGCGACCCAGTATTTCCACAAGACCGAATGTTTCTGCTTCACGCCGCAGTCGTTCGAGGCCAACCAGGAGCGCGAGCTCAAGGTGCGCTTCATCGTCGATCCGAAGCTGCCGCGAAACATCGATCGGCTGACGCTGGCGTACTCGATATACGACAGCAAAAGCAGTAGCTGATTAGTTTTTGGTTCAACCGCACGAAAAACACGCTATGGCCCACGCAACCACATCGCACGCGCCGCCGCCGGCTGATAAATATTACGTTCCCCACAGCAGCCCGTGGCCCATCATCGGCTCGGTGGCGCTGTTCACCACCGTCGGTGGTGCGGCACTGTGGCTGAACCACTCGCAGTCCGGCCCGTGGGTGATGACGGTCGGCTTCCTGATCCTGCTGACCATGTTCGCCGGCTGGTTCGGCGCCGTGATCAAGGAAAGCGAAGCGCGCTTCTACAATGACGCGGTGGATCGCTCGTTCCGCATGGGAATGATGTGGTTCATCTTCTCCGAGGTCATGTTCTTCGCGGCGTTCTTCGGCGCGCTGTGGTACGCACGTAACTTCTCAGTGCCGTGGTTGGGCGGCGAAGGCACGCGCGCGCTGACCAAGATCATTCGCGGCGACAACTACGAAGCCACCTGGCCGACCGACGGCCCGGGCAACGTGGGCGGCGACTTCGATGTCATTCCCGCGTTCGGCCTGCCGGCGATCAACACTGCGATCCTGCTCACCTCGGGCATCACGATCACCATCGCGCACCACGCGTTGAAGGCCGGCAATCGCGCCGTGCTGAACATCTTCCTGGCGGCGACGTTCCTGCTGGGCTTCCTGTTCGTGTACCTGCAGGCGCACGAATACATCGAGGCCTATCACCACTACAACCTGAAGCTGAGCTCGGGCATCTACGGCTCGACCTTCTTCATGCTGACCGGCTTCCACGGTTTCCACGTGACCATGGGCGCGATCATGCTGACGGTGATCTGGTTCCGCTGCCTGAAGGGACATTTCACGCCGACGCATCACTTCGCGTTCGAAGGTGTGGCCTGGTACTGGCACTTCGTCGACGTGGTGTGGCTGGGCCTGTTCGTGTTCGTGTACTGGTTATAAACAACCACGGCGCCGGCCTCCAACGGGCTGGCGCCATCGGCTTGCGCGGGGAGCGGGACCGCTCCCCCATGTTTCCAGCGCTAACTCAGCGCATCCTCATTACATGCCTTGCGGCTTGATCAGCCCCTGCGACCACGCGATCAGCAGGAACACGAACAGCAGCACCGACAGGCCCACTCGGATCGAGAGCGCTGTCACCATTTTCTTCGACTCGCCCTTGTCGCTCACCAGGTAGAACAGCCCGGAAGCCATGCTGAGCACGATGAGGAGCAGGGTGGCGATGATGACGAACTTGACCATGGTTGCGAGTAACTTGCCGTGACCGTTTCCGAACCTTCCGCGCCTAGCATACGCCGACGCTGGCGCCCCAGCATGTTCAGTGTGGTGCTCACCGCCGTCGGCATGGCGCTGTTCGTACGGCTGGGCTTCTGGCAGCTCGACCGGGCGCAACAGAAACAGCAGCTGGTGGCGCAGTACGAGGCCGGGCAACAGACTCGCGTCGCCCTGACCTCAGAAAATGCCGGCCGGCTGGCGCGATATCAAAAGGTCAGCCTCAGCGGCCGTTACGATCCCGCTCATCAGATCCTGCTCGACAACATGCCGTCGCACACCGGCCACCCCGGTTTTCGTGTGCTCACTCCCATGCAGACCCCGGCCGGCTGGCTGCTGGTCGATCGCGGCTGGCTTCCGCTAGGCGCAACGCGAGCCGAATTGCCGAATGTTTCAGTCAGCGATGCGGAACGGAATATCACCGGCGTGATGGACTCGCTGCCCCAGGCTGGAATCACGCTAGCAAATGCACCCGTCGCGGCCGACGCGCCCTGGCCTCGCGTCCTCAGCTTCCCTACCGAAGCCGCTCTCGAACAGCAGCTGGGCCGCAAGCTCGTGCCGGGCGTGCTGTTGCTCGATCCGTCACTTCCGGACGGTTACGAACGCATCTGGGAAGCACACCTGGGCTTCATGCCGGAACGTCACATCGCTTACGCGGTGCAATGGTTCGCGCTCGCCGGGGCCGCCGCAGTCATATTTATTTTCCTGGGATTCCGTACCAAGAAGGCAACAGATGAACGCCACTATTAAGAAACAGCGACTCGGGCATCCTGTGCTGCACAGGACGTGCGAATGCCGCGGGAACGCAGGATGCGTGGAGCGGCCCACTCGCGCTGTGGCGCCCGGAGGAAAAGGCGTGACTTTTCCTCGGGCGCTCGCCGCCTGCGGCGGCGGGCACATCCCTGTGCCTGGGGTGGCACAAATTGAGTTTCATGGCTCATGGGGGGTGATCGCCGATGACAACAACTGATACAAGAAGCCGCTCCCGCCGTCAGGTTTATGTTTTGATCGCGGTGTTCTTTGCGCCGCTGATCCTGGCATTCATTCTTTATTACGGCTTCGGCGTGCGCCCGTCCGGCAGCACCAACAAAGGCGATTTGATTCGTCCGGCGGTGCCGCTGCCGGAAGTGACATTGCCCGGCGCCGCCGATCAAAACCTTCCGGCAAATTTCCTACGCGGCAAGTGGAGCATGGTTTTTATCGGCGACGGTGCTTGTGATAACCGGTGCCGCGAGGCGCTGACGTTGATGCGCCAGACCCGCCTGGCCTTGAACGACGATATGTCGCGGGTGCAGCGGGTGTTTCTGGTGACCGGCAATTGTTGTAACAGCAACTACCTGGACCAGGAGCAGCACGGCTTGTTGCTCGGACGCATCGACAACCTGGCGGGCAAAACATTGTTGGAAACATTCCCCGATGGGGCCCGCGCCGCTGAGCCTGGACGAATATACCTAGTCGATCCGCTGGGTAATTTGATGATGAAATATGAGCCGAATGCACCGCAAAAGGCGTTGCTGGACGATATGAAGAAGCTATTGAAGCTGTCGCACATCGGCTGACTCTGTGACAAACTCGGCGCGCTTGCGAGGGATTGCGCAGCAGACAACTCCTTGCAAGCCGCTAATACCTGAGACGACACGAAGAATGAGGGACGGCTTTACGGTTTGACTCGTCACTTTCGAGTTGGGGGATTGTCATGAAATGCATCTATTACCTGACCTCGACGCTCGCCAGCACTCACGATGTCTCGGACGATCTGCACCAGGTGGGTGTCAAAGATTTCTATCTGCACGTCATCTGTAAAGACGAGTGCGGACTGAAAAAACAGCACATTCACTCCTCCAATTATTTAGAAACTCTCGACGTCATCCGCGACGGTTTCATCGGCGCCGCACTCGGCTTCATCGCCGGCCTGGTCGGCATCTCGCTGCTGATGTATTTCGATCCTTTCAAGGATCACGCCGAAGTGCCCACGTTCGTCTATGCCATTCTGGTGGGCGCCGCAACGTTATATGGCGCCTGGTCGGGCGGGCTCGCCGGCATCGGCACCGAGAATAAAAAGCTGGCGCGCTTTCACGACGATATTGCCGCAGGGAAGTATCTGATCCTGGTGTACGTACGCAAACACCAGGAAGACCTCGTTCGCAAGATGATGCATGAGCGTCATCCGGACGCGGAAATGGTGGGCATCGACACGCATTTCATCAATCCGTTCAGCAGCGTGAACCGGGTTACGGAGACCACCGCGCCGAGAATCTGACCGCCTCGCAGGGGACACATGTAAAGGGAAAGGGGGGAGGAAGACCATGGTATTTGCGATCGCGCTGATCGTGCTGGTGCTGGCGACCGTCCTGTTTCATTTCCTGAGTCCCTGGTACTTCACGCCGATCGCATCCAACTGGAGCATGGTCGACTCGACCGTCAACGTGACGTTCTGGGTCACCGGCATCGTGTTCGTCACCGTCAACCTGTTCCTGGCGTACGCCATCATTCGCTATCGCCACCGCAAGAACGGTCCCAAACAGCCGGCCCACTACGAGCCCGAGAATAAAAAGCTGGAGTGGTGGCTCACCGGCATCACCTCGGTGGGCATCGCCGCAATGCTGGCGCCCGGGCTGTCTGTGTGGGCGAAGTTTGTAACAGTGCCGGACGATGCCAAGGCAGTGGAGGTGATCGGCCAGCAATGGGCCTGGAGCTACCGATTTCCCGGCAAGGACGGCAAGCTCGGCGCCTCGGACAACCGGCTCATCACCGTCGACAATCCCTTCGGCATGGATGCCAAGGATCCGGCCGGCCAGGACGATCACCTGGTGACGAGCAACGAGCTGCATCTGCCGGTCGGCCAGCCGGTGCGGCTGCTGTTGCGAGCCAAGGATGTGAATCATCAATTCGCGGTGCCGCAGTTCCGCGTGAAGATGGACATGGTGCCGGGCATGGTCACCTATTTCTGGTTCACGCCAACGAGAACGGGAAGTTATGACGTGCTCTGTGAGCAACTCTGCGGTGTCGCGCACTTCGCGATGCGCGGGCGCGTGGTCGTCGATGAACAATCCGCGTTCGATACATGGCTCGCAGCACAGCCGACTTACGAGAAAGTGACGGCGGTCGCGAAAGGCGATTCGGAGGCGGGCAAGGCATTGTTTGCTCCGTGCACCGCATGTCATGGCGCGCAGGCTGAAGGCAATCGCGACGTGAACGCGCCGAAGCTGAGCGGCCAGGCGGACTGGTATCTCGCGCGTCAGCTGCACAGCTTCAAGGCCGGCGTGCGCGGCTCGCACGAGAAGGATGTGTTCGCGAAACAGATGATGCCGTTCGCGGCCATGCTCGCGGATGACAAGGCGATCAATGACGTGGTCGCCTACATCAGGACGCTGCCGGAAGTTCGGCCCGCAGCAAATATCGTCGGCAATCCCGACCACGGCCGCGAGTTGTATCAAACATGCTCGGCCTGCCACGGCGATAACGCGAAAGGGATCTGGGCGACCAACGCGCCACGCCTGTCGAACATGAGCGACTGGTATATGGCTCGCCAGCTGCAGAATTTCCGCAGCGGTATTCGCGGCGGGCATCCCCAGGATTTCAATGGCGCCCAGATGG
>CAMLEO010000387.1 GCA_946478975.1 uncultured Steroidobacter sp.
TCCGGCACCGCGCTGCTGGATCAGATTCAGCAGCTTCAGGACGGCATCGATCAGGTTCCCACGGATCAGCGCGGCGCGCTCCAGGAGCGCATCAGCAAGTTGTTAGATAAGCCCGAGACGCAACTTGCGGTCACGATGGCGTTGAATGACAACCCGCAGCTCGTGCAAGGCGACCGCGGCAACGAGCTGGCTTCGACGTTCGTCCAGCTGGGAATTGTCGGTCACGATAAACCGCTGGCGGTGACATTCGTTGCCGCTTACCTGCGCGAAAACGTGATGGGCCCGAGCACGAAGATCGATTTGAGCAATCCGGCGTCGCTCGGCCTCGTGCGCTCGCAACTGGAGCACGCGTTGAGAGACAACGGCGCACTCGCATCGATGCTGAAGGTCTCGCCGCAGCAGATGAACGAGATTGCCGACACGCTCATCAACCTGGTGCCGCCGTCGAAAGCGCCTCTGGATGTCTTCGAGCATGCGAACAACGTCGCTCGTAACACCAACAACGCCTTCGACAAGCTCGATGCGAGCCTCGGCCGCAACACGCCGTTCAACCTCGCGTTCCGCACCAGTGCAGTTGCAATCGTTGGCACCGGCCTGGTGGGCTCGATCCAGCGCTATGGCGAAGATCCGCGACTGCGCAATGCCGTCGACGTGGTGCTCGAATCGGCACGCGTTGGCGTCGATGGCGCACAGTTGTTCGCAACGTTACGTTCCTGGCCCGAAGGACCGGCCGTTTCGGGTTTGCAGATGGCGGGAAGATTCGTGCACGTGCTCGGCGCCACCATCGCAAGCGCGGACGGTTTGAATCGACTCGGCCAAGGCGACTACCTCGGCGCGGGCCTGAGCTTCGCAGTTGCCGGCGGTGTGACCTGGGGCGCCCTCGGCTCGTCCGCTTTCGCAGGGCCGATCGGCTTCGGTATCGCCGCCGTCGGGACTTTGGGTTTGTGGATCTACGACGGCATTCGCTCGGCCGCTCACAACAGCCGCTTCGAAGGAGAAACAACGTCCAATTTCCTGAAGCAGGCCAACTTCGATGCCGACGCAGCACATGAGCTCGCCGATCAAAGCGGCGAAGGCTTCAGCGTCGTTCCCTTGCTCATGCGCTACGGTGAACTGCGCGGCATGAATGCACAGCAAACCGTCGCTTGGATCAATGACATCGATCCGACGCGTCTCGGCGCGCTACGCGACAGCTTGCATCGAACGCTCGATGAGATCGACGGCGATGTCGCGCGATTCCAGGCAACGGATGCGAACGACCAGTTCCAGGTAGCCGATACCCAACAGCGCCCCTGGTTCGCTGCCAGCGGCGTTGCTCCCCCCTTGTCGGCGGCTCATGTGTATTTGATCATCACCGTGCTGCATATAACGCAGCTTTGCGCGTAATCACTCATTCCTGCGGGCTCCTGGTGAGCGCGCTGGACTCCTTTTGCAACGAATGCTCGGCCGCTGCGACCTCGACAAAACGTTCGATCAGCCTGCGATAGTGCTGCCGCCGCTCGGCAGCACTGAAATCGCCGCGGTCGATCAGTTCGAACAGCACATCGATGCGGTAGCTTCCCACTGAAGGTTTCTTTAGCAACTGCACGATGGTCGGAATGTGCATGATCAAGATTCCGGGCGCGAGCCAGCTCCACCAGGACATCGCGGAAAAATCGACGAACGTCACTGCGTTGAGAGCAGGCTGAAACAACGAGCTCACAGACGACAGCGCGCCGCCCAGCACCAGCCCCAACGACGTGCGCACCGGATCTTTAAGAAACAACACTCCGAGCGCTCGATCGGCATTGCGCGTCCTTTGATCCAACGGCTGAAGTCGATCCAGAGGATTCATTCGGACAACGCTCCCGTGGGCGTGCGCGCCGCCGAAGTGTTCGATTCGGGTGGCGGCGGTTCCGGCACCAGCGACGGCCGACGTTTGCCGCCCTGCCCCGTGAAGTCGATGTCCTCACCGTGCGTCGTGATGAACTTGACGAAGTCGCGCACCTCCGACTCGGTGCTGCCGAAATATCCGCTCATGACCCGAAACCCGATCACCGCCTCCTTGATCATCAACAGCACCAGGCCTGCGAACGCGACCGCCGCGATCTTCAGTGCCCGCGTGTCATCCAGAAACATCCATCCGGCAAAGCCGCACACGGCGACGATCAGCAGGCCGAGCTTCGGCAACAGATATTTCCGTTTCACATGAGTGAAATAACGGCGTGACAGAGTACGGTGATCTGCACGTGCCTGCGCCGTTGCTCGATCCAAGCCGAGCAAACATGCAAGCACGCGCTTGAGCTTGTTTCTCCTGCTCTGGCGATCGTCGGCGTGCTCCCGGGTCGCGATGGACAGCAATGCCGACGCATTTTCGGGCGAGCGCCGCAGCCAGCTCGAAAATTCGCGCACTTCGTCCGTCGGCAAGAACTTTGCCTTCGATCGCAGGTACCAAAGGGCAGCCTCGGCGAAATCTGCATTCGGCTGTCGCTGTTTACCGTCAGGCATGTCCATATCAACGCCCCAATTGGTGACAACGTCCGTCGTTGGGTTAGACCGATCCGCTGCAAACAATGCCCCCTGCAAACATCGACGGGCCACAGCCCTCATTGTTGTTCTCGCAAATAGGGGATTATGCTGAGCTGCAGTGCGGTCAATTGAGTAGAACTGACTCGAATCCGAACCCGACCGGGACGGCACGCAAAAGGAACTCTCGATGTCTGTCCGACAAACTGACGATCGACACGCAAGGAGAATGTTTGAAGCGGCTCGCGTCTCTATCCTGTGCAGAGACGAGCCGTACATGAGTCCGCAACTGCGTGAGCGCATCGTGCGATGGATGCGAAGTTCGCCCGAGAATGTTCCTGATTTGCTCAGTATCGACGCGCTCGCGCAGCGCCTCAGATACTTGAAACTCACCGATAGCAGCACTCGGCTGCTGCAATCGAAGCCGCACGCGCGGCGCGTCACGATGATTCCCCGACGTGCTGTGTTGATCGGCGCAGCGCTCGCGCTGCCGCTCGGATTGTTTATTTCTACGACTCATGACGGCGATGCGCCGATCTGGCACATGACACTCGATGATGGAAGCATCGTGCATGGGTTGCGCGGCGCCGACTTCGCCGTCGAGTTCAGCCACGATCGCCGCTTGGTACATCTCACCCGCGGCGAAGCAGTGTTCCAAGTGGCGAAAGATCGCAATCGCCCCTTCATCGTGCGCTCACCATGGAGCGACTCGATCGCAGTCGGAACGCGATTCGGCGTGGTCACCGACGACGACGCAACCACAACGACAGTTTCCGAAGGCGAGGTTCGCGTCGTCGCGCCGGCCGGCAGTGAGCCCATCGCGGGCAGGAGGCTGCATGCGGGCGAGGAGATTCGAGTCGCAGCGGGCGCATCGGCGCCGCAATCCATCGTGGCCGTCGATGCCGAGCGGAAGATCTCCTGGTCGGCAGGCTGGCTGGAGTTCAACGGGGAAACTGCCGGCGATGCCGTGAAGACCTTCAATCGCTACAGCAAAGTTCGTATCCGCATCACGCAGCCCGAACTGTTCGCGACTCGCCTGAGCTTCCAGCGCTATCAGATCGATCAACCGGAAGCCTTCGCCGACAGCGTTAGAGCAACACTGCACGCGCCCATGACCCGGAACGCCACCGGGACGGTGATCTACATCGGCAAGGTCCCGTAATCGCTCGGGCGCGATGATCAGCTGAAGCGGGAATCTAATGTTGGCGTGCAGCGCTGCTGCTCAGCGCCGCGATCTGTATCTATTACGTCCAATGTAATAGCATGCGCAGCGGCAACATTGTTCTTGCAACAATTGCCAATACAAAAGAGATCGCAGCCCCATCTTCCGTGAGAGGCTGCGAATCAACCATGGCTCCTCAGCCCTGGCTCGCCCCCGGATTCGCAGCGGACCTCCTCCCTGAGGCCCGCCGAACCACCATAGGCGAACCAAGCGCTATGGTTCGGGTCAATGATCTTCGGTCTCTGCTCACTTTGACCGGACGTCGCCGACGATTCTACCCCCTCCAAATTACTATTTTTCACCGCCGGTGGATCGCCAATTGCTGTTTACCAAGGGGAAGCGCACCTTACCGCGCGCAGGAGGACGGTTTGATCTAAGGAACCGTCATGAACGAGAAGGTCGATCTGGTAGAACGCGAAGTCGAAGGGATGAGCTTTGTGGATCTCGGCGATGCGGCCGAAGAGACAAAGCAGATAGCGCCAGCGAACGTCGCCCCGGACAGCACATATTTCATGGGCTGGCCGACACGTGAACCACTGTAGTAATTGAATGCATCGCGGAGGGAGTCCCGCGTCACGTGGGTACTCCCTCCCGATGGAGCACCTGTCAGAAGCGTTTGCTGACTCTAAAATACACAAATCTGCGCGTCAGCTCGCCCTGCGAGAAGTCATAACCGAATGACACGCCAGCATTTGCAAAATCAGGAACCTCGTTGAACAGATTCCGGGCTCCAAGCGTCAGCGTCGAGCCGTCCAGCAAGCCGTTCCCGTCGGGCTTCAAATCCAACCAGGCTTGCAGGTCCACGATGGTCTGAGATCCGATGCGCTGATCAAGCGGACCAACTGCCAAGTCCGCATCCTGATACGAAGGAGTGTAAGTCGTTGTGGTCGAGGCTCCGAACTGCCCTCGCTTCCAACTGAGTGTGCCGACAGTCCGCCATTCCGGGATCGTGCCTTGCACATTCGCGATTCCCACCCGATCCAATGGCAACACCTGATTCATATCTCGGCTCAGGTACTCATCGACCCAGGTAACGGACCAGTCAAGCTTGAGACAGCCCCAATGACGTTCCATCAACAGCGACAAATCCAGGTCGATGCCGCTGGTGTCCAGATCGCCGTAGTTCATGCGCCTCAAGTCAATGGAGCGCAATCGTCCCGCCCACCCCGCTTGCACATCCTGACTGGTGGGCGGGTCCCGAACGATTCGATCCGCAAACGGATTACCTGGCTTGAGCAACTCTTGATAGACGGGCGCAATGATCCGGTTATCCATTACGACCCGCCAATAACTTGCACCAACGCGCAGGCCAGGCACTTCAGCCGGGCTGAAAACAAAGCCAGCCGTAAAAGATCGGGCAGTCACCACGTCGAGATCGGGATTGCCGCCCACGATGAGAGCAACGTTCGACACCTCACCGCCTCTGAGCGGATCGCTGATGGGTAGCGGTGGCTGCAGCGTCGGCATGTACAACTCGAACAGCGACGGCGGACGAAAGCTCGTTCCATACGCAATACGAAAGAGCCAGTCCTTCGACGGTCGCCAGGTCAGCCCATACTGAGGATTTACAACGCTCTCCCCCCCGCCGTAATCGTCGCGACGTGCCGCGACCTTCAACGAGAGCTGATCGAGCAGAGGCACCCTCAACTCCGAGAACATGGTGGAAATATCCCGCCCCTTATCAA
>CAMLEO010000388.1 GCA_946478975.1 uncultured Steroidobacter sp.
CTTGTCCGCGCTATCGCGCGGACCGTATGCGTTACGTCCCTGTAGCTGCTGCTGGAGCCGACGTCCCTGTCGGACTCAAGCCGCCGGTGAGAGATACCCCACCCACCTCGCCGGCGCCGAAGCTAACGTTGAATCCGCGTGCCACGAAGAGTGGTTTTTACTCAGCCACTTTTATTAATAACGGCCCCAGCAGCCTTCGCCAGCCGCCACCACCACCTCTTCGTCTTCGAAGATAATGACGCGATGACGCTCAACAACGCCTACCCACTAATCCGCCCACTCCTGTTCTCACTGGAAGGTGAGAAAGCTCACGCAGTGACGTTCTCACTGCTCGAAGCAGCCCACGCAATGGGCTTGCTCGGCAGTCACAAAGACGATGCGGAAGACGCAGTCACACTGATGGGCCTGCGCTTCCCAAACAGAGTCGGCCTCGCTGCAGGTTTAGATAAAAACGCACGTCACATCGACGCACTAGGCGCACTCGGTTTCGGCTTCATTGAAGCAGGCACCGTGACGGCGCAGCCGCAGGCGGGCAACGCGAAGCCCCGTTTGTTTCGTTTGCCAGAAGCGCAGGCGCTGATCAATCGCATGGGCTTTCCCAACGAAGGCGCAGCGGTCATCGCACAGCGCTTGTCACAGCGAAAATATAAAGGCGTGTGCGGCATCAACATCGGCAAGAACGCCGTGACTCCACTCGAAGATGCCGCGCGAAATTACGTCGAATGTTTTCGCGTCGTTGCGCCTCATGCCGACTACGTGGCGGTGAATGTCTCTTCGCCGAACACGGCGAACCTGCGTCAACTGCAACAGGTCGATCAGCTGCGTCCTATCCTCGAGGCGCTGCTCGAAGCACGCATGCAGTCGGGCAAGACGCTGCCGATGGTGGTGAAGGTGTCGCCGGACCTGGCGACGGAGGATTTGATTGCGATCGCTCGCCTGGTGCGTGAGCTGCGCATCGACGGTGTCATCGCCACCAACACCACGATCACTCGCGATGTGGTGAAAGGCATTCGCAACAGCGAGCAGCAGGGTGGGTTGAGCGGCGCGCCGATTCGATCGCTGGCGTTGCGCTCGATTCCGGTTCTGCGTGAGCACTTGGGCAGCGACATTCCGCTGGTTGCAGTCGGCGGCATCGATTCAGGTGAGGATGCGGTTGCTGCCTTGCAGGCAGGTGCAGATCTGATTCAGATCTACACCGGCCTCATCTATCGCGGTCCCAAGCTCGTCGCCGAGATCCTCAGCGCCGTCTCGGCGTTCACAAAGTCTTTACGCCGCCAGCCGAACCCAGAATCAACACATCGGCGGGGCGATGCGCGAACAAACCCACGGTGACGACGCCGGCGATGCCGTTGATGGTCGTCTCCATCGACAGCGGATCGACGATCGCGAGACCGTGCACGTCGAGAATCTGATTGCCGTTGTCGGTGACGAAGCCTTCGCGATAGACCGGCTGTCCCCCTAACGCAACCAGCTGTCGGGCGACATACGAGCGCGCCATCGGAATCACTTCGATCGGCAGCGGAAACTTGCCGAGCACCTCCACCAGCTTGGATTCATCGGCGATGCAGATGAAGCGCCGCGATGCGGCGGCGACGATCTTCTCGCGCGTCAGCGCACCCCCACCGCCCTTGATGAGTCGTCGGTGACGATCCGACTCGTCGGCGCCATCGATGTAGAGGTCGAGATCGCCCACGGTATTGAGGTCGAGCACATCGTAGCCGGCGGCGATTAATCGCTTGGTCGAGCGCTCGGAACTGGAAACTGCGCCCCGAATGCGCAGCTTTTGCGCAGCCATCGCAGCGATGAAGTGATCGACGGTGGAGCCGGTGCCGACACCGAGGATCGAGCCTTCTTCGACGTGGGCGAGGGCCGCGAGGGCAGCCTGCTGCTTGAGCTGGTCGGCATTCATGGTAGTGGTCGCTCGCGAGTGAGTACGCTACGAAACGCTGGTTTTTACGGTATTTGCCGGGTGCGAAAACGACTGTGCCCGCTTTCGCGGGCACAGTCTTCATCATCATCAACTCAAGAAGAGTTCTACTTCTTCTTGGCGGCCTTCTTCTTGCCAGCCTTCTTCTTGGTTGCAGCCTTTTTCTTCGTTGCCATGATACTAGATCTCCATGTCGAGTTAGTCCGGGCGCAGTATATACATAAATTAAAAATGGCAAGCAAGAGGTCGATGCGATTTTGTTGTGCAAGTTCTCATCGCTCGCGTGCGCTCACTCGCGTGCAAGCGACTCGATGAAGCTCCATTCGCTCTTCGTCACCGGTGTGATCGAGAGTCGATTGCCGCGCTTGAGCACGATCATGTCCTTGAGCTTGCCGGCCGCATGCTGACGCAGCTCATCGAGTGTGATCACCCGTTTGAACTTGCGGACCAGCTTCACATCGACCATGTACCAGCGCGGTTTCTCAGGATCGCTGTCCGGATCGTAGTGATCGTGCTTGCTGTCGAAGGCGGTGGCATCCGGATACGCCTCGCGTTGTATGGCGGCAACGCCGGCGATGCCGGGGACCTCGCAACTGGAGTGATAAAAGAAGGCGAGATCGCCTTGCTTCATCTCGCGAAGATAGTTGCGCGCCTGGAAATTACGCACGCCATCCCAGCTCGCGGTGCTGTTTTTGGCGCGTGCCAGATCGTCGATGCCGAACACGGACGGCTCGGACTTCATCAACCAGTAGTTCATGCCCTTCAGTGCCTCTTGTTATAGACCAGGCTGTTATAGACGTCGCACGCGCGCGAGGCCGCGCTCGGTGAGTATCCCATCCAGCGGCACATCCCAACGATCGGGTTGCAAGCGGGCCACGCGCTGACATTCATACGCGACGCCGATCAACTTCGGCTTGCGCCAGCGACGACCTTCGCGCAGGTGATGCAGGCTGCGATCGTAGAAGCCGGCGCCGCTGCCCAAGCGCGAGCCGTGCGCATCGAATCCAACCAACGGCAGCAGTACTGCATCGAGCTGACGCACTGGAATGACTTCGGCATGACGATGCTCGGGCTCGGCGATGCCGTACCGGTTTACGCGCATCGCGCTATCCACTTCGTAACGCACGAAACGCATGCGACTGTGACGAAAGTCGGTGATCGCCGGCAGGTACAACACGCAGCGACGTCGCCGGGCGAGCTCGATGACGTGCTTCAGATCGGCTTCGTGTCCGTACGCGAAGTAGACAGCGATGCGCCGTCCGGGTCGAAACAGTTGTGAGGCCCAGGGCGAGCCGAGCAGCAGGCGGGCGAACTGCCGATGAGCATTCGCCCGTTGCGAAGGCGACAGCGCGCGGCGTCGGCGTCGCAATTCGCGACGCAGGGCCTGTCGCTCGAGCGAGGAAGAAGAGGAGGCGCTACCCGCCTGTGCCGTCATGAGCCATTGCTCTCGACACGGAGCAATAGGTGGGACGCAGCCGTATCAGCTAAGGCTTTCCGTTCGAGACGGACTTGCACACCGCTGCTACGAAACCGAATCCCTGGGGTATTAACGTTAGGGTCGAGAGGTAACCCGACACATGTCGAACACCGCAGGCAGCGCCATATCAAACCGATTCTCCGTCTGCGTCCGTAACGCGTATCCGCACGACAGAGTTCACTTGTCAGATTCACTTGGCCGGATTCACGTCCGGGATCCCTATCCTTGGGCCGCTTCGCCCAAGGTCAATGCCCAATATAAAGGCCCGACTACAACGGCAGCTGAGTTCCGCGACTCAGCGCAGACTCCACGCGCTCGCGCATCTGGCGCACGCGCTCGGTCACTTCATTCTCGATCGCCTCGTTGCGATTCCGCTTCAACAGCTCGTGCGCGAGGTTGAGCGCGGCCATCACAGCGATGCGATCCAGGCCGACGATATTGCCGGCGTCGCGGATGTCTTTCATCTTGCCGTTGAGAAATTCCGCCGAGTCCAGCAGCTCGGAGCGTTCCTCGGGCAGGCAGGCGACCTGGTATTCCTTTTCCAGGATGCGAACGCTGACTCTCACGAGCTGTGCGGTCATGCGTTGTGCTCCATCGCCTTCAAGCGGCCGATCATTGCTTCCACCCGCGCGCGCACCTGCTCGTTCTTCTGCAGCAGCGTGGCGCGTTCCGTCATCATCGAATCCTGTCGCTGACGCAATGCTCGGTTTTCTTCCTGCAATTGCGCGACCAGCGCGACCAGTTCATCCAGGCGACGTTCGAGCTGCTTGAGCTCTTGAGCGGCGCTGGTCTGGGGAGCGGACGACGCGAGGTTCATGCGGGCGATTATGCGTCCGGGCCCGGGGAGGGTCAAACGACCGGCGCTGAATCCAAAATCGTGAGGTCGCGTCGGTCGAAGACCGGCGGACGATGAGGCCGGTGCAGGGTGTCGGTGCTAACATAAGCGCGATGCTGCAAGTCACATTCGCTGAAGTGGTGCGCGTCCTGGAAGGGCTCGGTTCGTCCGTGCCGGCGGCTGAAGCGCACGGTTGCCTGGTCGGCGCGCTGTGCACGACTCAGCACTATTCGATGGAACGCTGGCTGGAAGAAATCATTCCCGACGAGGATCGTCGCGTCGACGACGACAGCCAGCAGGCGCTGCGTTTACTGTACGCCGACACGCTGAACGCGCTGCGCGGTGAAGAAATGGATTTCGAAGCACTGCTGCCTGGAGACGATGTGCCTCTGGCGGTGCGCGCCGGCGGCCTGTCGCAGTGGTGCCAGGGCTTTCTTTACGGCTTCGGCAGCACCGGTGAGACACCCAAACAAGACGATCTGCCGACCAACGTCAACGAAATCCTCAGCGACCTGACTCACATCGGCCGCGCCAGCGTCGAGATCGAAGGCGACGCCGAGAACGAATCCGAAGAAGAAGCCTATGCCGAGGTCGTGGAATACGTGCGCGTCGGCGTGCAACTCATTCACGACGAACTGGTGCCGGCGCAGGCCCATCGCATCCAGGTGGATGAAGCGGGCGAGCCGCCGCTCGATCTCGACGACAGCCAGGACACGGACCCTTCCACTTTGCATTGATCGCGACATGCGCAAAGACGAATTCGCTCGCCGCCGCCGGCAGCTCATGAAGATGATGGGCCGCGGCGCCATCGCCATTCTGCCCGCGGTTCCGGAAAAGACGCGTAACAGCGACGTCCTCTATCACTATCGGCCCGACAGTGATTTTTATTACCTCACCGGTTTCGCCGAACCCGAAGCGGTGGCGGTGTTGATTCCGGGGCGCGAAGCCGCCGAATACGTCCTGTTCACGCGTGAGCGCGATCCAGCGCGCGAAACATGGGATGGCCGGCGTGCCGGGCCGGAAGGCGCCACGCGCGACTACGGCGCTGACGATGCGTTTCCTATCAACGACATCGACGACATCCTTCCCGGGCTGATGGAGAACTGCACCCGCGTGTACTA
>CAMLEO010000389.1 GCA_946478975.1 uncultured Steroidobacter sp.
TCACACAGCCGGCCTGTAGCGGCTGCTCAAAAAAACATTCGCTGTTGGGGAAAATGTCATGTCAACGTCGCTCATACGCGGCGCGCTACGATCATCCATTCGTAGTGCGCTCGGCCTGCTGTCTTCGTTTGCAGTGTGCTCATTGGCTCACGGTCAGGACTCGTCGTCCGCGCAGCCCAGGCTCGAAGAAGTTGTCGTCACCGGCTATCGCGCATCGCTGGTCAGTGCGCTGGACGCCAAACGTGCATCCAATGAAATGGTGGACGTGATCAACGCGGAGGATATTGCCAGCTTTCCGGACGCCAACCTGGCCGAGTCGCTGCAGCGTCTGCCCGGCGTCTCGATCGATCGTGAGAACGGCGAAGGACGTTCCATCACAGTCCGTGGCCTCGGCGGCGATTTCACTGCCGTGCGCCTCAACGGCATCGATGCTCTGTCTACCGCGGGCGGCAACGAGTCCGGCGCCGCTCCCAACCGCAGCCGCGGCTTTGATTTCAACACCTTCGCGTCCGACCTGTTCAGTTCGCTCAAGGTCCAGAAGACCGCATCGGCTGCAACCGAAGAAGGCTCGCTGGGCGCGACCATCGACATGACCACCGGCAGGCCGCTGGATTACGGTGCACGTAAACTCGCGTTTTCAACGGAAGGCGCCTACTTCGACAACGGCGGGCACGTCAGCCCGCGCTTGTCGGGCCTCGCTTCGGATACCTGGTTCGGCAACACACTCGGCGCGCTCGTCTCTGTTTCATATGCCGAACGCGATTCCAGCATCACGGGTTATCAGCGCAATCCCGGCGTGTTCGACTATCACTATCGCCAGTCTCAACACCTGGGCAAGACGCCGAATACGTTCGGCTTTGCGCAGCCGGGCGTCGGCCCCGGCGGAACATTCGGTTCGAACCCCGCGGCGTATGCGCTGCTCGATACGGAAACGATCATTCCGGCGCTCGGTACGCTGAGCCGCCAGGATCTTGCGTATGAGCGGCTGGGCGCGACCGGCACGCTGCAATGGCGCCTCGACGACAAGACGCTGATCACCGCGGACTACGTGTATTCGACCTTCGAGCAGGAGATCACCAGCTACCAGATGACCACGATCGGTTTGAACCGCAACGGCACGAATTCGCGCGCGCAGATTCTCACTGGTCCGAATGGCTTGCGTGCCGCCGGAACCGCCAACGGCAATGCGGATCGTCGTGCTGTCTATGTTCGCTGTGATCAATCCGCCACGATCGACTGCGGCCAGACGCTCAACGGCACGACGTTGGTGCCGGGCATGCTGTTCAGTTACAACCCCAACAACCTGGATCCGTACGACTATTACAACCGGCCCACCTCGCCGGGTTACATTCCAAACCCAAACGGCATCGCCAACTATGAAGCATTGCTGGGCAGGCCGGGAACGCAACTGATCGACGCCCACGTCAACGAATTCAATCAGGCCGATTACCTGCGACTGGACAATGTCGATTGGCGCAACGCCTCCGACTGGTCGCAAAACGACACGCACTTCAGCCAGTTCTCCATCAACGCCAGCCACGAGTTCACAGACCGTTTTCGAAGCAGCCTCGTGGTCGGCAAATCGAAATCGCAGTTCGACGGCGTCGGCCTGCTGGCCGAGTTCAATGCGCTGGATCGCGACGGTTTCGTTTATGACGAGCGCGGCGGCGGCAAAATGCCGGTCTACCAGTTGGGCTTCGATCCCGCCGACGCTTCCAATTGGGATCTCGTCAAGGGACTATCGACGATTCGTTACGTCAACCGCAGTGTGGACAACAGCTTCGAAACTGCGCGGCTGGAGTTCGACGTCGACGTGGTCCAGGGTTTCACCGTCAACTTCGGCGGCACGGCCCGCGTGTATGAATATGAAAACGCCGAGGCACGGCGTAACAACACCATTGAGGCGATCAATCCGACCCTGCGCGAGGCCGGGCTCACGATCCAGCAACTCGGACGCAACGTGGATTTCGGTACCGGTCTGAGTCTGCCCGCAGGCACGCCGACCTCGTGGTTTGCGCCGGACATCGACGCGTTCAGGTCGAGTTTTGGCATCGATTGCAATTGTATCAATCGCTGGGCCGATTTTCGGGGCGGCGCCGACGCGCGGCAGGCGAATGCAATCAAAGAAACCAGCAACAGCTTCTATCTGCAGGGCTCGTTCGATGTTGATGTTCTAGGTCGCGCACTGCGCGGCAATGTCGGTGTTCGCTATGCCAAGACCGATGTGGAAGGCAGCGGCGTGATCGGCACGCTGCCGGTGACAGCGAACAACGATTACGACGATACGCTGCCGTCGCTGAACGTCAGTTATGAAATCGTCCCGGATGTGCTGGTGAGAGTCGCCGCTGCCAAAGTCATGTCGCGCCCGCTGCTCGGCAACTTGACGCCAGGGAGCACGGCGTTCACGACCACGTGCACTGCATTTGGAACTTCACCCAATGAAGTTTGTGCCCCTGGCAGCAGCGTTCCTGGCGTGACCATGGGCAATCCTTATCTCAAGCCGTTCCGCGCCAACAACTACGATCTGAGCGTCGAGTGGTACTTTGCAGAAGGCGGCGTCGTATCGGTGGCGGGATTCCGCAAGGACATCGGCTCGTATCCGCAGCAGCTGCTGGGCAGCGGGCCATTGTCATCGGCGCTCAAGGGCGCTGCGTATGATCAACTCGTCGAATCCCTGGTGGCTGCCGGAACCACGGCGGGCACACGTGCTCTCGCCAATTACACTCAGGCGGGCGGTGAATGGGCTATTCGGCAGTTTCGCGATTCGCCCGGCGGCAAGATCGAGGGCGTCGAGGTGTCCTATCAACAGAATCTCAGTTTCCTGCCGGCGCCGTTCGACCGCTTCGGCCTGCAAGCCAATTACACGCACATCGATTCGGAGTTGAGCTATATCACCAATGGCGACACCGGTGCGTCGGTGTCCGCGCCGTGGAGCAATGTTTCGCCGGATGCCTTCAACGCGACGATTTTCTACGAGGCGGATGCGTGGGAGGTGCGGTTTTCAGGTGCGTTCCGCAAGGAATATATCCGGCAGTTCCCGATCGCCACCGGCACGTGCGACGTCGGCACCACGACTCTGAATGGCGGGCCCTGCAACTCGCCGGTGTTCGCCGACTTCCTCGGCACGGACGACACGTTCAATCTGGACGCTTCTGCGTCCCTGCAGGTGAGCAAGATCCTGAAAGTTACCGCCGAGGCGCTCAACCTCACCAATCAGACGATCGATCGTTGGATGTACGGCGATCACCACCTGGCGCAGACGTACGGCAGTACCGGCAGGGTGTATTCGCTGGGCGTGCGGGCGACGTTCTGATCGCAGGCAGGCGTGTGAGTCGAGAGTCTGCCCCTTCCCTCGGTCGCGAGGGGAGGGGCTCAGCTGCAGTCGCAGGAGATTTCCTTGAAAAATTTGATGTTCGTTGTTTGGGCTTTATGGGCTGCGACGGCAGCCAGCCAGGTAGCGGCCGCCGAGGAGAACGATCCGCGCTCCGCGATTGTTCGCCATTCCGACCGACCCGCGCTGTTCGTTGCAGGCGATTCCACTGCGGCGCCGAGTCCGAAGGAACAGCAGGAGGGTTGGGGCACGCCGTTCGCCGATTATTTTGACGTTGCCAGAATCGATGTGATCAACGTCGCGCGCGGCGGTCGCAGCAGCCGCACCTTCATCACCGAAGGCCATTGGGAACGGCTGATCGAGCAGGTCCGGCCGGGAGACATCGTGCTGATCCAGTTCGGTCACAACGATGCCGGTGCGCTCAACGAGGAGCCGCCTGGCTCTACACGGCCTTTGCGTGCCCGCGGCACAATTCCGGGCATCGGCGAAGAGACGCAGGAGATCGACAACGTAATCACCGGCCGGCACGAGGTCGTGCATTCGTTCGGGTGGTACCTGCGGAAGATGATTGCCGATGTGCGTGAGCGCGGCGCCACGCCCATTCTGTTATCGCTTACGCTGCGAAATCGCTGGAGCGACGGCCGTATCGAATGCGGCGCCGGCGACTATCGCCGCTGGATTGCTCAGGTCGCCAACGCCGCGGGAGTGCAGTTTATCGACCTGTCGCGCATTCTCGCTGATCGCTATCAAACATTGGGCCCAGCGGCGGTGAACGGCTTTTTCCCCCTCGACGACGTTCACACCAACGACTCGGGCGCCCGGCTCACTGCAGAGACCGTGGTCGGCGCTCTGCAAAGGCTCGATGGCAAATCATTCGCGTCGATGCTGTCGGAGAAGGGGCGCACGGTTGCAGTGGAACCTCAACCGAGCACAGCAGAAGGCGTCAGCGCGGATTGCGCGTCGATCGTTGCGCCAGCCACTTTGCCAGCGCCGGAGCGGCACCAATGACGATGAGCAGACGGACGAACTGCGATGCCAGGATCAGGGGCAACGATACATTCGTGTTGGCGGCGATGACGACTGCAGCGTCGATACCTCCGGGGCACATCGGCTCAGTCTCGCCGATTCTAGGTGCTCGTTTCAGCTGAAGATGGCCTTTTGCCGTCTGATCCGCAGACAATCGCAGAGCGCACAAATACCCTGTGCATGACGGACAAGGAGCAATGGGGCCATGCAAACACTCACCGCGAAACAGATCGCCGCCGAAATCCGCCAACATTTTCCCCATTTCGCAACGGAGCGCTTCGCCAATGACCAGGAAATATTTGGCGCCGCGAGAACCGGTGCCAAAGGGGGCAGCAGCGACACTCGGGTTGGTTCCGACGTGCTGCATGATTTCTGTCAGATAGGGGCTTTGTTGACTGATGCAGGAGTGTGCCGTCGGCATCTTGCAACCCTCGACCAACTGTTACGCAGCGAGTTGGGAATCCAGCCGCGGAATGTGCCGGCTCTCACGCCTCTGCAGCCGAATAGCGCGGCGCCAGGAATGAACGTGCCGAACAACAAGGGAATGAGCCGGGACCAATTTATCGAAGCGGTCGTGGACGAATTTGTCCGGTGGCGCCAGACGCCAGAAGGCAAAAAGTATGCAATGAAGTTCAACGGAGTGCTGCAGCGGGTCTTGCAACGGCAAGAGGACCGCTTCGGCTTCAACGGGGCGGAGCCGGAAGATGAATCTGCGGTTGTTCCTTTGGCGCCCTCCGCCAAGTTGAAAAAACCAGGCCAGACGCCTGTGTTGACGGGTTTCGTCATTCCTGCGGACTTCAACAAGTACCTGCTCGAGCAGAAGCGGCATTGGAAAGATCCGGGCGCCAGGCTGACGCACGGCGAGTTCACGCATCGCTTGCAGTGGTGGATCGTCATCCAGGAGAAGCTTGCTGGGGACCAGGCCAGGTACC
>CAMLEO010000390.1 GCA_946478975.1 uncultured Steroidobacter sp.
GGTCCATCGCCACCACGACCAGCGGCGCCAGTGCCAGCAGCGCCAGGTGCACCACCGCGGTGTCCACGCCGTTGAGCGGCCCGAGCGCCGCATTGTTGGCGAGATTGCCGTTGAGACGCTCGCGCTCGAAGTTGAAGCCACCAGCCTTGTAGCCGCGCGCATAGGAAACATACGACATCACGTCTTCATTGAAGCGATACGCCAGCTTGGCGGTGCCGCTCCATTCCTGCTCGTCACGCTGCTGCGTGGTGGAAACATTGTTGAACAGCGGATCGGTGAGCGTCGTGCAGCCCACACCATAAATGGTGTTGATCGCCGCCCGCAGCATCTGATTGTTGTTGATGTTGTTGAACTGATTGCGCAGCGCCTGGCAGCCGACGCCGCCGTTGGTATTGGCGTACTGCGTCTTGAGCTGCTTGGACTGATCCGTGTAGTTCGCACCCAGCGTCGCCGTCAGGCCGTTGAAGATCTGCAGGCTGTTGTTCATGAACACGGCATACGTGTCCGATTCCTGCTGGAACACGTCCTGCTGGCCGAGCCCGCCCTGGAACGCGTTGCGGTTGCCGGTCAGGTTGGTGATGACATTCGGATCGTTGGGATTGATCAGGCGGCTGAAGTACTGCTGGAACTGCTGGCCGAGCAGCAGCGCGTTGCGCGAGGTCATGTCCTCGGCGGTGTAGAACACGCCGACCAGCCAGTTCAAACGCGACGTCTCGCCGGCGAAGCGCAGCTCCTGCGTGAGCTGGTCGAACTCGTTGGAGAAACTGCCGTCTGGATTGCGATACACGATGTCGACGGCGGTGAAGTCCGTGTCCTGACCGCTGATGACCTGCCAGTTGCGTGCGGCAGTGATCGAAGTCATGGTCGCTCCGCCGCCCAAGCCAACGTTTGCTTCCAGCGTCGCGCCCCGATCGGTGATGGACTGCTGAGTCGAACGATTGGCGTAGGCAATGCGCGCAAATGGATTGGGCTGCATCGCGAAGGAGTTCGGCTGCGTGGCGTTCAACGCGATCTGAATCACCGGCAGCGTGCCGTTGTTCTGGGTCTGTATCGGCGGCGCCGAGATCACTTGCGGAGCTCCACAACAATTCTCGTCGCGCTGGGTGTAGTCGACGGCGAGCCGGATGTCCGTGGTTTCGTTCGGCAGGAACAGGATCTGGCCCTTGCCGGTATAGAACTTGCGATCGTCGTCCGTGGTCAGGGTTCGAGGGCCTTGGCCGCGCACGATGCTGAGATAACCGTCGTGCTGGCGAGCGGCTACATACAAACGACCGGCGACCAGGTCGCCTTCGATCGGCCCGGTGAGGGCGAGCGAGCCTTCCATGCCGCCGTATTCGCCGCCGCCCAATTCCACGTCGACGCTGTGATCGAACGAGGGCTTCTTGGTCACGACGCTGATGACGCCCGCCGACGTGTTCTTGCCGAACAGCGTGCCCTGCGGGCCTTTCAACACTTCGATGCGCTCCACTTCGCCGAGGTCGCCGAAGCTCACGCCATTGCGCGGCCGGTAGACGCCGTCGATGAGAATGCCGACCGAGGACTCGAGCCCGGGGTTGTCGCCGACGGTGCCGATGCCCCGAATGCGGGCGGTGGTGACGGACTCGTTGACCGTCGAGCCGACCTGCAGGCCCGGCGTCAGGATCATCAGCTCCTTGATGTCGCGTACCCCGGAGTCCCGCAGCTGTTGTTCGCCGAGCGTGGTGACGACGATCGGTACGTCCTGCAGGCTCTGCTCGCGCTTCTGCGAGGTGATGACGATGGTTTCGATGCTACGCAGCTCCGAGCTTTGCGTCGCCTGTTGAGCAAATGCCGGCGCGGTCGCCAGCGCCAGCACGCCTATGACGGCCCGGCGCAACGGCACACTGCACTCATTCATGATGACCCTCTTGTTGTTGATGCTTCAGTAGAGGCGCTCCGGCCGGCACCCATTTAGAACAAGTCAACCGGAGCGCTGCGAACTCGCATTCCATGCGAACTCGTCAGGCATTCGTCCACGAAGCGAGCGCTGGATTCAGCAACGAGGGGCGCCGACGCAGTTCGGCGACAGGAATGGAACGCCTGGATTATTGGGCAAGCGCGATTTTTATTTTGGCCGCGAGCTCGTCGTTCGCGAACGGCTTGCCGACGATCTGAGTGTCGTTGATGCCGACCAGTGCCGCGCGATCGGCGTAACCTGTAACAAACAAAATCGGCAGCGTAGGCCTGACAGCGCGAGCCAGCCGCGCCACCTCGGCACCGTTCATGCCCGGCATCGCGAAGTCGATCAGCATCAGATCAACCGACGGGTGTTCGCCGAGCAGCTCCAGTGCGGAGGCGCCGCTGCCGGCTTCCATCACCGAGTATCCGAGCTCGTGCAGAATGGCGCTCGTCACTTCGCGCACGGCGGCGTCATCGTCCACCAGCAGAATGCTTGCTCCGTCGAGTGCGTGGTCCTGCTCAGGCGCAGCCTGGATCTCCGGCGACTCGGTGACTTTCGCGGTCGCGCGCGGCAGGAAGATGTGAACTGCGGTGCCTTCGCCAACGACGGAATCGATGCGCACGCCGCCGCCGGATTGTTTGGCGAAGCCGAGCACCTGGCTCAGGCCCAGCCCCGAGCCCTTGCCGATCTCCTTGGTGGTGAAGAACGGCTCGAACACCTTGGCGCGCACTTCCGGCGTCATGCCGGTGCCGGTGTCGCACACGCAGATGGAAACATAGTCGCCAGCGGGCGGCTCTTCCGGCGCAGCGGGCTCGCCCAGAGTCACATTGGTCGTTTCGACTCGCAGGCTGCCGCCGACCTGCATCGCGTCCCGCGCATTGATAGCGAGATTCAATACTGCGAGCTCCAGCTGCGTCGGGTCGGCGAGCGCCGGCCACAGGTCGCGGCGGAGTTTCACATCGATGCGGATGCTGCCGCCCATCGTGCTCTGGATCAGGTCGCGCATGCCATCGATGATCTGGCTCAGGTCCAGCGACCGAGGCTCCAGGCGCTGGCGTCGTGAGAACGACAGCAACTGATCGGTGAGCTTGGCACCGCGCTCGGCGGCGGCGCGCATGTAACTCAGCCGCTGCGTGAGCTTGCCGTCGATGTGTGCGGCGGCGAGACCTTTTTCGATGAAGCCGATGTTTCCAAGCACGACCGTGAGCAGGTTGTTGAAGTCGTGCGCCACACCGGATGTGAGCTGGCCGACTGCTTCCAGCCGCTGCAGCTGATTCAGGGTCGACTCGACGCGTTCACGCTCTTCGATCTGATTCAACAGCTGCCGGTTCGCGGTCGCGAGCTCGGCAGTGCGTTCCTGCACGCGCGATTCCAGCTCCTCGTTCAAGCGACGGCATTCGTACTGTCGTTGCCGCCCGCGCAAGCACGTTTGCACCACGCTGATGAGGGTCGTCGGATGGAAGGGCCGTTCCAGCAGCGTCACATTGCCGAGCGTCTGCATCAGGCTCGCGGCAGTTGGATTGCGCTCGACACCGCCGCCGTGGCGCGTGAGCACGATGAACGGAAAGTCGGACCACGCGGGCTGCGTCGTCACCCATTGGTTGAGCGGGCGTACGTCGAAATCTCGCGTCGCTTCCTCGGTGACGATCGCAAGGCCGGCGCCGCGCTTGATCTCATCCAGCAGCTCGAAGGTGTCCGCGCAAATGTCGGCCTGCAGCGTGGCTTCGTGCAGAACGTTCCGGGCTACAGCAGCGTCACGGCCAAGAGGTGCGTGGATCAACGTTCGAGTTGAATCCCCACTTCGGGTCACTTCGGCCGCTCCATCAGCGGATCGGAATTGCCGACGTAAGCCGGCACACCGCGCAGCACGCCTTGGAACTCCTTGAGCGGCTGACCGACCGTAATGCCCTGGTCGCCGATGTGAAATTCACGAATCGTCGACTCGTGACGGCCACCGCGCTTCTTCATTACCGAGAGCGCACGGCGAATGCTGCCCAGCGCTTCGAAGTAACGGATCAACACCACGGTGTCGGCGAGATAGGTGATATCGATGCTCTGGCGCATGTCGCCGAGCAGGCCGTGCTGAGCCACGGTCAGGAACGTCGACGCACCCCGGCGATTCAGATACTGCAGCAACTCGTGCACGTGCAGAATCAAGAACTGTTCTTCGGGCATCGACTCTTGATAACCGTTGAGGCTGTCGATGACCACGGTATGGATCTCGTGCTGGTCTACCATCGTGCGGACCTGGTGCGCGAACTCACCCGGTGAGAGCTCGGCCGCGTCCATCTGCTGGACGAACAGCTGTCCGGAATCGCGCATCGCCTGCAGATCGATGCCCAGCCCTCTCGCGCGAGCAAACAACAGTCCGAGCTCTTCGTCGAACACGAGCAGCGCTGCGCGCTCGCCGCGAGCGATCGCTTGTTTGATGTAGTGCAGGCAAAGCAGGGATTTGCCGGCCCCGGCGGGCCCGAGCACCAGCGTGCTCGAGCCCGCGTTCGGCCCGCCGCCCAGTAATTCATCCAGCTCTGGGATGCCGCTGCCCACATGCGCGATCTCCGAGCTGCGCTTGAACGGCGCGGCGACCAGGCGAGGGAACACATTGACGCCGCCGGTGAGGACGGTGAAATCGTGATAACCGCCGAGGAAACTCTGGCCGCGGCATTTCGCGACACGCAGCCGACGGCGCTCGCCGCCATAATTGGGTGCGAGTTGATCCAGATGAATCACGGCGTGCGCAATGCTGTGGACCGCCCGATCGGTGCTTTCAGTCGTGAGGTCGTCCAGCATCACGACCGTGGAGTTGTTCTGTGCGAAGTAATGTTTCAACGCCAGGATCTGGCGGCGATAGCGCAACGAGCTTTGCGCCAGCAGCCGGAATTCCGACAGGCTGTCGATCACCACGCGCTTGGGACGCACGCGCTCAATGGCCTCGACGATGCGGCGAATGGTTTCGCCGAGCTCCAGGTCCGAGGAGTAGAGCAGGCTTTGCTGCTGGTTTTGATCCAGCACGCTTTCCGGCGGCGCCAGCTCGAAGATCTCGATCGGGGGATCGATGGTCCAGCCGTGCGACTGCGCGCCGTCGCGCAACTCATTTTCGGTTTCGGCCAGGGTGATATAGATGCCGGTCTCGCCGGCCGCCGCACCGGCCATCAGGAACTGCAGCGCCAGCGTCGTTTTACCGGTGCCGGGGCTGCCTTCGACCAGGTGCAGGCGGTTGCGTGCAAGGCCGCCGTCGAGGATGTAATCGAGACCACTGATGCCCGTGGAGGCTCTGGGTAATCGCTGGCTCATAGTGACGGAGTTGTATGACTCGCTTCGCAACCCGTGAATCGCATCCTTGGCAATGGGC
>CAMLEO010000391.1 GCA_946478975.1 uncultured Steroidobacter sp.
ATGTGACGTTCCGAACCGGCCCGCGCTGCCAGAAAACGAATCGATTCCGGCAGGAGCAATAACAGCGCCGGCACGAGCACGAGTGGCGCGATGCCGCCGACGATGAATGTGGACTGCCAGCCGTGTGCTAGCAGCAGCGGCACTGTGATGAAGCCGCCGAGCATCGATCCCAACGGAAATCCGCAGAACATCACGGTGACGAGCGTCGCCTTCAATCGAGAGGGCGCATATTCGTTGGTGAGCGCAATGATGTTGGGCATCGCGCCTCCCAAGCCGAAGCCTGTGACCAGGCGCCACATCATCAATTCGTGCAAAGAGCCCGACGATGCGGTCAGCAGCGAGCACACACCAAACAAAGCGACACACAACACGATGATCGCTTTGCGCCCGAACCGGTCTGCGGCCGGGCTGAACACCAGTGCGCCCAGCGTCAGCCCCAACAAACCTGCGCCGAACACCGGACCGAACGCTGCCTTGTCGATGCCCCATTCCTCGGCAATGCTCGGTGCGATGTATGCGATGACTTGCGTATCGAAGCCGTCCAGCATCGCAACGAGCGCGCACAGGCCCGTGATGGCGGCCTGGAACGGGCCAAAGCGCGCATCGTCGAGAGCCGTGCCCTTCATCAGGTGTGCGCCGGACCGATGGTGACTGCGAGATCGCTGAGGCCGTCGATGTGAACTCTGAGCGCATCGCCGACGACGACCGGCCCGACACCGGCGGGTGTGCCGGTGTAGATGAGATCGCCCGGCTCGATGCGGTAATAGCGCGACAGGAAACAAATGATGTCCGGCACCGGCCAGATCAAGTCTTCGATCTTCGCACTCTGCCGGGTCGTGCCGTTGACTTGCAGCGTAATGGCGCCCGACGAGATGTGACCATGCGTGGCCGCCGGATGGATCAGCCCGAGCGGTGAGGATTGCTCGACGTTCTTGCCGAAGTCCCATGGACGCTTCAGCTCACGCGCCTGCAGCTGCAGATCGCGGCGAGTCATATCCAGCCCGGTCGCGTAGCCGTACACATGATCCAAGGCACGCGCGGCGGAGATGTTGCGCCCGCCGGTGCCGACGGCAATGACCAGCTCGGCTTCGAAATGAAAATTCGCCGTTTCGGGCGGATAAGCGAGGGTGGTTCCGGAAGGCACGACAGTCTCGGCCCACTTGGTGAAAAAGAACGGCGGCTCGCGATCCGGATCGCGGCCCATTTCGCGTGCATGTTCCGCATAGTTGCGGCCGACGCAAAAGACGCGGCGTACTGGAAACAAAGCGCCGGAAACGGTGCGCGCCAGCGTCGGCGGCTGCGGCTCGAACAGCATCGTCACAGGCATTCCTCTCGATATAAATGCAATTTTCGTTGCGCCGACTCGTCGGAGAATCCGAACAGGATCAGCGGCGAATGCGCGGCGAGTCGCAGCGTCGACCACGAAGGCACGACGAAGATGTCGCGCGCCGTGAGATCGTGGACTCGCTCGCCGATGTGAGCTTGTCCCTCTCCAGAAACGACCACGAACACCGTTCCATCGGTGGAGCGGCGAGGCCGGGTAGTGAAGTTCTGCGGCAGCAAACGAACGTGCGCCGAGATCGTCGGCATCACGCAATCGCCGCTGGCGGGGTTGATGAATTCCAGTGCATGGCCGAGATGCGGATCGGGCGACGCACGCGCCGCCATGGCCTCCAGCGTGGCCCGCCATTGCGCAAATGGATAATGAAACAAGGGCTGACGCTCTGGCCGCCGGTCCGCCGTCGAGCCTCGCAGCGGCCGCATGTTGTTTCCATAGCGAATGAGCGAATCGCCCGCGGCTGCCGTTTCCGGATGCGTGCGCTCGGCAAAGGATTCGGCGAAGCCGGTTTCGAAGTGACGCACGGTCGGAATATCCAGGCCGTCCAGCCAGATCATCGGCTGTGACGTGGGATTGCCGTGGTCGTGCCACTGTCCCGCCGGCGTCAGCACCAGATCGAACGGCTGCATCACTGCCTGCTCGCCGTCGACCGTTGTATATGCACCGTCGCCTTCGAGCACGAAGCGCAGCGCGCACTGCGAATGGCGATGGCAGGGCGCGATCTCGCCCGGAAGAATCAGCTGCAGTCCTGCGTACAGGCTGGGAGTGATCGCCGCCGATCCCGCGAGCGTGGGGTTTTCCAGGATCAACACGCGACGCTCCGCCTGCTCGGCGCTGATCATGTCGCCTGATTGCATCAAGAACTGTCGCGCCTCTGCGTAAGACCACCGATGAGAAACCGCGGCCGACTTCGGCTGGCGAGGCACCAGCTCCGCCAGGCGCTCCCATAACGGCGCCAGGTGTTTCGGCTCCATTTGCCGATACAGCGCCTGCAGGCGCTCG
Source organism: uncultured Steroidobacter sp. (assembly GCA_946478975.1). The sequence goes on from CAMLEO010000391.1 coordinate 2,342, forward strand.
ACTTGATGCTGTGCTGGCCCCTTCATTGACTCGTCCGCCCCGATCCGGTCATTGCAGAATGGACAATCAGTTGCACGATGTCAAACGCAGGCGCAGGACCGCCGGGGTGGTCCGAGCTGCGGAGTTACAGGTTGGGTGCGCGTCCGCCCAAGGATTCAGTGACCTGGGCGCACACAGCCGCGAGCTGCTTGCGAATGGCAGCATCGGCGGATTTATCGAAAGCTTCGCTGGCGAGCACGGTGGCGGAGAGCACCGCCCGACCTTGCAGATCGAAGATCGGAAATGCCGTCGCTCGCAGCCCCGGCACGACGCTGCCGTCGACGCTGGCGTAGCCCGCTTCGCGCACTCGTTTCTTGAGCGCGTCGACATCGACGGGCTTCACACCGGTGCTCGCGGTCAACTCACGTTTCACCAGGTGTCGTGTTTCCTGTTCGGGGACGAACGCCAGAAACACTTGCCCGGTCGCCGAATGCAGCAGCGGCAGCACCGATCCAACGTTCAACGAAGTCACAACGGGCGGCGTGCCCACATTCCAGCGCACGATGGTCGGGCCGAGCGGACCGAGTGCGGCGATCTGCACTGTGCGCCCGGTATCGCGAGCGAACTGCGCGATCGCAGCTTCAGCAATCCGAAACGCATCGACGCGCGCCAACGCGCCAAGGCCCAGCTTCAACAGCGCAGGCCCGACATCGTATCGACCCGTCGCCGCATCCTGTTGGGCCATGCCGAAGGTGACCAGGCTCGACAGGTACCGATGGGTTTGTGAATTCGACAGCCCGCAAGCCAGCGCCACCGCGCTGAGCGTCGACGGCTCGCTCAGCTTGGCGAGCGCGTCGAGCACGCGCAGCCCGATGCCGACGGATTGAATGCCGCGTCGCTTTGCAACCTTGGCTTTCCTGCGATCGGCCATCCGCGCGTTCGTCATTCGCGATACAAATAGGTGAGGATCGCGCTCTTCGCCGGATGCTCGTTGAGCCACGTACGCAGCGATTCAACTTTGGTTGCGTCCGCATCGCCGATGGTCTTGCGCAGCAGGTCGTGGCGCATGCGCTCGCTGCCTTCCCTGCGGATCTTTCGCTGCCAGCTGTCGGTGAACACCGCCGGCAGTTTGTCGCTCAGCTGCAGTTGTTCGAGCAGCTCCCATTCGCCGCCGTCGAGCCACGATTCATCGCACGTGGGGCACACGTCGAGGCGATTGGCGACCGTGCCGCTGAGCCGATATTTGGTCATGATCCGCTCGCACTTCGGACAGCGCAGCGCATTGATGCTGTCCGGCGGCACCTCTGCCAGCGTCGCAGGCGCGGCGGCTTCGCTTTGCGGCTTGTGGTTCTCGGCCCAATGCCGGTAGTACAGCAGGGAGACGAGCGTCCCCTTGCACTTCTCGCAACCCATCGCGGGCAGCAGCTCCTCGATCATGGTCGGGCGCAGCTCGGGCGTCTTGCAAACCGGGCACTTCATGCAGGTCCTCCGGGCCAATGAACAGCCCGAAACGGTAGCGGAGGACGAGCCGGCTGGGAAGGGAGTGCGTCTCGCGCGTTCAGTTTGCGCCGAGCAGTTGTTCACGTGCCGCTTGCAGGCGTCGCCGCAAATACTCGTCGCGGCTCAGGCCGTCGGGAATCGTCTGCATCGACATCACTTCGGCGACGATCTCACGTTCACGCACTTTATACAGCTCGAACATCGGGTCTGACTGAGCCGAGGCCTGCAAGTTGCGACGGCGGCTGTCAGTTTCGTAGCGCTCCTTGAGCGCACGAAGTTGTTCAGCCTGACGCTGTTCATCCGGCTCCGTGGCGCGAATCAGCCCGGCACGCATCAGGAATGTCTCGCCTGCAGACATGCCGCCGGCCTGTTCCATGCGCGACAGCTCTTGTGAAAGCCGCTCGGCGCGTTGACGAGCTTCATCCGGCGGCAAGCCCGGCGCTCGTGCGAAAAAATCGCGCGCTTGCTCGTTGAACCGTGCGCGTTCGTCGATGTTGACCGGATTGCTATTGCCGACCGGGCGCAAGGGTGCGTCGGGCTGCTCCGGCCCGGCTGCCGGAGCAGTTGTTTGTATCGGCGTCGAGTGCTGTTTGGTGGTGGAAGACTCATGCAGCCGCAGCGTCCATCCCAGCGCCACTGCGGCGAGCACGACGGACGCAATCACTATCGACCGCGTGCGCATGAGCGTTGCCTATAACAACGAGTCGATCAGCTGATAAATCAGGTTGGGCGGCTTGGCCCGATCGGCCTGGTCGCTGGTTTCGGAGGCATCCAGCACCGGGCCGCCGCCGTCGAGCACGCTGTCGATGAAGTGATGCAGCTCCAGCGAGCGCTCCTGGATGTCGCCGTTCTCGAAATCGACGATGGTGGTGCAGTGGCTCTCGTTCAGCGCGCGGTACTGCGGGAAGTAACCGCCGAACGTGGGCAGCGTATTCAATGTTTGTTTCAGGCGCTCGGTGTCGGTGCGCCACTTGGCGTGAATCAGCGCTTCCTTGGCGGCCTGATCCGGCGCGTTCGCGATCTCGGGGAAGAACCGCTCGTAGGAATACGACGAGTAGTTCAGGTCCTGCCAAAAATGCGTGTGGCCCAGCCGATCGGTCGGCAGCTTGGCGGCGAGCGCCGGGTACAACGTGCCGAAGTTGTTGGCGTTGAACGCCGGCAGCACGGTGGCGAGATATGCCATCGGCCCCTGATCCAAACCCCATGCCGCGCGAATGTATGTTTGCAACGGCACCGATGGATACTGCGCCGGATCGCCACCGAGCGGTGCCGAGAACGACGGCCCCGAGTCATCGATCAGGAATCCATAGGTCGGCGCCATGTCACGTCGCAGAGTCGCGTAGCTGTTGAGGCTGCCGATGCCGCCGGCACTGCAGCCGGTAGAGAGCATCTGCGTCGGTCTCGGCAAATGGTTCTTGAGCCAGGCGACCACCGCGCGCGTGTTACG